>JBIIVW010000101.1:0-11791 GCA_044339205.1 Rhodoferax sp. | reverse complement strand
CACCCGTGCGCAACACCTCGCCCACCGCATGGTAGGCCTGCCAGGTCAGTTGACCCTCGACATCCCGGGCCGCCCAGTCAGCTGCTTGCGCGAACTCCTCGCCTTGCAATTGACCATCGACCAACGCCGATACGAGTTCACGGTTCTTTAAAGCTTCCTGCATCATCACATCCAGTTTTAGAGGGTTACCAGCGCTTGCTGGTTTGTCGTTCCAGCATGGGCTTCACTTTGGCAGAGATCGCTTCCCGAGCGCGAAAAATTCGGGACCGTACGGTTCCAATCGGGCAATTCATGGCCTCGGCAATGTCCTCATAGCTCATCCCATCCATTTCACGCAAAGTCAGGGCCAGTCGCAGGTCCTGCGGTAACGCATCCAGAGCCGCATTCACTGCCAGACCCACTTCTTTGGCCGCCAGCACCGATTCCGGTGTTTCATCGTTGATTGATTCATGGCCAGGCCAAAAAGTTTCATCCCCGTCATCATCAGTTTTCGCGACAAAGTCTGAAACGGTAGGATTTCTCTTGAGATCGAGCAGGAATTTTTTGGCCGTGTTCACGGCAATGCGGTAAAGCCAGGTGTAAAACTGGGCGTCACCACGGAACTGGTGCAAGGCCCGATAGGCGCGAATGAAGGTTTCCTGGGCGATATCCTCCACCAGATCCACATCACGCACCATACGACCAATCAGCCGCTGAACCCGCCGCTGGTACTTGACCACCAACAATGTGAAAGCCTCCTGATCCCCTGCGACAGCCCGCTCCACCAGCAACAAATCGCTGTTATCGGGGGCTGCGGGCTGCGCCTGCACCGCTTGGGGCTTGGGATCCTCCATCACGCCTTGCCCTGATTGCGGCGTTGATTACCACCCGAGTCCTGGTGGTGACCCGCACCGCCCCGGGCAAACACGGCCCGACGCAGCGCGTGCCAGTTCAAGGCATCTGAACGGCGTTCTGGCCAGAGCCACCTCGCCGCGCCCCGGTCAGGGCGCCAACTCACGACCATCCAGGACTGGAAGTCAAGATGAACAAGCAGATGCCCAACCTGCGTCGCCCCGTCAGAGGTCCACTCCCACACATAGCCACTCCACCGCAAGGTGCCTCGGGGAGAACGATGCCAGGCCTTGCCCGCGCCCAGCACCGCAGCAAGCAGAACACCAGCCATAAGCCACTGACGCCAGCCCGGGGCAGCCGGGGCACTCAACCAAAACAGGAGGACAAGGCAGCCCAGAAAACCAGCTGCGACGACCATCACGCCGTGAAAATAGGAACGCCCCACCGGGTAAGTCACCGCTGGGGCGTTGTGCATGCTGGGGCTGCGTGGTCGCTGCGGCTCAACTCAGTTCTGCTGGCGCTCAGGGCGCACGCTTGAACACCAGCGAACCGTTGGTACCGCCAAAACCAAAATTGTTCTTGAGGGCAACGTCAATCTTCATGTCCCGCGCCGTGTTGGCACAGTAGTCCAGGTCGCACTCCGGGTCCTGGTTGAAGATGTTGATCGTGGGCGGGCTCTTTTGGTGGTGCAAGGCCAGCACGGTGAACACCGACTCAATACCACCGGCACCACCCAGCAGGTGACCTGTCATGGATTTGGTGGAGTTCACCACCGTCTTTTTGGCGTGATCGCCCAAGGCGGCCTTGATCGCGTTAGTCTCGTTCAGGTCACCCAAGGGTGTCGACGTGCCGTGGGCGTTCAGATAATCCACCGCATCGGCATTCACACCGGCGTTTTGCAGGGCGGAGACCATGGCACGACGTGGGCCGTCCATATTGGGTGCGGTCATGTGACCGGCATCAGCACTCATGCCAAAACCAGCCAGTTCAGCGTAAATCCTGGCACCGCGGGCTTTGGCGTGTTCGTACTCTTCAAGCACCATCACGCCAGCTCCCTCACCCAGGACAAAACCGTCACGGTCCTTGTCCCAAGGGCGCGAAGCCGTCTGGGGATCGTCATTGCGGGTGCTCAGGGCGCGCATGGCCGCGAAACCGCCCACACCCAAGGGCGACACGGTAGCCTCTGAACCACCAGCAATCATGATGTCGGCATCACCGTACTCAATCATCCGGCCGGCTTGACCAATGCAATGCAGCCCGGTGGTGCAAGCCGTCACGATGGACAGATTGGGGCCTTTGAAACCAAAACGAATCGACACATGTCCCGCCACCATATTGACGATGGTGGAAGGCACAAAAAAGGGGGAAATACGGCGAGCGCCACGTTGCACATACTCGGTGTGCACGCTCTCAATCATGGGCAAACCACCAATACCCGAACCCAGGACCACGCCTATGCGGGCGGCCAGTTCGTCCCCGAGGGCGTCCCCGGTAGGCAAACCCGCGTCAGCCACGGCTTGACTTGCTGCGGCGATACCGAAGTGAATGAAGGTGTCCATGGCACGCGCCTCTTTGGCGCTGATGTAGGACTCAAGATCGAAGTTCTTGACCTCACCTGCGATTTTGCAGGAAAAGCTGGATGCATCGAACTTGGTGATCAGATCAATGCCGGACTTGCCGGCCAGCAGGTTGGCCCAGGCATCCGGGACCGTGTTGCCCACGGGACTGATACAACCCAAACCTGTTACAACAACGCGACGACGAGACATAGAAATTTGCAGTCAGTAGTTGATCTAAAGAAAGCCGCCTGGAGCGGCATGAAGCCAGGCTGTGGATCGGCCCTGATGCTCAGGGCACTCCGTCACGGACAGCCGCTCTCGGGGCCACGGCGCATGAATGCGCCATACACAAGAAAATCAGGCTTTTTTGTGCGTGCTGGCGTAGTCAATCGCGTTTTGCACAGTCGTGATTTTCTCTGCGTCTTCGTCAGGAATCTCGATTCCGAACTCATCCTCCAAAGCCATCACCAGCTCCACGGTGTCAAGGGAGTCGGCACCCAGATCGGCCACAAAGGCTTTTTCGTTGGTCACTTGTGACTCTTCTACACCGAGTTGCTCGGCAATGATTTTTTTTACGCGTACTTCGATATCACTCATGGATTCCCTCAGAGGGTAGTAAATAGATCCGCGATTTTAGCCGTGCTTCGGGGACTTCCCGGATTCCAGCTGCCGAGCGGATAAATCGGCTTGATTCAAAGGGTCAGGCCATGAACATGCCACCGTTGACATGCAGCTCCTGTCCGGTGACATAAGCTGCCTGAGGCGAGGCTAGGTACATGACAGCATGCGCGATGTCCGAAGGCTGTCCGAGCTGACCCAGAGGAATCTGGCTCAACAAAGCCTTGTGCTGCTCTGCAGGAAGATGGGCTGTCATGTCGGTCTCGATAAATCCGGGGGCGACACAATTGACTGTGATGTTGCGGGAGCCAAGCTCACGCGCCAGCGCGCGGGTCATGCCGGCTACTCCGGCCTTGGCGGCCGCGTAATTGGCCTGGCCAGGGTTACCGCTTGATCCCACAACCGACGTGATGCTGATAATGCGGCCATAGCGCTGCTTCATCATGGTGCGCATCACCGCCCGGCTCATGCGAAACACGGCCTTGAGGTTGGTATCGAGCACGGCATCCCACTCGTCGTCTTTCATGCGCATGGCCAGGTTGTCACGCGTGATGCCGGCGTTATTTACCAGCACCTGCAAGCCGCCGTGTTCTTTGACGATGGCGTCAATGGCAGCCTCTGCGCCTTGCGCATCATTGACATTCAATGGCACGCCACTGCAACCGGGAAATGCAGCCAAGGCATGGCCAATTTTTACAGCGCCCTCCTCGGTGGTAGCTGTACCGATCACCTTCAGTCCACGCTGAGCCAAGGCGAGTGCAATGGCCGCGCCGATACCCCGCGAGGCACCCGTAACCAGGGCCACCTGGCCTTCATACACAACATCACGCATGGACGCCCTCCAAAAGTTGTTGCCTGACATCACTCAAGCTGGCTGGATCAAACAGGGCGAGGCCAGTCAGCGCCGGGTCAATCCGCTTGACCATGCCCGCCAGCACTTTGCCGGGACCACATTCAACAATATGGGTGACTGAGCGCGTCTTGATGGCTTGAACGCACTCCACCCACCGCACCGGCCCGAAAGCCTGGCGGTAAAGCGCATCACGGATGCGGTCCACGTCAAGCTCCATGGCCACATCAATGTTGTTGATCACCGGGATTTGGGGTCGTAAAAACACGACCGACTGCAGTTTCTCCTGGAGTCTTAGAGCCGCGGGCTTCATCAGACAGGAATGAAAAGGCGCGGATACTGGCAAAGGCAGCGCGCGCTTGGCGCCATGGGACTTGAGCAACTCACAGGCCCGCGCCACGGCAGCCTTGCTGCCGGCGATCACTGTCTGCAAGGGGTCATTGAAGTTGACTGCTTCCACGATTTCTGGCGAACCCTCGCCAAATTCCTGCGTCGCGTCCAGGCAGCCCTTGATGACTTTGGCGGCCTCCATGCCGAGAATGGCAGCCATGGCGCCCACGCCCACCGGCACAGCCTCCTGCATGGCTTGCGCGCGAAATCGGACCAATGGAGCGGCCTGGGTCAAAGTCAACACGCCTGCGGCCACCAGAGCAGAATACTCACCCAGCGAATGCCCGGCAACGACCGAGGGCGCAACGCCGGTCTCAGCCATCCAGACCCGGTAGGCAGCCACCGCAGCCACCAGCATGACGGGTTGGGTGTTGGTTGTTAGCGCGAGCAGTTCCTTGGGGCCTTCCCGAATCAGGCTCGCGATATCTTCACCCAAGGCATCTGACGCCTCACGCAACGCGTCGAGTACAACAGGATGATCGCCCCAGGCATCAAGCATGCCCACGGACTGGGAACCCTGGCCCGGAAATACAAATGCAAAAGAATTCATGCGTTCTTGACTAAATAACAAGGAAAATAGGCTCTAGCCGGCAGATATATTGGGCTAATAGCTACATTTTCAGGAGCACAGCTCCCCAGGTAAAGCCTCCACCGACGCCCTCAAGCAAAGCCAACTCACCCGGTTTGACACGGCCGGATCGCACCCCCACATCCAGCGCCAACGGGATGGAGGCGGCCGAGGTGTTGCCATGCTGGTCCACCGTGATGATCACTTTGTCCATGGGCAACTTGAGCTTTTTCGCGGTACTTTGCATGATGCGCAAATTGGCCTGGTGCGGAATCAACCAGTCAATATCCGTCGCTTCAACGCCCGCCTTGCCAAGGGTGGCTCGGGCTGCCGCGTCAAGCAAACCGACGGCCAACTTGAACACCGCCTGGCCATCCATCTTCAACAGGGGATTCCCCAGCACCTGCCCACCAGAAACATGACCCGGTACACACAAAATACCCACGTGCTTGCCATCTGCATGCAGATCGCTGGCCAAAATTCCCGGCGTATCAGACGCCTCCAGGACGACCGCACCAGCTCCATCACCAAACAGCACGCAAGTCGTCCGGTCGGTGAAGTCAAGAATGCGCGAAAACACCTCGGCCCCCACCACCAGCGCCCGCTTGGCTGTGCCTGTTTTGATCATGGCGTCGGCCACCGTCAACGCGTAGATGAAACCGCTGCATACCGCCTGCACATCAAACGCCGGGCAGCCATTGGCGCCCAATTTGTTCTGCAAAATGCAGGCCGTCGAAGGGAAAACCATGTCGGGCGTGGACGTGGCCACAATAATCAAGTCGATGTCTGTCGGTTCAAGGCCCGCGGCCTGCAGAGCGTTGCGACAAGCCTCCAGCGCCAGGTCACTGCTGCAAACACCCGGGTCCGCAAAGTGCCGGGCCTCGATACCCGTGCGCTCCACAATCCATTGGTGTGAAGTTTCTATGCCTTTGGCAGCCAGTTCCGACGCCAGATCAGCGTTGGAGAGCCGACGCGGGGGCAGGAAGCTGCCAGTCCCAGTGATGCGAGAGTAAGTTTTCATGGGTCAAACGAGTGCGGCAGCATCGCTCTGGACCGACGGCTCCATGGCCACCAGGAGCGGAGCCACATGCGCGATACGGACCTGAACGCGGTCAAGCAAGTTATTTCGGGCAGCATCGTACGCCCGCTTCAAAGCAAATTCAAAAGCCACTTCGTCAGCGGAGCCGTGACTTTTGAAGACCAGCCCGCGCAAGCCTAACAAGGCGCCGCCGTTATAGCGCCGATGGTCCATGCGCTTTTTAAGAGCTGATATGACGGGATAGGCGGCGATAGCTGCCATTTTGGTAAATACGGTCCGCGAGAATTCCATTTTCAAGAAATCAACGATCATGGTGGCTAAACCTTCACTAGCCTTCAAGGCGACGTTGCCGACAAAACCATCGCAAACAACGATGTCTGCCGTGCCCTTGAAAATATCGTTTCCCTCAACATTGCCATAAAAGTTCAAGTCTCCGGCCCTGGAGGCAGCCCGGAGCATTTCTCCGGCTTTTTTGATGACTTCGTTGCCCTTGATGGCTTCTTCACCAATATTGAGCAAGCCCACGGTTGGGTTGTCATTGCCACTCAACACGGAGACAAACGCGGAACCCATCATTGCGAACTGCAGCAAATGTTCCGCAGAACAGTCGACATTGGCCCCCATGTCCAGCACGGTGGTGGCCTGCCCTTTGGCATTGGGAATTTGGCCTGCAATCGCTGGACGGTCAATGCCGTCCAATGTTTTAAGCAGGTAACGGGAAATCGCCATCAACGCCGCGGTGTTGCCCGCAGACACGGCGGCCTGGGCCCGTCCGTCCTTGACTAGCTGGATGGCCACTCGCATGGACGAGTCTTTTTTCCGCCGCAACGCGACTTCAAGCGGATCATCCATGCCAACCACCTCGCTGGCCACCACCGTCGTGGCCCTGGGATGCAAAAACCCTTTCAGGCTTTCAGGCAGACCCACCAGAAGCAGTTGCGTGTCCTTGTGCTGATCGAGAAAATTGCGACAGGCAGGCAAAGTGACTTTTGGACCATGGTCACCCCCCATGCAATCGACTGCGATAGTAATCATGAAAACTAGTGCGACCCAACCAAAAACATGCAAATACCAGACACAAAAAAATAAAGGCCCGACGCTACAAACACGGTAGCCTCGGGCCCTTGCCTAATGAGTCAATCAGGCTTCGTTTTTAGTCTTTAAAACTTTGCGGCCACGATAGAAACCGGTTGCGCTGATGTGGTGGCGCAAATGGGTTTCGCCCGTGGTGGACTCTACAGCGATACCGGGCACAACCAGAGCGTTGTGTGAGCGGTGCATACCGCGCTTGGAAGGGGACTTTTTGTTTTGTTGGACAGCCATGGTCTGCTCCTGGGCATTTATGTCGCGAAGGCCGCAACATGTTGGGTTAGTGAAACACGCAACTTTTGCAACCCGCGTGAAGCCTTCAATTATAGCTTACCTGCCAGACTACTTGGATTTCTTGTCCTGTAACTTGGCCAGGACAGCAAAAGGATTGCGCTTTTCCGTTAGCGCCGCTTCAAATCCAGTGTCGGCAACAGACAACTTGAGATCCACCGGGCAAACGTCATGAGCGGGGACCACGGGCAGAGCCATCAATACCTCATCTTCAATCAAATCCAATAAATTGAAATCCTTGCTCAGTGCGAGCACATCCTCTTCAGCGTCCTCATCCTGGGTCTCCGCAGCTTCCTCGCCTTCGACAAAACGAAACGACCGGTCGATGGACACCTCAATATCCACCGGCCCCAGGCAGCGCTGGCATGTCAACGGCAAGCTCACCTGCACATTCAAGTGAAGCCACACTTCAGCAGCCACACCCTCGTCGGATCGGAATTCGCCACGAGCAGACCATTTAAGCAGCCTTTCGGCCCCTAGCCGGCTTGTCTCTTGCATGAGTCGATCGTATTTTGATAGCAAATCAAAGCCGTCGGCCTGGCTGGCCGCCTGTGCAAACGCCTTGACGTCCAGATGGGTAGGGGGGGACTCTTGTTTCATCTCCGCAGTGTAAGAGAATCACGGCATGATCGACACCATCCAACGCAAACTTGTCCTGGGTTCCACATCGCCCTACCGCCGTCAACTTCTGGAGCGCCTGCGTGTTCCATTCAGCGTGGCCGCCCCCGATGTGGATGAAGCCCCTCTGGTCTCTGAAACACCCCAGGCAATGGCCTGCCGCCTCGCTCTGGCCAAGGCGAAAGTGGTAGCGGCACAGTTCCCCGCCTGCATCGTGATTGGCTCGGACCAAGTGGCGGATCTCCACGGCGAAGCACTGGGCAAGCCGGGAGACCATGTCCGGGCCGTCGCGCAGTTACAAAAAATGCGGGGACAAACCGTGATTTTTCAAACTGCTGTGGCCGTGGCATGCCTTGAAACCGGGTTTTTACAAATGGATCTGGCTCAGGTCAAAGTCAAATTCCGGGAACTCTCCGACCCTGAAATTGAAAGTTATCTGAGAGCAGAAACGCCCTACGACTGCGCAGGGAGCGCCAAAAGTGAAGGACTGGGCATTGCCCTGCTGGAGTCCATAGACAACGACGACCCAACTGCATTAGTAGGATTGCCCCTGATACGCACTTGCAAAATGCTCCGGGCTGCGGGCCTCAAACTGCTATGACCACACAACCCACAACCTCTGCAAAGGCAAAACAACCGCCGCTCGGGCGACTCTATCTTGTGCCCGCCCCGCTGGATTTTGCTTGCAATGACCTCGTTAATCTTCAAAATACGATGCCGATGGGCACCCTGGAGATCGCATCAAGGTTGCAATACTGGATCAGCGAGAACGCCAAGTCGGCCCGTGGGTACTTGAAGCGCGTCAACGAGATCGTCCCGCTTCACAACCCGCTGCAAGCGCTACAGATTCAAGAACTGCCACGTGAGGTTCACAAAAAAGGGGATCACAACGGCAACTTTGATGCAAGCCCCCTTCTGACACCCGCCCTGCAAGGGCACGACATGGGCTTGGTCAGCGAGGCCGGCATGCCTGCGGTCGCAGACCCGGGCTCGTCAGTGGTCCGTGCGGCCCACGATTTGGGGATGGAGGTTGTACCCCTCACCGGGCCAGTATCCCTGCTGCTCGCGCTGGCGGCCAGCGGCCTCAATGGCCAGAGTTTTGCCTTTGTCGGATATTTGCCTCAGGATGCCGCTGATCGGGCGGCACGGGTGCGTGAGCTGGAATCACTGGCCCTGAAAACCGGGCAAACCCAACTCTTTATTGAGACGCCCTATCGCAACGCAGCCATGATGCAAACCTTGCTTCAGACGCTGCAACACAACACACGCCTGGCGGTTTGTAGTGGTCTGACTTTGAGCCGGGGCGCCTGCCAAAGTGACACGATCAAGAACTGGAAGAAAAGAACAGCAGTCGTGGACAACGCCACGCCCGCCGTGTTCGCCCTCGGCCGATAGTTGGCCTCAACGGACCGAGGGACTTAAGCTCAGAACGCGCGCAGCGCCCTCCCCGATCGATGAACCAAAACGCTTGACCAGCCGTTCCGCCACATTTTCGCGGCGGGTGTAGTCAATGATTTCTTCAGCCTTGACGATTTCACGGGCAACGAAGTCAAGGTTGCCGAGGCGGTCGGCCAGTCCAAGTTCGACTGCCTGCTCACCACTCCAGAACAAACCACTGAAAGTCTCTGGTGTTTCTTTCAATCGGGTACCCCGGCCTGCCTTTACCACGTCGATGAACTGCTTGTGAATTTGATTCAACATGGTCTGCGCATAGGCCTGCTGGGCCTCTGACTGGGGGCTGA
This sequence comes from Rhodoferax sp., assembly GCA_044339205.1. GTDB lineage: Bacteria > Pseudomonadota > Gammaproteobacteria > Burkholderiales > Burkholderiaceae_C > Rhodoferax. The sequence goes on along the minus strand of JBIIVW010000101.1, from coordinate 2,196 downwards.
AAGGGTCCAGGAAGCCCTTGTTTGCACCAGCCGTCATCAGACGACGCTCCACACCCAATTTTTCCATCAATCCGGTGAAACCAAAGCCATCCATCAGCACACCAATACTGCCCACAATGCTGGCCTTGTCCACAAAAATCTGGTCGGCGGCAACCGCAATGTAATAAGCAGCTGATGCACAGGATTCTTCAACCACCGCATACAGGGGCTTGGAATGCTTGGCTTTAAGCCGCAACAACTCGTCGTTGATGATGCCGGCTTGCACCGGACTTCCGCCGGGCGAATTGATGAGCAGCACCACCGCTTGGGCGCCAGGATCTTCAAAGGCACCTCGCAAGGCAGAAATAATCATTTCGGCGCTGGCTTCCGCCCCGGAAGCAATCTCGCCCTTGATTTCCACCACGGCGGTGTGAGGCGTCGAGACCGAGCGGGTCGGTCCTGTCTGGCTGAACCCCAGCCAGACAATAAAGATGAAGAAGGCCAACCAGGAAAGTCGGACAAAACTGCGCCAACGTCGGGCCAACCGCTGCTCATGGAGTGTCGCGAACACCAACTTCTCCAGCGTCGCACGCTCCCAGGTGATTTCTTCACCCGTCCCGGATTTGGCTCCATCTCGAGGTGCGTTGGACCCACGTTCAGCTTGGGTCGAAGTGGAATTCGGACTCTGGTCAGGCCGGGAATTCATACCGGAGGTTTCAGTGGATTGATCAGGATGGGTAGGGTCGGTCATTTATAACTCTAGAGACTTAAGGTTGTGGGCAGTATGCCAGTGCACTACGCCGCCGCTCTCGGACAGGGCTATCTTTATCAAACCACCCCGACACGGGCCGCCACGACACGCACCGGTCTGCGGGTCATACATGGCGCCGTGGGTAGCACACATCAGCCAGTGGCCTGTGCTGTCGAAAAATCGATTAGGCTGGTAGTCCATTTCCATGGGCACATGAGAACATCGATTGAGATAGGCGTGCACCTGGTCCTGGTACCGAATGCAAAAGGCCTGGCTGGTCTGACCACAGTAGATGACGTCAAAGGGCACGGCCTCGCCGCTGTTCACCAGATCGGCGGCCTTACACAAGAGGATTTCACCGATCATGGCCAGACACTTGCCAGTCAGGCGTTTGCCAGCAGCCACTGATGCAGCGACTGGACGGAATGGGCGATGTAGAGGGGCGCCAGGGCGTAAAAGGCATCAGGCTCATGTGCGCCATAACTCACGCCGACGCTGGGGCATTGGGCATTGAGGGCCATCTGCAAGTCATGGGTGGTGTCGCCGATCATCAGCGTGCGAGCAGGCTCAACACCGAACTGCGCCATCAACTCATTCAACATCCGGGGATGCGGCTTGCCAGCAGTCTCGTCAGCCGTACGCGAACCGTCGAATACACCTTTGAGCTCTACTGCATTGAGGGCCTCGTCCAAACCAAGTCGGCTCTTGCCAGTGGCCACCGTCAATACATGCTTGCGCGACTTCAAGTCTGCAAGCATGCCAAGCACCCCGTTAAAGAGGCTGATGTCATTTTGATGGGTGGTGTAATGATGACGGTAACGCGCTCCCAGTTCGGGGTAACGGTCAACGGGCACATCCGGTGCAGCATGCGCCAAAGCCTGCATCAAGCCCATGCCGATGACATAGGACGCATCTTTGTCGCTCGGCCTGGCGCCGCCCACATCTTGAACTGCGTTCTGGATGCACTGCGTGATGATGGCTGTTGAGTCAAACAGGGTGCCATCCCAGTCAAAGGCGATCAGGTCAAATTGGTAGGACATTTTTCTAGCCGGGTGCGCTTGGGTATGCATGGGTCGCGAATGCTCCGAGTTCAGTGGGTAATTGGGCCAGCAATTCAATCCGCTCGCCGCTGCCCGGATGATTGAACTGCAGACGCCAGGCATGCAAAAACATGCGCTTGAGGGCTGGGAGCTCTCCTGCTCGCAGCAGCTTCTTGTTCAATTCAAAGTCGCCATATTTTTCATCGCCAGCAATGGGGAAACCTTCGCTTGCCAGATGGACACGAATCTGGTGCGTTCGTCCCGTCTTGATCGTGACTTCCAGCAGGGTGAAACCCGTCACCAGCGCCTCTCGGACCTTCACCAGCGTCACAGAGGGCATTCCGTTGGGATCGTCCCGAGATACCACTTTGACCCGACGCTCGCCAGCGCCGGCAGCGCCCACCTTGGTTTCCAGCAGATACTTGA
>JBIIVW010000192.1:0-6333 GCA_044339205.1 Rhodoferax sp. | reverse complement strand
GGGATGTTAGCTCAGTTGGTAGAGCAGCGGACTTTTAATCCGTTTGTCGTGGGTTCGACCCCCGCACATCCCACCAAATTAACAAGACTTCAGTTCTTGACTTCAAAGGCCTCCTTAAGGAGGCTTTTGTCATTCTTGTCCCAGAGTCAATTTCCATTAGCGCAAAGATAGCGCCAATGAAAATTAAATGTGACTCTTGATAATTGAATTCTCAGGTGTGCTCTATTTCAGAGGTTGTAGAATTTTCTGATGACCTCCCAAGCGTCAGCCGGATCATCAACGTAGGTAAAAAGCTCAAGATCTTCAACCGCAATCACACCTTCTTCAATTAGCAAATCGGTGTTGAATAGTCTTTTCCAATACTCGCTACCAAAAAGAACTATTGGGACGGGTTTGGCTTTGCGGGTTTGAACCAGCGTAATGACCTCAAACAATTCATCTAGCGTTCCAAAGCCGCCTGGAAAGGCAACCAACGCTTTGGCCCGCATCATGAAGTGCATCTTTCGCAGTGCAAAGTAATGAAACTTGAAGCTCAAGTTGGGCGTGATGTAGGGGTTGGGGTATTGCTCATGGGCCAGGGCGATGTTCAGCCCCACGCTCAAAGCGCCCATTTCGTGGGCGCCCCGGTTAGCCGCCTCCATAATTCCTGGGCCGCCTCCCGTTGCAATGAACAGCCGCTCTTCTCGCCGACGGTGCGCGCTGTGTCCCGCCACGATGCGGGCGAATAGACGAGCTTGATCGTAGTAGTTTGAGTTCTTGACCTGTCGCTCGGCCACCGCCAAAGCTCGGGCATCGCCAACTAACTGCGCTTGAGTCAGCATGGTCTGCGCCTTCTCGGGGGAGAGAAAGCGAGCGCTGCCAAACACCACGATGGTGCTGTCAATGCCTTGCTCAGCCTGATCAACATCGGGCTTCAGCATTTCGAGCTGGAACCTTATCCCTCGCGTTTCACGGCGCAATAAAAACTCCGGGTCAGCAAATGCCAGTCGGTACGCATCCGCTTCAAGGGCGCTACCCTGATCCGAGTGGCTTTGTAATTCCGCCCAGGCATCTGCAAGGCGTTGTTCTGTCAGGTGGCCCGTTTTTTCCATAGTCACCATTGTGTGTTATTTGTTCCGAAACGTCTGGCGCGAACAGTGAATCAAATCCGAAGGGAATTGCTCTCAAGCCACTGTCGCACCCGCTTAAATGATTGCCATCCCCACCAAAGGCGGCCCGCCCAGCGTATGGCCCCGCGTGGACGCACCACTGCCAGTGCAAGCACGGCACCAAGCGGCCACTGAGGGTTATGACGCAGCCATGCCATGCCGGACATTACTTGGTCCGCCCATGACAGTGGCTTTCTTAGTGCCTGAGTCTGGTCGGAAAGAAGCAAGCGCAATTGTGAGCTTCGCGCGAGCAAGCGCTGTTGGCGTAAAACGACGTCATCGTTGTTCATGATTGTTGGTCGACCTCAGTTCAGTAATGTCTTGTTCCAACTCATTCAGACTCAGCCGGAACATGCCATCCAAACTTCTCAGTCGGCGTCTTGCCATCACAGCCAACAAAATCCCGCTGCCAAGGAAAGCGCTCGCCAGGACGCCCGCTGTTACCAGCCTGTGAGTGTCCCAAAAGAGCAGCATCACAAAGCAGCATGCGAGCACCAGACCCACGCCCAAGACAACAACTGCAAGTGTTCCCCAGAGCAGACCATCGAAAATACGTCTCTTTTCAAGCTCCAACTCGGTGCTGAGCAGATCAATCCGTACTTGAGCTAACTCGAGTACCGTAGCTGACAGGCGACGAATCGAGGCAAACAGTCTAATTTCTTTGGCAGGTTCACCCATTCGAGATATCAACTCAGCGGCGGCTCACCAGTAGCCCAACCACCAATCCCAAGCCGGCCGCTATACCGATCGATTTCCAGGGATTCTCATGGACGAACTCGTCCGTTGCATGGCCTGCGGCCTTGACCTTGGCAACCGCAGCTTCCTGCAGATGAATCAATTCAATTTTTGCCTGATTCATCCTGGCTTGGACGCGACCACGTAGGTCAGCTGCTCCTTCGCCAGCTTCGTCAGCTGTCATTCGCAGCAACTCCTCTGCATCCGAAATAACCACGCGCAAATCACTCATCAATTTGTCTTTTTGAACTGCTGTCATTTCTGTCATGTTGACCTCCATATCGTTAAAACTCAATTTGATCATAGCCTGCTGAAGTGCTGCTATTTTGACAATCATCAAGGGGGTATTAATGGTCGGATATTTCTCAGGTCGGTGGGGCAATCACATGTGCAATCAATGGCAGGTTTACGACAGTTTGCTCATTCTCAAGTGCGACGTGTTGATCAAGGCTTAGTATTCGAGAGGTGCATGTGGCCAGCACCAAATGATGAACGTATCTGTGGCAATTCAATATTCATTCCGTGCCTTGAGCGTCAGGCTGACTGCTTGTTGGTGACCAAGGAAGAGATGTGAACACTCTGTTTGATCCTTTATTCATCAGCGCTGTTGCGCTGGATGTATTGGTGAGCGCAAGGTCTGGCCAGGACGCGATCAAGGCCCGCCAGCAATTCAGGCAAGCCGCTCTGATTTCAGATGCCGCTCGGCGCTCACGCATTTACGCCGAGCGGTTGCCCAATAAATTTCCTGAACTTCTTCCGATCACTGCCTTGCCGATCATCGAAAAGGCCGAGCTCATGGAGCGGTTTGACGATTGGGTGACAGATCCCCGAATCAAATTGGCGGATTTGCGTGCGTTTGTTTCCGAGCCCGGCCGCATTGGCGAACCTTACCTGAACGAGTATCTGGTGTGGGAAAGTTCGAGCACGGGCCATCATCCCGGCGTGTTCGTGCAAGACGCGCAGGCGATGGCTGTTTACGATGCGCTGGAGGCCTTGCGCCGTAGCGTTCCCAGACCGTTGCAGCGCTGGATGGACCCGATGTCAATCACTGAGCGAATTGCTTTTGTTGGTGTAACCAGCGGACATTTCGCCAGCATTGTGTCCATGCGGCGACTGTGCCGTATGAACCCTTGGCTAGGGCAATCATTCCGGTTTTTCTCTATCCTTGAGCCGTTTGACGTGTTGATCAGGCAACTCAACGAGTTTGCCCCGACTGTGCTTGCGGCTTACCCGACCGTGGCCGTGTTGGTGGCTGACGCTGCAACGCGCGGCGTTCTGCGTTTCTCCCCCAAAGAGGTTTGGACTGGCGGAGAGACGCTTGGCAACGGTGCCCGCCACCATGTGGAATCGGCGCTTCATTGCACCTTGATGAACAGCTATGGCGCCTCGGAGTTCTTGTCAATCGGCTGGGAGTGCAGTCACGGGCAAATGCATGCCAATACCGATTGGCTCATCCTGGAACCCATTGATAAAAAGGGGGGGCCGGTGCCAGATGGTGTTGCCTCACATTCGACTTTGCTGACCAATCTTGCCAATCACACCCAGCCTTTAATTCGGTACGATTTGGGCGACCAAATCACGGTTCACCCGGAACCCTGTACGTGCGGGGTCACATTGCCTGTGATCACCGTCAAGGGGAGGCGAGATGATCCATTGATTATGGCCGGTCACGATGTGCAGCTTGTCACCCTGCTGCCACTTGCGCTCACCACGGTTCTTGAAGATGAGGCGGGTGTGTTTGATTTTCAGTTGTGTCAACGCGATGAGCGTACCTTGGTTTTGCGGTTGGGTTTGCAGGGCACGCAGGGTGTGGATGCTGCCGAGCGCTGCCACAAGGTCTTGCTGAATTTCGCCAAAACACAGGGCCTGGCGCCCATTAGCGTGCTGATTGAATTGGCGCATCCCGCGCCCAGAGGAAACAGCGGTAAAGCGCAGCGCATCGTCGCCATGCAGCGATAACCGCTGGGCTTAACCACCTTCGGATGCATGCACCAGCGCCAAAGCCTGCGCAATGGGCACGGCCAGGCTGACAGCGTTGCTCGGGTGATTGATGCAGTCAGTACTCCAGATATCACCAACGCCGGCGTCCCGAATGACCTGCAGGGCGTTGCCTGCGAAGAGCGCGTGGGTGACAGCCATGTCGACGGATGTCGCACCGGCTTGCAGCAGCAGGCGTGTTGCCTGGGCGATGGTGTGTCCCGTACTTGTCACATCATCCAGCAACACCACCTGGCGACCTGCCACCGGAAAATCAGGCAAGAAAATCTCTATTGCCCGATCGCCATGGCGCACCTTTCGGCACACGGCATGCTCAAAGCCATGGCGTGAGGCGGCTTGGGCGACCCATTGAGCCGACTCTTCGTCTGGCCCGATCAGCAACGGGTTTGAGCGACGGCCAGCAATGAGATCAGACAGCGATGGTGCTCCACTGAGCACGATGGCGCGAGCCACCGGCACAGCCTCCTGCAATGAGGTCACCCGGTGTAAATGAGGGTCCACCGTGATCAATGCGTCAAATAAACGGGCCAGAAAGCCACCCACCGCACGCTGGCTAATCGCTTCACCCGCCTGAAAAGCGATGTCCTGGCGCATGTAGGCCAAATAAGGTGCCACCAGTGTCAGGTGTTTTGCACCGAGATCGCGGGCTGTATGAGCCGCCATCAAAAGAGCAATCAATTTTTCATTGGGGTCATTCAGCGAGCACAAAATGACGGTCAGCCTGGGGAGCGTCCGGGGTAGTCGCAGCTTTATTTCACCATCAGGAAAGCGGTGTTCCTCAATCCGGGCGAAGGCCAGATTGCCGGCGTGAGCGATACGCGCACCGCTCGCCATTTCATTTTCAAGACACAGCAGCAGGGGCAGGGCTTCAGGGCTTGATGGCATCAGAACTCCACAAAAACACGAGGCACGTCTTCGGTCCTGCCCAAAGTGAAGCCGGTTGACCGCCCGCAGGCCTGGCGAGCAAATTCAAGGTCGCTTTGAAACCCGGCGTAAACCCGGTACAGAATATCTCCTGAGGCGACCAGATCACCCAGTTTGCGCATCAGATCCAGTCCTGCGCCGACGACTTTGGGGGCGCCAGCCAAACGGGCAATCCGGGCAATTTGCAGGTTGTCGATGTCCGTGACTGCGCCAGCCTGGTTGGCACGAATCTCAAAAGTCAATGGACCGAGCGCCGGGTTGTTGTGGTCAAAAGGCTTTTGGCCTTGGGCCATGATGATGGCGTTCATTTTGGAGAGCGCACGGCCCGAGTCGAGAATATCCCGGGCAATAGCAAATCCATCGCCACCCCGCACATCGGGATTGCATTCGATCAGTCGGCCAGCCAGCCGCAGGGATTTTTGTCGCAAGTCATTGGGCGCGCGCGGGTCGTTCTCCAGCACTCGCATCACATCACGGGCCTCCAGAACCGGGCCAATACCGTTGCCGATGGGCTGACGACCGTCCGTGATCACGACATCCAGCGACAGGTGAATGCGACCCGCCACATATTCAAACAGCCGGCGCAGGCGCTGCGCCTCCGGCATGGAGCGCACCTTGGCAGTTGGACCAATGGGAATGTCCAACACCAGATGGGTTGATCCCGCAGCGATTTTTTTGGACAGGATGGACGCCACCATCTGACCCGGCGAATCAATCGCGAGGGGCCGCTCCACCGAGATCAAAATGTCGTCCGCCGGCGACAGCCTGGCCGTGCCGCCCCAGGCCAGGCAGGCCCGATGGTCGCGCACGATGCCCGCCAGATGGTCAAATGGCAGCTGCACATTGGCCAGCACTTCCATGGTGTCGGCAGTCCCCGCGGGTGAGGTGATGGCGCGAGACGAGGTTTTGGGGCACAGCAAGCCATGTGCCGCCACGATCGGGACCACCAGCATGGACGTGCGGTTACCGGGTATCCCGCCGATGCAGTGCTTGTCCACCACCAAACGCTCCTGCCAGTCCAGGGTGCGTCCACTGGCGATCATGGCTTCGGTCAGAAAATAGACCTCTTCCCGGTCCAGTTCATCCCGATTGGTCGCCACGACAAAGGCAGTCAACTCAATCTTTGAATAACGCAGTTCTGCGATGTCTCGCACAATGCGCCTGAAGTCATCTCGGTCGAGCCGCTCACCGGCGAGCTTGCGGTGAAGCGCATTGATGGACTCCGGTGGCTCCGCCTGCGAGACGGACGCAGTGTAGCCATTCTGGATATCGAGTTGCAGAAAGGCGTCTTCCGACAGTCCCAGCTCATCACATCCCACGATGTTTTGGTCGTCTACTACATTGAGCGTGGCCAGAATTCGACGCCCATTGGCGCGAACTTCAACTTTTGAGAGGGCCTGAAAACCCTCAGCACGGTACACGGCGCAGTCCCGGTGAAGGTAGGCCACATTCTCCCGGTAGGTATCAATCGCCACCCTTCGCAGGGACAGGTTGGCTGCCGTCAGGTTGTTCGTTATCAGACCTGGAG
>JBIIVW010000232.1:0-5375 GCA_044339205.1 Rhodoferax sp. | reverse complement strand
GGGTCCTTGCCGTGCATGATGACGTTGCCGGCGCGAATTTCTTGAGCGGTTTTCATATCAGTAATGTGAAGGTTGGCCGCTTGATGGCGGCTGGCGCGGGCTTGTACTGGCAAAAGATCCAGCTGAGGTCCGCAAAGCACGCTATTTTAAAGGTTTTTTGAGGAGAGTTGCAGGAGCTGGGTGACAAGATCGTCTTGACCCAAGAGGGTGTCTCGAACATGGGTCACGGTGCGCTGCCAATGGGGCAAGGCGCGGGCCAATTCATTATTCGTATTGTTGGCCTGAGTCTGCAATACGCCATTCCATGCCAGATGGACTGCTCGCATCGACGGGGGGGCGTTCATCATGTCAAGGAAAGCTGCCAGCTTGGCATGATGGGCGTCGTCATGCTGGGGGTAAATTTGCCAGATGAAAGGCTTGTTGGCCCATAGGGCACGCACCAGCGAATCTTCACCTCGCACAAAGTTCAGATCACACGCCCAAAGCAGGTGATCAAAGTCAAGTTGGGTCAGTGAGGGAATGTAAGAAAAGCATAGCAATTCCTGCTTATTCCATCCCGGCTGGAGCTTGTTTTTATTCAAAATGCAGGTTCTGATGGCCTCTGCAGACCTGCCAGGGGTCACTAGCAGCCGTGTTGGTTGTGAATCTTGTGCCAGCCTGCCCAGCCACGTGCCCAGGGCACTTGGTTCGTAACAAAACAGGGAGATCAGACGCTCGCCCTTGAAGTCAATGCCCTGGGTTCGCAGCCAGACCTCCCGATCAAATCGGGTCTGCCGTTCAAGCAGATCGGGTTCGCGAAGCAAGCCACCGGTGGCCGGGGTGAAGCCCGGATAAAAGAAGTGTTTGGTGTGCCCTGCACCAGGCCCGTTCATCACCGGTGAGAGCAAGCCGTGGCAGCGTTCGGCATAGCCTTCTGCGGTGAGATATTCCAGGTTGATCCACAAGAGTTTTTTGCCTCTAGCCGGCGTATCTATTGCTCTGGCAGCTATGAATTCAGGAGATATCTCGCAGCCAAAGGTTTCAATCAAGACATCGCTTAATTCCAGTCCTGTAAAGCACATGGACTCCGTCCAACGCCTGACTTCGACGTTGGGTACGCCGTTGGGTGCCATCCACGTCAGGGCACTTGGGTCATCTAACCAGAGTCGCACGCGCTGCCCACGTGCTGCCAATCCCGCCGCGAGCCGCCAGGACACCCCAACGTCGCCGTAGTTGTCAATGACCCTGCAAAAGATGTCCCAAAGGTTTCCTGTGTTCACGCCAGACATTGTCCACAATACACACCTATGCCCGTTCTGCCTGACCCCACTGATTTACCCGACGCCCTCGATCGCACGGATCCCAATGTGCCATCACCTCATCCCCCGCAACTCCTGAGCGATGTTGCCAGCCTGCCACCGTTGCCGGGTGTGTACCGTTACTTTGATGCAGAGGACGCCGTTCTGTATGTGGGCAAGGCCATCAATCTCAAAAAGAGGGTGTCGAGCTACTTTCAGAAAAATCACGGTGGGTCTCGCATCGGGCACATGGTCAGCAAAATTGTGCGCCTGGAAACCACGGTGGTGCGTTCCGAAGCGGAGGCTCTGCTGCTTGAGAACAACCTGATCAAGACGTTGAACCCGAAGTACAACATCTTGTTTCGGGATGACAAAAGCTACCCTTATCTGAAGATGACAGGCGCTGCCGTCACCTCGAACCCGGGCACGAGCTTCCCCCGGGTCTCGTATTACCGGGGCGCCGTCGAGAAAAAACACCACTACTTTGGGCCTTACCCGAGCGCCTGGGCTGTCAAAGAAGCAATCCTTTTGATGCAAAAGGTGTTTCGTGTGAGAACCTGTGAGGACCCGGTTTTCAACAACCGCACCCGTCCCTGCTTGCTGTACCAAATCAAGCGCTGTTCAGCGCCTTGCGTGGGCCACATTAACGCCCCGGATTACGCTCAGGACGTGGCCAATGCCGAGCGCTTTTTGCGCGGCGATGCCCGCCAGGTGATGGACACGCTGGAAGCCCGCATGATGGCGCACGCCGACAGACTGGAGTTTGAACAAGCCGCTGAGTTGCGCAATCAGGTGGCGGCCTTGTCCAATGTGCTGCACCAGCAGTCGGTGGACAACGTGTCGGATCGTGACGTGGACATTTTGGCCGTGAAGGTACAGGGCGGCCGTGCCTGCGTGAATCTCGCCATGGTGCGGGGAGGGCGTCATTTGGGGGATCGCCCCTATTTTCCGGTTCATGTGGAAGAAGCGGCGGTCTTTTACGTGGATGAGGAGGTCGATACTGACGCAGCTGTTCTGCCATCCATTGAGGCCCAGGTGTTGGCTGCGTTCGTGGCACAGCACTACCTGAATGTGCCGGTACCCCCGTCGCTGGTAGTGAGCGAGCCAGTTGATAAAAGTCTGCTCAAAGCCCTGTCGGTTCAATCCGGCGTCAAGGTGACGGCCGTTCACCAACCACGTGAACAGCGCCGCGTGTGGCTGGAAATGGCGCAGACCAACGCTGGTCTTCAGTTGGCGCGTTTGCTGGCAGAAGATGGCTCCCAGCAGGCTCGCACCCGGGCACTGGCCGACGCCCTTGACCTGGCGCTGGAGGACCTCGAGAAACTCCGGATCGAATGTTTTGACATCTCCCACACCGCGGGCGAGGCTACACAGGCGTCGTGTGTGGTGTTCCATCAACACAAGATGCAAAGCGCCGAATACCGTCGGTATGGCATTGAGGGCATCACGCCTGGAGATGATTACGCGGCGATGCGCCAAGTGCTGTTGCGCCGTTATGGCAAGCTCGCCGAGACTCTGCACGAGGCCCAGAAAACAGGGCAAATGCCGGCGGGAACCGGCCGCTTGCCTGATTTGGTGCTGGTGGATGGTGGCAAGGGTCAAGTTTCCATGGCCCGCGAAGTCTTTGAACAACTCGGGCTGGATTTGTCCCTGATCGTGGGTGTGGAGAAGGGGGAGGGCCGAAAGGTCGGATTGGAGGAGTTGGTTTTTGCTGATGGTCGCGATAAGGTCTATCTGGGCAAGGATTCAGCGGCCCTGATGTTGGTGGCGCAGATTCGCGATGAAGCGCACCGCTTTGCCATAACCGGCATGCGAGCCAAGCGGGCCAAGGTTCGCATGGATGGCGGCAAGTTGGAGGAGATTCCCGGCATCGGGCCGAAGCGCAGGGCCAAGCTGCTCCAGCGCTTCGGTGGGGTTCGGGGCGTTGCGCTGGCGGGCGTCGAGGACATTGCCACTGTCGAAGGCATTTCCAGGGAGTTAGCTGAAGAAATTTACCGGATGTTGCACTGAACGGGCGTCACCGAAAGAGACTTGAGCCGTGCCACAATCAAGCCATGTTTTTTACCATTCCCACGATCATGACCTGGACGCGCATCGCCGCGATTCCTTTGATCGTCGGCGTGTTCTACCTGCCTATTGAGCCGGCTGTCCAGAATTTGATGGCTACTGTGATGTTTGTGGTGTTCGCTGCCACGGACTGGCTTGATGGTTACCTGGCCCGCAAGCTCAACCAGGTCTCCTCCTTTGGGGCTTTTCTTGATCCCGTTGCAGACAAATTTTTGGTTTGCGCCTGCGTCCTGATTTTGGTGCATTTGCAGCGGGCCGACGTGTTCGTCGCGTTGATCATCATTGGCCGTGAAATTGCCATCTCAGCCCTGCGCGAGTGGATGGCACAGATCGGCGCAGCCAAAAGCGTCGCAGTTCACATGGTGGGCAAACTCAAAACTGTATTGCAGATGGTAGCGATCCCTTTTTTGCTCTTCGACGGCGTGCTGCTAGGTGTGATAGATACCCACTTGTGGGGCGTTTGGTTGATCTGGATTGCTGCGGTGATGACGGTGTGGTCCATGGTGTACTACCTGCAAAAGGCGCTCCCGGAAATCCGGGCGCGCGTCAAGTGACCGCAGGGGAAAGTCGCGCCTTGATTTGGGCGATGCCTGTAGTCTTTGTACTGATTTGGAGCACTGGCTTCATCGTGGCCAAGTACGGCATGCCCTATGCGCCACCAATGAAATTTCTTCTGGTTCGCTATCTTCTGTCGATTGCTTGTTTTCTACCCTGGATATTCTTTGCCCGCGTGAAGTGGCCATCCAATCGGTCGCAGTGGTTGCACTTGGCCGTCATCGGTATCTTTATGCATGCGGGCTATCTGGGCGGTGTATGGGCTGCTGTCAAGGCGGGGCTGGGTTCCGGGCTTGCCGCCTTGATTGTTGGACTGCAGCCCGTGCTGACCGCTCTGTGGTTTGCGTCTGTAGGGGGCAAAATTGCCCCAAGGCAATGGGTTGGGTTATTGCTGGGGTTCGCCGGACTCGTCATGGTGGTGTCTCGCAAGTTCGGGCAGGGTGGCGAAGCCGACGGCATTAACCTGGCGCTGGCGGTGGGGGCACTGCTCAGCATCACGCTTGGGACGCTTTATCAAAAACGTTTTGTGGCACCTTGCGATGTGCGTACAGCAAGCACGGTTCAACTGGGCGCTGCATTTTTGGTCACATTGCCTTTGGCGCTGATGGAGATTGAGTCAATGCAGTGGAATACGGATCTGGCGGGTGCCATGCTCTGGTCTGTACTTGTCCTGACCTTGGGTGGGAGTTCCTTGTTCTACATGCTCATTCAGCGAGGTGCGGCAGCATCGGTAACGAGTTTGATGTACCTGGTGCCCCCTGTGACTGCGTTCATGGCGTGGATGTTGTTCGAGGAGCCAATCACCCTAACGACGATAGCTGGTACGGTCATCACCGCAGCGGGTGTTGCGCTTGTTGTGAAGCAGGCAAGCGTCACAGCACCCAAGTCGCTTTAATTTTTTGTACGTGGCATGTCAACCAGCAATAGTTTCGGGTCGACCAAAACGGCAAGCTACGAAGGCCGAATATGAGCATCAAAGCGCGAGTCAAGGCGACATCGGCCGCGCCAACGTCGGGGCATCTGGATAACTTCATGTCTTTGCCAACCGATACCAGATTGATTTCCAAAATATCTGGTGAAATTGGTGTGCTAACAGGTCTGGATCGCCTGCTAAACCGACTAGAATTGTGATCCTTGACACAAGGGCTCGGCGTCTGTTGTTTGACAGTGGTCACTCGGTTTTGTCGGATAAAGCCTCAAGGGCTGTGCAGATTTTGAATTGATAATGGAAATGAATTTATTTCATACTAGGGGCTCTCTGTGAATAAAACCGAGTTGATCGAACACATCGCTACACATGCTGACATTTCCAAGGCGGCCGCAGCGCGTGCATTGGAGGCGACTATTGATGCTGTAAAGACCACACTGAATGCAGGTGGGTCGGTTTCGTTAGTTGGTTTCGGTACATTTGCTGTGGGCAAACGTGCTCCCCGCTTGGGTCGCAATCCTCGCACCGGCGCTGCGATTAAAATCAAA
>JBIIVW010000345.1:0-3391 GCA_044339205.1 Rhodoferax sp. | reverse complement strand
GGGGGTTTGGGTCGCTGGCGTACAGACGGTGCCGCACCCTGCGCCCAAAATTCGCCTTAGCCAATGAGTGACCAAAAGCGCGCTCGACCTCACGCGCATTTCAACCTATCAACCCGATTGAAACGCGGACTTGGCACTCAACAGCAGAGAGTGCTAACATTCTCGTCATGAAAAAAGGAGTTCTGGCATGACTTACCAAACTGGCGGCTCAACGGCCGCATTAACTGTCGCCAACCCGTGGTCCATGGTGCCGCCACTGGGCAACCTGGATGCTTATATCTCGGCCGCGAACCGGCTCCCCATGCTGACACAAGAGCAGGAGCAGGAATTTTCACGCCAATTCAGGGTCAACAACGACCTGGACGCCGCTGGCAAGCTTGTGCTCTCGCACCTGCGTCTGGTGGTGTCGGTATCGCGCCAGTACCTGGGCTACGGTTTGCCACACGGCGATCTGATTCAAGAAGGCAATGTTGGGCTCATGAAAGCCGTGAAGCGCTTTGACCCCGACCATGGCGTGAGACTGGTGAGCTATGCCCTGCACTGGATCAGAGCCGAGATCCACGAATACATCCTGAAAAACTGGCGCATGGTCAAAGTGGCGACCACCAAGTCCCAGCGGAAGCTGTTTTTCAACTTGCGTTCCATGAAACAGCGCTACAAGTCTGATGATGCGGCGGCGGACATGGGCACGCACCGGGACACACTGAACGAAGACCAGATCGACGCCATGGCCGCGCACCTGAATGTCAAACGCGAGGAGGTCATCGAGATGGAAACACGCCTCTCCGGCGGCGATGTGCTGTTGGATCCAAGTCCATCAGACGACGGCGAAGACGCTTACGGCCCGATTGCCTACCTCACAGACACCCGGCATGAGCCTACGGCCATGATTGAGGCGCACGAGCGCGACGTGTTGGCCAGCGACGGGATCGCCGCCGCACTTGAGGCCCTGGACGAGCGCAGCCGTCGAATTGTTGAAGAGCGTTGGCTCAAGGTGAACGATGACAATTCAGGCGGCATGACGCTGCACGAGCTGGCAGCGGTTTACGGTGTGAGCGCCGAGCGGATTCGCCAGATCGAGGTTGCCGCCATGAGGAAGATGAAAAAGACGCTGACCGAGCCCGCCTGACTGCCAGGGACTGGCCCAATAGGCTTCGGCGCGGGATGGGTAACAATGACAGGCTTTAATTCATCAGGAACTGCCATGCCCCGTCTCATGCGTCGCCGTGCTACTGTCTTAATAGCTTCACTGGTACTGTCCTCTTGGGCCAGCGCCCAAAAACAGGCTGAATCGCCCAAAAATATGGTCGCTTGGCCCGTCAAGACCGTCCGAATTGTTGTTGGTTTTCCTGCGGGGTCGTCCCCCGATCTGACGGCACGTACTTTGGCAGAACCCCTGTCAAAGGCACTGGGTCAGCCAGTGATCGTGGAAAACAAAGTGGGCGCAGGCGGCAACATCGCAGCTGATTTTGTTGCCAAAGCTACGGACGACCACACTATCGGCTTGATGATCAACGGCAACCTGACCATTGCCAAGTTGCTGAACCCCAAGCTCAATTACGACCCGCTCAAAGACCTGACGCCCGTTAGCCTGATTGGCACGTCGCCTCTGGTCCTGACCGCGCCGGTCGGAACAGGCGAAGGTACGGCCAAGGAGTTTTTGGCCGCCGCCCGCTTGGCAGGTGACAAATGGAGCTACGGCTCCCCGGGTGTAGGCACCGTGGGCCACATCGGCATGGAGTTACTCAAGGGCCAGAGCGGCATCAACCCGGTTCATGTCCCCTACCCTGGGTATCCCCAAGTGGCAACGGCCCTGATCGGGGGACAACTGCAGCTGTCCATGATGCCCCCCGCGCTGGCCTTGGCGCAAATTCGCGCCGGCAAGCTGCGGGCGATTGGCGTGACCTCCAGCGGGCGCAGCACCTTGGCACCCGACTTGCCCAGTATGGCCGAAGCAGGCGTGAAAGATTTCAACCTGGAAATCTGGAATGCCATCGCTGCGCCGAACTCAATGCCCAAGCCGGTTGTTGCCCGGTTGTCGGCCCTGATCAGCGAAATCGCTCGCTCACCGGAGATCCGGCAAAAACTGTTTCAGCAAGGCTGGCAAGTGGCAGGAACGTCTGCTGAAGGCTTGGCCAATCGCATCAAACTCGACACAGCCCTGCTGGGCGGCGTGATTGCCACAAGGGGAATCAAGCCCGACTGAGCCCAAAGCTGCTTGCCGCGTGATGGTCCAGCGCCGGAACCCGTGCCGGCGCTGGACCACTTTCAAGGTGCCTGCAACAGCAATTTGATATCGGCCAGCAGAGGCGCTGTGCCGGTGCCGTAACGGGTGTACAAACGCAGCTTGCCTTGTGTGTCATAGATGTAGCTACCCGCAGAATGGTCCATCGTGTAGCTTGTCGGTGTTTGCCCATCAACTTTTTTGAAATACACCTTGTAGTCCTTGGCCAGGGCCACCAGTTTGTCCGGCGTGGTGTAGAGGGCCAAGAACGACGGGTCGAAGTTGCTCATGTAGGCTTTGAGCACCTCCGGCGTATCCCTTTGAGGGTCTACCGTTATGAACAGGCCCTGCAAGCGATCACCGTCTTTGCCCAACAACTTTTTGACTTCGGCCAACTCTGCCATGGAGGTGGGACACACATCAGGGCATTGCGTGAAACCAAAAAACACCACAACCACCTTACCGGAAAAATCCGGGATCGTGCGGGTCTGACCATTGTGGTCCGTTAACGAAAAATCTCGGGCGTAGTCAGCCCCCGTCACGTCGATCGCTGCGAAGCTCTGCTTCTTTTCCGAACAAGCTGACATCAGCCCCGAGGCACCCGCCAGCAGGCCCAAGGTCGCCAAATATTTGAGTGTGCTCCGTTTGTTCATCCATCGTCTTTCAAAAAAATGAGTTCGTCTAGAGCAGGTAGTGGTCCACCAACAAGGCAGCAAACAACACGCTGAGGTGGATGAGCGAAAAACGAAATGTCTTGCGAGCCAACTCATCAGAATAATCGCGCCACAACCAAAAACCATAGAGGCAAAATCCGGCGCTCAAGACCACGGCCGTTGCCAAATAAATCCAGGAACTCATGCCGTAAACAAATGGCAGCAGACAGGCTGCAAACAAAATAAAGGTGTAGAGAAAGATCTGTAAACGGGTGAACTCATTGCCGTGCGTGACGGGCAACATGGGCAAACCGGACTTGCGGTAGTCCTCCACCCGGTAAAGGGCCAGCGCCCAGAAATGCGGTGGTGTCCACAAGAAAATAATCAAGAACAATATCAACGCTTCCGGACCAACATCGCCCGCCATGGCAGCCCAACCCAATACGGGCGGCATGGCACCAGAAGCGCCTCCAATCACAATATTTTGCGGCGTCAGCGGCTTGAGTATCACGGT
>JBIIVW010000344.1:0-3399 GCA_044339205.1 Rhodoferax sp. | reverse complement strand
AGCTGGGGCGGCATGATCAACGGCATCATGACATTGTCCGGCGCCTGGCACAAACTGCGCGACGACCCGATCCTGCGTTTCCTGATTGTTTCACTGTCGTTCTATGGCATGTCCACCTTTGAAGGTCCGATGATGTCAATCAAGACCGTTAACGCCCTGTCCCACTACACAGACTGGACTGTTGGCCACGTGCATTCCGGCGCCCTGGGTTGGGTCGGCTTGGTGACCATGGGTTCCATGTATTACTTGATCCCCCGTCTCTTCGGTCAAAAACAGATGTACAGCGTCAAGGCGATTGAGGTCCACTTCTGGACTGCCACGATTGGTATCGTGATCTACATTGCTGCTATGTGGATCTCCGGTGTGATGCAGGGTCTGATGTGGCGTGCCATCAATACCGACGGTACGTTGACCTACACGTTTGTCGAGTCGGTGAAAGCGACTCACCCTTTCTATGTCCTGCGCTTGTTGGGCGGCCTGCTGTACTTTGTAGGCATGGTCATCATGCTGTGGAACGTGTTGAAGACTGTTACCAAGGGTCGCTCAGTGTCTGTCACCATTCCGGCCGCTGTGGCTCACGCCTGAGAAAGAAAACACCATGGCAAATAAAAACACAAGTGGCGGCGGGCTGTCGCACGAAAAAATCGAGACCAACAATTTCCTCATGATCGTCTTGATCCTGCTGGTCTTGCTGGTCGGTGGAATGGTAGAGATCGTTCCCTTGTTCTTTCAGAAGTCCACCACGGAGCCAGTCAAGGGTTTGGTGCCCTTGACATCTTTGCAGTTGGCTGGGCGGGACATCTACACCCGTGAGGGCTGCTACAACTGTCATTCCCAGATGATCCGTCCATTCCGTGCCGAGACGCTGCGTTACGGTCACTATTCTGTGGCGGGGGAGTTTGTGTACGACCACCCTTTCCAGTGGGGTAGCAAGCGGACCGGGCCTGATTTGCATCGGGTAGGTGGTAAATACAGCGACCAATGGCACAAGGATCACCTCAACAATCCACGCGATCTGGTGCCGGAGTCCAACATGCCCGCCTATCCTTGGCTCCTCACCAATACGGTGAATGCTGCGGCCATGCCAGGACACATGAAAGCCTTGCGTGCAGTGGGCGTTCCCTACACCGACGATCAGATTGCCAAAGCCTCCGAAGAGGTACAGGGCAAAACTGAGGTTGAGGCCGTTATCTCTTATCTCCAGGTTCTGGGAATTTACGTCAAGTAAGCAGGAGGCACAAAATGGAATTCGACATCAATACGCTCCGTTCGATCGCCACAGTGGCTGCCTTCATTACTTTTATCGGTATCGCGATCTGGGCCTACTCTGGCCGCAACGCTGCCGATTTTGAAGAAGCTGCCAATCTGCCCTTCAAGCAAGACTGACGTGCTGCAATTAAAGGATAAAAAATGAGCGATTTCACAAGCAACTTCTGGTCGATTTTTGTGGCCGGAGTCACTATTGTCAGTATTTTGGCGTGTCTTTTGCTGCTGTGGTTCAGCGGCAAAGCCAAGGCCATGACGGCCAGCGACAACACAACCGGCCACGTCTGGGATGGCGATCTGCGGGAAATGAACAACCCGCTGCCTCGCTGGTGGGCTTGGTTGTTTGTCATCACGATTGTGTTTGCCTTTGCTTACCTCGCCCTGTATCCGGGTTTGGGTACTTACGGCGGCAAACTGGGCTGGAGTTCCACCGGTCAGCATCAGGCCGAACTGGACAAAGGCAACGCCGAGGTCGCCCCTCTTTACGCCAGATTTTCTGCGATGAAGCCGGAAGATGTGGCGAAAGATCCCCAGGCCATGGCGATTGGCGAGCGTTTGTACATGAACAATTGTGCCCAGTGCCATGCCTCTGATGCACGGGGCAACAAGGGCTTCCCCAACTTGACTGACAAAGATTGGTTGCATGGCGGTACACCCGAAATCATCAAAACTACATTAACGCAGGGCCGTAGGGGCAACATGCCTCCTATGGCGGCAGCTGTGGGCTCATCCGAAGACGTGAAGAATGTGGCCCAGTATGTTTTGAGTCTTTCGGGTAGCCCCCATGATTCGGTTCAGGCGGGGCTTGGCAAAGCCAAATTCGCAAGTTGCGCGGCTTGCCACGGCATGGATGGAAAAGGCAACCAGGCTTTGGGCGCCCCCAACCTGACCGACGACATCTGGTTGCATGGTTACGGAGAGGCTGCGATTGTTTCCATGATCAACCTGGGTAAAGTTAACCAGATGCCTGCCCAGGCTCAGCTGACCGAGGCTCAGATTCATGTGCTGTCTTCTTATGTTTGGGGTTTTTCAAACAAAGACGCGGTTGCTGCAAAGTAATTGATTTTGGGTTGGTGAATGAATTGAAGGAACACACTTG
The DNA here is from genome assembly GCA_044339205.1 of Rhodoferax sp. Lineage (GTDB taxonomy): Bacteria > Pseudomonadota > Gammaproteobacteria > Burkholderiales > Burkholderiaceae_C > Rhodoferax. The sequence goes on along the minus strand of JBIIVW010000344.1, from coordinate 1,034 downwards.
AATAGCCAGGAGAACGCAGTCAGAAAAGTCATACCCATCGTCCCGGCGGAGGCTGACGAAGAGTTGATTTCACTTTACGCGGCGCACGAGAAGATCTACCCGCGCAGCGTGTCGGGCTATTTCTCCAACTGGCGGTGGGGGACGGTGTTCCTGACTCAACTGGTGTTCTATGGCATGCCCTGGATTGAGTGGGGGCAGCGCCAGGCGATTTTGTTTGACTTGGGTTCGAGGCGTTTCTACATCTTCGGGCTGGTGCTTTACCCGCAAGATTTCATCTACCTCACCGGCATTCTGGTGATCTCTGCCTTGTCGCTGTTTCTATTTACGGCGGTAGCTGGGCGGCTATGGTGCGGGTATGCCTGTCCCCAGACTGTTTACACTGAAATATTTCTCTGGATAGAAAAAAAAGTCGAAGGTGACCGCTCCGCCCGCATGCGCCGCGATTCCCAGGGCCTCTCGGTCGACAAGCTTGGACGCAAGACGGCGAAGCACGTACTTTGGCTGGCTGTGGCTCTCTGGACGGGGTTTACCTTTGTTGGCTATTTCACGCCCATCAAAGACCTCGGGTTGGAGGTTCTCCAGATGAATATGGGCTCATGGGAGGTGTTTTGGACCCTGTTCTATGGCTTTGCCACTTACGGCAACGCAGGGTTCATGCGGGAGCAGGTCTGCAAGCACATGTGTCCTTATGCGCGCTTCCAAAGCGCCATGTTCGACAAAGATACATTGATCGTCACCTATGACGCGGAACGTGGCGAGCCTCGAGGTGCCCGTTCTCGCAAGGCAGACCCTATTGCACTGAATCTGGGTGCCTGCATAGACTGTACCCTGTGTGTACAGGTGTGCCCCACTGGCATTGACATCAGAAATGGCCTGCAATACGAATGTATTGGCTGCGGTGCGTGTGCCGATGTGTGTGACACAGTGATGGACAAAATGGGCTATGCGCGTGGGTTGGTGAAGTACACCACCGAAAACGCCATGAAGAACAAGTGGACCCAGGCACAAACCTGGCGTCATATTTTTCGGCCCCG
>JBIIVW010000100.1:0-11835 GCA_044339205.1 Rhodoferax sp. | reverse complement strand
AACAAGGTGACGGCAAAGCCGCGTTTGGCCAGGGCGTAGGCGGTGGTGACGCCGGTGATTCCGCCACCAATGACTGCGATTGTTTTCATGAGAGATGAGCTTTCAAAACGCCAAAGGGTGGAGCGCCCGCCTGCAAGTCGCAGGTCTGGCGCGCCCCCTCTGTGTTAGGACCTGAGAGATTCACGAGCGTTTGATGCGTCTCGCTTGCTCCTTCGGTGCGCTGGCGGACGAATGCGCCAGCGGCTCTTCAGAGATGTTGCAGGTAACCGGTCCGTTTGCCTGAGAGTTTCCGGGGCGGTTGCTCCTTCGGCGCTGCCCAACACGCTGATGCGCTGGCAGTCTCTCCCGATCACCTGTCGACACAAGGTCGAATTAAAGAAGCCCGAGTTTAACGGGCAAAAACGTTTGAACGAGTGCCACCCAATAGGCCGCACCGTTGGCAATGTTGTCGTCATTGAAGTCGTAGCCGGGGTTGTGCACCATGCACGCGCCCGCAGAGTCACCGTCACCATTGCCAATCAGCAGGTAGCTGCCGGGAATTTTTTCGAGCATGAAGGCAAAGTCTTCACTGCCCGTGAGGGGCGGGCCCTGCAGGGTCACCCGCTCTGCCCCCACCAGTTTGAGGGCCACCTGGCGCGCAAACTCGGTCTCTGGCCCGGTGTTGACCAGCACGCAATAGCCTTGGCGCCACTCCACCTCGGCGCGCACGCCAAAGCTCTCGGCCTGGGCCACCACCAGCGCCTTGATGCGCTCTTCCAGCAGGCGGCGCACAGCGGGGTCCAGGGAGCGCACGCTGATCTCCAGCGTGGCCAGCGCCGGAATGACGTTGTTGGCCTGGCCCGCATGCAGGGCGCCCACGGTCACCACGGCGGTATGCAGCGGGTCCACGTTGCGCGAGACGATGGTTTGCAAAGCCATGACGATGGCGGCAGCTGCCACCAGCGGATCGGCCGCGCGGTGCGGCATGGCCCCATGGCCACCTGTGCCGTGGATGCGCACCGTGACGTAGTCGCTGGAGGCCATGGCCGCGCCCTCCCTGAACACAAAGTGCCCCACCGGCGTGCCAGGCATGTTGTGCATGGCAAAGACCGCATCACACGGATGCTGCTCGAACAGGCCATCGGCCATCATCCGCACGGCACCGCCGCCACCCTCCTCGGCGGGCTGAAAAATCAGGTTCAGGGTGCCGTCAAACGTCACGTCTTGCGCAATGGCTTTGGCAGCAGCCAGCAGCATGGCCGTGTGGCCGTCGTGGCCGCAGGCGTGCATCAGGCCCGGCTTGCTGCTGGCCCACTCGGCACCAGTTGCCTCCTGAATAGGCAGCGCATCCATGTCAGCGCGCAAGCCCAGACGCCGGTTGCCTGGCCCGCGCGTCAAGGTGCCCACCACGCCCGTGCCGCCCAGGCCCCGGTGCACCGCGTAGCCCCAGCTTTGCAGCTTGGTGGCCACCAGCTCGGCCGTGCGGTGCTCCTCAAACGCCAGCTCAGGATGGCGGTGGATGTCGCGCCGCAGCTGGATGAATTCGCCCATCCGCTCGGTGAGCGCCTCACGCAAGTACGTCATGTCACTGGGGCTGCAGGTTGATAGATTTGGCAATGGCGCGGAACTGGGCCGTGCCGTCCTCGTAGGCTTTGTCCATGGCTTGCAAAGACAAGGGCTTGGCCACCAACTGGCTGTTGGCTTCCAGGCCCGCGCGCACGGTAGGGTCGCTCAAGGCATCGGTGATGGCTTTGTGAATGGTTTGAACCACAGGCTCAGGCGTGCCTTTTTTCACAAAGTAGCCGGTCCAGATGTTGAAGACGAAGTTCTTCAATGACTTGCTCTCGGTGATGGCGGGATAGTCCTTCATGGACTCCGTGCGCTCGCTGTTGAGCATGGCCAGCACTTTGAGCTTGCCTTGCTTCTCCAGCTCGACATTCGCTTTGCCCATGGGCGCAAGGAAAATGTCGATTTGGCCGCCGAGCAAATCCTGAATGGCGGGGGCAATGCCTTTGTACGGCACATGCGTCATCGGGATGTCCGTGGTTTTGGACAAGTGCTCACCCAGCAGGTGATAAAACGAACCTGGCCCGACGCTGGCATAGGTGACGGGGCGGCCTTCTTTGGCTTGCTTGCGGGCGTAGTCCAGGAATTCATCGACGTTGGTGACGGGCAAATCCTTGCGTGTCACAAAACCAATCTGGGCCGTGGCAATCATCTGCACCAGGCGGAAGTCTTCGCTCTTGAATTTGACCGCCGAGATCGCCAAAGGCGCCAGGATCAACTCATTGGGCGAGCCCTGAAAAATGATCTGTCCGTCGGCGGGCGCACTCAGCACCTTCTGCGCGCCAATGGCGCCGCTGGCACCGCCCAGGTTCTCTACCAGCACCGGCTGGCCAAAGTTTTTGGACAAGGTGGTGTTGACCGTGCGGGCGATCACATCCGACAAACCGCCAGCAGGGTAGGGCACCAGCAAGGTGATGGGTTTGCTGGGGTAGGTCTGTGCGCAGGCGGCGCCGGCTAGGACGAGTCCGCTCAATAAAGCGGCCCAGCGAGGGGATTTGATCGACATGTTTTGACTCCAGAAGGGTTGTGGCGTTTTCATTCTAGGAATCGGTTTTTATAATGTCCAAGGCATTCTTATGACAATTAGCATGACTTTTATGCATACATGGATATGACATGACCCTGGTTCAACTCAAGCATTTGATCGAACTCGCCCGCAGTGGCTCGTTCAGTCAATCGGCCAGCAAGCTCTTCATCACGCAGCCTGCCTTGAGTCGCAGCATCAAGGCCCTGGAAGACGAATTGGGGCAGCGCTTGTTTGATCGCATCGGACGAAAAAATGAGCTCACCCACTTTGGCCAGCACTTTGTGGAACGCGCGCGCTTGCTGGTGGATGAGGCCAATGAGTTGCGCCAGACCAGCGCGCAATTGCAGAAAGGGGACATTGGCCAGTTTCGGGTGGGCATGGGCTCCGGGCCGGGCGCCATGCTGATGACCCCTTTGCTGATGTTGATGGCCACCGAGCACCCGCAGGCGCACATCGACATTTCACGGGGCAGCACCACGCTGCTGGTGCAGGCCTTGCGAGACCGCTTGCTGGACGCCTTAATTCTGGATGTACGGTCACTCCAGCCGTCCCCTGACCTGACGGTGGAGGCGGTGTACGAGATGTCGGGCACCTTCATGTGCCGGCCCGGTCACCCGCTGGCGCAACACCGCAGCGTGACCTTCGCCATGCTCTGCGCTTACCCCATTGCCTCCACCCCCCTGAGCGACGAGGTGGCCCGTATCCTGATGGAGCGCTTTGGCCCGCAAGCGCACCCCACGCAACTGGTCAACCTGCGGTGCGAAGAAATATCGAGCCTGCTCGACGTGGCGCGCGCCAGCGACGCGGTGGTGCTGGCCATCCGCGCGTCTGCCCCCGATTTGATTGAGCTGCCGGTGACCCCGGCCTTGAATGCCAAGGCCCGTTTTGGCCTGGTCACCATGGCCTCCCGCAGCAACAGCCCCATGCTCCCGAAAGTCCGCGAGCTGATGCGGGCGGTCTTGAGGGATGTGGGCTGAGCGTTTATCTATTCCCGGCTTACACCGACGAATGCGTGCGCAGCCAGTCGCGCAGAGCTTCATTCATCCGTGTTTGCCAGCCTGGGCCAGCAGCGCGAAAGGCGCTCAGAACGTCACGATCCAAGCGAATTGCGACTTGCTCCTTGGTCACGCTGCTGACGGGTCGCCCTCGCTTGCGGTAAGCCGTTACACCGGCTTGCAACTCGGCTGCAGTTGCAGGGCGGTCATCTTCATCAACACCATTCCAGACAAAGTCTTTGGACGGCGGCAGCGCCCGCACGGCAGCCACTACTTCACTGCGAGTCATTGCATTCGTTTTCGAGCCAGGCATCGTAAACCTCACGTTCTAATGTGCTTGCAGGACGAAAGCTGATCATGCGCGTTGCGCCACCCCGGGCGGTATGCACAGCCGTCAGCACCGCCAAAAAACCAAGTGCGTAAGAAATGGACTGAATACGCAACTCGCCATGGCGCACCACCGTCACATCGAGTCGATAGCGCGACGCCAGAACTTCGCCGGCATCCGCAAAGTCCAGGCCATGTTTGGCGAGGTTTGCGATGCGTTTGGCTTCATTCCAGATCAGCTTGCTTGTCATTTGGTTTGTTGTAGATGCATTATATTAAAGACAAGGCATTCTTCTCAGATGCATCAAAATCTCAATCCCGGCCATCCTGTGGCTTTGCCCTTGTGATTTCTTTGATTCAAATTTCCCAACTCAAAATTCTGGCTATCGAGCAACTCAAGCGCCTTCGCCGCCCGACCCGGCGCGAGCTGGTGTGGGTGCTGGCGGGCGTGCCGGCGCTGTTTTTGCTCTATATGCTGGTGCTGATCCCGTTCACCCCCGGCATCAGCGACATCCGCAAGGCCCGGTTTGAGCAGCCTGCGCAAGTGCTCTCTGCGGATGGTCAGTTGCTGACCGAATTCAAATGGGCCAACCGCGCCTGGGTGCCGCTTGAGGACGTGGCGCCGTCGGTGCTGGCAGCACTTATTGCCACCGAAGACCACCGCTTTTATGAGCACTTTGGCCTGGACTGGCGGCGCACGGCATCGGCTGCGCTCCACACCTTTTCGGGCAACCGCCAAGGCGGCTCCACCCTCACGCAGCAACTGGCACGCAACCTGTACCCGCAAGAAGTGGGGCGCGCGCCCACGCTCACCCGCAAGCTCAAAGAGGCCATCACCGCACTCAAAATCGAGGCGCTGTACAGCAAGGCCGAGATTCTGGTGACCTACCTCAACACCGTGCCCTTTCTCTACAACGCCTTCGGCATCGAGATGGCGGCACGCACCTACTTTGACAAGTCAGCCAAGGAGCTTGACGTGCTGGAGAGTGCTACGCTGGTGGGCATGCTCAAGGGCAACAGCTACTACAACCCGGTGCTCAACCCCGAGCGCGCTGTGCAGCGTCGCAACATCGTGCTGGCGCAAATGGTCAAGCGCGGCAAGCTTGATGCAGCAAGGTTCGAGACCCTCAAAACCAGGCCGCTGCGCATCGACTTTGAGCGCCAGATCGAACCCACCGGCCCGGCGCCGCACTTTGCCCAAGCGCTGCGCAAATGGCTCATTGAGTGGGCCGACCGCAACAACTACAACATCTACACCGACGCCCTGGTGGTGCACACAACGATTGACTCGCGCCTGCAAACCCTGGCCAACCAAGCCGTCATCCGCCAGGGCGCCCAGCTGCAGGCTCTGGCCGACGCCGCCTGGCGACCGCGCGCCGTCTGGGGCGAAAAAAGCGCCTTGACGCAAGCCTTGGTGCGGGAGACGACTGACTACCGCAAGGCCCTGGCAAGTGGTCTTAGTGCCCCGGAGGCGTTAAAGACACTGATGCTTGACGCCGCATTCATGGGCCGTTTGCGGGAGGAAAAAACACGGGTGCAAGCCGGCTTCATGGCGCTGGACCCTCGCAATAGTCAGATCCGCGCCTGGGTGGGCAGTCGCGACTTCCAGCAAGACCCGTTTGACCATGTGCAGCAGGCCCGGCGCCAGCCCGGCTCCACCTTCAAGCCCTTTGTGTACGGCGCCGCGTTTGACAAAGGCGTCAGCCCCGATGACACCCTGGTCGACCAAGCCGTGGAAATCCCGCTCAAGGGCGGTGAAATCTGGCGCCCCAGCGACGCCACGCTGCCCAGTGGCCGCCCCATGACGCTGAGTGACGGCTTGGCGTACTCCAAAAACACCATCACCGCGCAGCTGATGCAAAGCGTGGGTCCGGCCCGCGTGGCCAAACTGGCGCGGGCCATGGGCGTGCGCACCAGCCCGCTGGAGCTGGTGCCCTCGCTGGGCTTGGGCACCAGCCCAGTCAGCCTGTTTGAGATGGTCAATGCCTACGGCACCCTGGCCAACGGCGGCGGCTACCTGGCCCCGGTGCTGGTCACCCGCATTGAAAACCGCCAGGGCGAGGTGCTGGCCGAGTTTGCCCCGGCAGCGGCCGAGGTGGTGCTGTCTCCCGAGGTCAACCACAGTTTGCTGGATGCCCTGCGCGGCGTGGTGGACAAAGGCACGGGCAGCGCCATTCGCAGCCGCTTTGGCATCCGCGCCGACGTGGCCGGCAAGACCGGCACTACGCAAAACAACGCCGACGGCTGGTTCATCATGATGCACCCGCAATTGGTGATGGGTGCCTGGGTGGGCTTTAACGATGGCCGCGTGACGCTGCGCAGCGACTACTGGGGCCAAGGCGCCAACAGCGCCTTGCCGATTGTGGGCAACTTCACGGCACAAGCCCTGCGCACCCGCGTGATCGACCCCCGCGTGAAGTTTGCAGCGCCGCCAGAGGGCTTTTTCAGCCAGCTGCGCGAGCGTCTGGGGGATTGGTTTCAGCGGGTCTTTGGCCCTGCGACACCGACCGTTTCACCACCCACCATGCCACCTGTGGCGCCGGTTGAAGTCCGGCCAGCACCGCCCGTTAAGCTGGTGCCACCTGCCGAGTTGATGGTCAACCCGCCCACCGAGCCGATGACCGCTCCGGCATCCGGGGTGCCAGCGCAGCCCATGCCGCCCGCTGCGCCTTTGACACCCACGATCCCTGCAGCGCCGTCCGGGCCGCTGGATCCGACGGGGAATCTGGCACAAGACGCCGCTGCAGCACCAGCAAGCTAACCCCCATGGACCTCTTTGACAGCCTGCCCCCTGAAGAAGCGCTGACGACCCTGGCGCCGGGCGCGGTGCTGCTGCACGGTTTTGCCCGTGACCAGGAAGCCGCGTTGCTGCAATCCATCGAGTCTGTCTTGCAGCAGGCTCCCCTGCGCCACTGGCAAACCCCCGGCGGCTACACCATGTCGGTGGGCATGAGCAACTGCGGGCCGCTGGGCTGGGTGTCTGGCGCCAGCGGTTACCGCTACACCGCCCTTGACCCGGCCTCCAGCCAGCCCTGGCCCGCCATGCCGGCGTGCCTGATGGACCTGGCCCGGCGCGCAGCTGCGCAAGGTGGTTACCCCCATTTCGAGCCCGACGCCTGCCTGATCAACCAGTACCTGCCCGGTGCCAAACTGTCGCTGCACCAAGACAAAGACGAGCAAGACTTGCGCGAGCCCATCGTCTCGCTGTCCCTGGGGCTGCCGGCGGTGTTTTTGTTTGGCACCGCCAGCCGCACAGACCGCCCCCAGCGCTGGCGGCTGGTGCATGGGGACGTGGTGGTGTGGGGCGGGCCCTCAAGGCTGGCCTTTCACGGCGTGAATGCCCTGGCCGACGGTGAGCACCCGCTCCTGGGGCAGCGCCGGTTGAACTTGACGTTTCGGCGGGTGCGGTAGTGGTTTGGGCGGGCGACTAAGTTCCGCGATTGGCGTTTTTGGCAAATGGCTCACCTTGCTCGGTGGCTCCCGCCCGCAAAAACGTGGCCATGCGTTGCAACTCGTCATCCAGCGCAGCAGAAAATGCCGCGCCGGGCGGTGGCTTGCCCGCCGCATACCCCAACTCGGTTTGCATTTGCCCGCCGACCACCGACACATTGCCCCAGCCGATGACCTGCTCATGCCACAGGAGCGGCAGCGCGTAATAGCCCCGCACCCGCTTGGCTGCGGGCGTGTAGGCCTCAAAGCGGTAAGCCCAGCCCCACAAGTGTTCAAAACGGCGGCGGTCCCACACCAGCGGGTCAAACGGCGCCAAAAGGCGCACCACCTCATCGGGCGCATGGCGGCGGGAGGCCGGATTTTCAGTGGCGGGCCAGTAGTAGGTCTGGCCGTCGACCTGTGCATGGGCCAGGCGCTCTTTCGCACGGCCAAAGGCATCGCGGCGCCAGTGCGCCCATTGCGGCACGCCACCACGCAGGTGGTTGATCAACTCACCCAGTGATCGCTCGGGCAGCGGTGCGTACTTGTGCACGATCACGTCCACCAAGGCGTCCAATGCGGGCCGAGGCTCGGCCAGGCTTTCAGGTGCGATGCGTTCGGCATAGGTGCGCACGCCACTGGCGCGCCCCGCGATGCGCAGCAAACCACGGTAATGCATATCGTCCAGCAGCTGAGTGCTCGCCTTGCTGGAGCCGCCAAACCAGTTGCGCGAGGAGCCGTGCGCAAAATGCGCGTCCACCACCCGTGGGTGAACCACGCCGTGTGCCCGCACAAAGCCCAGCACGGCGTTCATTTGACTTTGCCGCTCTGCCGTCAGGATTGTTCGGGGTGTGCGCGGATGCATCAGCGCCTGCGTGGCGCGCGGCAAGAAGCCGTAGTTGACGAAAAAGTCTTCCTCAATGTCCAGCATTGCATAACGCCGCTCCAGGTCGCCCGCGCGGTAGTCCTTGACCCGGTGGCGCAGCGTCAGGTCTTGCGCGCGCGCCGGGGCACGAATCGGGTCCGCCTGGACAAAGCCCAGTTGGGCAATGGCCTTGGGCAAGGTGGTGGGCGCAAACAGAGTGCGCGCGACGGCATAGCGGCGCAGGGTGTCCAAGGTGATGGGCATCGTTGCGGGCGGGTTGGTAGGGGGCAACAGCGCAATATATACGTGGAATGGCGCCGCTTGTGAGCGCCGCTTGGGCCTGGGGGTCAGGGTGGGTACTCCAAGGCGGTTATTAGGTCAAACCAGGCTCTGGCCGGCGTATTACATAAGTTCATTGCTATTAAATATAAATCATCAATTGATTTCAATATGAAATGTTCGCTTTGAAATGTCTGCTTGCGTCTGGAGTATCACAGGGTTGAATAAGGTTGGCAAAAATCTTGGCAAATTTAAGAAAATTATCATATATATCAAATATTTACACAATAAAAAAAGTTGGCAAAATATCACCATGTATACCCAAGCCCACCAATTCGAGCCCTTGCTCCCTGCCGATGCGCGCATGGAGCCCCTGCTGGCCAAAGCACATGACCTGTCCCGCCTGGCCACCACCTTGGCTGGCACCCGGGTGCCGCCCGAATTGCGCAGCCTGCTGCGCAACATGAATTCTTACTACACCAACCGCATTGAGGGTCAACACACCCGCCCGCACGAGATAGACCAGGCCTTGCGCCAGGATTTCTCCAAAGACGCCGTGCTAGCCACCAAACAGCGTCTGGCTGTGGCCCACATCGCGGCGGAGCAGGCGCTGGAACAGCGCTACAGCGGGCTTGAAGGCGCGCGCGCCTTGTACGCCGTGGACGCGGTGCAAGATATTCACCGGGCGCTGCTGGGCCATCTGCCTCCGGGTGATCTGTTCACCTCCGAGAAAGAACCTATTCCGCCGGGCACGCTGCGCCAACGAGACGTGCGGGTCGGACAGCATGTGGCGCCAGCGCATGCCAGCGTGCCGATGTTCCTGGCGCGTTGGTGCGCTTTTTATGGCGGGGTTCGCCGTGGCGAGGCCGCGCTGGTGGCGCTGGCCTGCGCCCACCAGCGCCTGGGCTGGGTCCATCCGTTTGTGGATGGCAACGGGCGCGTCATGCGGTTGCACACGCATACCTGGCTCACAGCCCAAGGCTACACCGGCGGGCTGTGGTCGCCATTGCGTGGCTTTGCCCGCAGCACCGAGCGCTATTACGCGCTCTTGGCGGATGCCGACAGCCTGCGCCGGGGCGACCTGGACGGGCGCGGCAATCTGAGCGAACAGGCGCTGATCGCCTGGGCCGACTACGTGCTGGACACCTGCCTGGACCAGGTGAACTTCATGGCGGGCCTGCTGGACTTCGCAACGATGAAGACGCGCATCGAAGCCTGCCTGGTGTTTGAGGCCACCGTACTGAAAAACGGCGTACGCACGGAGGCGCTGCGCGGCCTGCACTACCTGTTTTTAAGTGGCGCAGACATGGCGCGCGGCGACTTCAAAGCCATGCTGGGCCTGAGTGACCGTGGTGCCACCGATGCGCTGGGCGCGCTGGTTAAGCGCGGGCTGCTCAAGTCCGACTCGCCGCAAGGCAAAGTGCGCTTTGGCCTGCCGCAGCACGCACTGCGGTTTTTGTTCCCGCAGCTGTGGCCGGAGGCAGAAGCGGATGCTGCCAGTCAGTGAGTTTGAAGCGGGCTGTCAGCGCATGTGGAGCACGCGCCAGAACCTATTAAAAAATGAGTATTCAGTGCGAGTTCTGGCGAACGCCTAGCCCGCTACCGGTGTGCACAGCTCCACCAAAAAACCATTGGGGTCAGCCACATAGGCAATGGTCTGCCCCCACGGCATGGTCTCTACTGCGCGCATCGGCTGCGCGCCTGCTGCAATTGCCCGCGCCAGCGCGGCGGGCACGTCTGGCGTGCACAGGGCAATTTCAAAGCTGGGTGCGTGGGCGTCGGCGGGCTGTGGGTTTTTGCCCAGTTGGCGCATCAGCGAATGCGCTGAAAACGCCAGCGTGGTGCTGCCCGTGTTCAACTCGCCATAGTCGCCCCCGTCGTGCAGAAAGCGCGTCGTCAGGCCAAACGCCGCCTCGTAAAACGCCAAGGTGGCTTTGACGTCTTCGACATAAAGAATGGTGTAACCGAGTTGCATCGTGGGGCTCCAGAGTGAGGGGTGGTCAAGGGGTGAGACTGTTGCGGGTACTCTGGCATTCACAGCGGCAACGGTTGCAGCCTCGTTATTTTTGACTAAAGAAGTATTGCGCCACTTTTTGGAGCTTGCTCAGGGCTTCACCGCAGGCTGCTCCCACCCCGGCACCTTAACCGCGTAGCGTGTGGCCTTGCCCACGCCTTCCACGCGCAGCAGACCATGGGCTAGCAGGCCGGCCAGGTCGCGCGTGGCGGTGGCTTTGGAGGTGCCGGTGATCTTGGCGTATTTCTCGGTGCTCATGCCACCCAAAAAGCCACCGCCCGAGCCCACATGCCCGGCTTCCAGCAGGCGCTCCAGCACCTTGCTCTGGCGCGGGTTGATGTGGCACTGCGCCGCGCGCAGACGGAAATGCGCCTTCTCCGTGGCATCCAACACCACAGCCTGGCTGGCCACGCATGCACGGGTAAACGCCTGTACAAACCACTGCACCCAGGGCGTGACATCGATCGCCTGCGCCTCGGGCGCAATGCCGCGCAGGCGTTGTGCCGTATTGAGCGCGTCGTAGTAGGCTGCGCGGGTTTTCAGCATCTGGTGCGCCAAGCCGTACACCCGCACCAGCGCCGGGTTGGCCTGTGCGTCTTGCGCGGTCATGTCTTGCGCCAGTGCCATGTCTGCCAGGGCGCGGCCCAGGCGGCCGTTGCCGTCTTCAAACGGGTGGATGGATTCAAACCACAGGTGCACCAGCGCTGCCCGTGCAATGCCGTTGACGGTGGGCGCACCAGCAACGGGGCGCGTGCTTTCAAACCATGCCAAAAAACTGTCCATCTCTGCAGTCACCTGGACAGAGGGCGGCGCCTCGTAGTGAACCACCTCGCGCCCCAGCGCACCGCTCACGATTTGCATGGCATCGGCATGGCTGCGCACGCGCCCCACCGCAATGCGCGTGATGCCCGACGTGCCCCCCGGAAACAGTGCAGACTGCCAGCGGCACAGCCGATCCAGGTCCAGCGCAGCGCCGTGGCTGGCGAGTGCGTCCTGCATCACCTGCACCAGCCCGTCCACTGACCGGTCAGTGCCCGGCGCATCGGCAAGTGCAAGCCGGTGCGCCACGGACGATCGCAGAGATGCGAGGTTGAGTTGCTCGCCCTCTATGGCAGCCGTGGCCAGCGCTTCTTGCACCCACAGCTCGCGCTGCACCGCATTGGCCTGCTCCAGCCCGATGGCCCCCAACAAACCCAGCAAGCGGCCCTGCTCCAGCCGGGCCTGGTCCAGCGCTGGGGCCAGCGCAGCCGCGTCAAACGTCAGCTGTGGCCAGGCGGGATGCTGCCAGATGTAGCGTGGGGATGTGGAAGGGATCGGCTTGGGCATAAGGCGTATTTTAGATAATACGGCTCAA
>JBIIVW010000099.1:0-11869 GCA_044339205.1 Rhodoferax sp. | reverse complement strand
TGCATGCGCGTATGCAATACGGCCACGCAAGCGCCACGGACGCGGCCCATGCCGCGATTCACCGATCCCTGCTCTCCGTGGGCGGCGAAGGCGGCACCTTTGATTGGCCCCCAACCCAAGTAAAAACTCTCTCGATTACAGCGTGATTCCTGGGCGAGCCGCCACCAAAATGCGCATGACGACGGGGAAATTTTCGGGCGACCGCGCAGGCCGACCCCGCAGCACATTAAAGCCGCCGTCTCAACCACTCACCAACTGATGTGCTCATCAACCTCAAAGTCGGGTGCGGGTTGTGCCACCAGACCCCAGTCCGCTGGCTCGATTTGCGTCCCTTCATCCGTCTGCGCATCACCACCGTCCTGCCACAGACGATGCTCGGTGGTGAGGCTCGGGAGGCGACATCAGCGTTGCTGCCACCTGCCACCTGCTCAAACACGCCATCGATCACACAAACGCGGAAGTGCACATGGTCGTTCAGGCTGGAGCCGAATCGGTGGATGAAAGCGATTGCGCCAATTTGCACTGCAGTCTTGTCCACGTGGGCTGCACCGGCGCAATGGTCCTGCAGGCTTTGCGCAATCACGCGCAGGAAAGTACTCAGCACCATGCCCAACTCCGCCCAGTCACGCTGCATGAATCAGCGCAGCCGCTTCGGGACAGACCGCACCTATTGGCGCACCAGCAGGAGTGGGAATGCGTGGTCGGTCGGGTGCGCCGCTGTCTCCACCATGAGCCGGGCGTTGCGCCAGGGGCAGACGCCACGGCCTTCGCAGGAATAGGCTACGAAATAGACGTGGACGCAGCCATTGTTGCCCAAGTTCTGGCAAGGCAAATTGTCAATTCATTCACTCCTGAATTAATAGCTATTTACGCATATCCCGCGTGGTCTGGAGACAAGATTAAGCTGCAGCTACACCTGCCGCACCAACTGCACCACTTGATCAGCGGGGCGAAGCGCTCAGCCCCATCCGGCTACTTCAAACTGTTCGACAAAAACGCCTGCAAGCGCTCACTGCGCGGATGCAGCAAGACTTCTTCCGGTACGCCCTGCTCCTCGATCTGGCCCTTGTGCAAGAACACCACCTTGTTGCTCACCTCGCGAGCAAAGCCCATCTCGTGGGTCACTACGATCATGGTGCGCCCCTCGTCGGCCACCGTGCGCATGACGCGAAGCACTTCACCCACCAGTTCGGGGTCCAGTGCTGAGGTGGGTTCATCGAACAGCATGACCTTCGGCTCCATCGCCAAAGCCCGGGCGATGGCAACGCGCTGTTGCTCGCCGCCCGAAAGATGGGCCGGAAACGCGTCTTTGCGGTGGTAGACGCCGACACGCTGCAGGTAGGCGTTGGCGCGCTCCAGTGCTTCGGCCTTGCTAAGACCCAACGCATGGATGGGTGCCTCGATGACGTTCTCCAGCGCGGTCATGTGCGCCCATAAATTGAAGTGCTGAAACACCATGGAAACCTGGGAGCGCAGGCGTTGCAGTTGCGCCTGGCTGCTGACCTTCAGAGTACCGAGCTTGTCTGGCACCAGGTCGAGTTCTTCGCCGTCGAGCACGATACGACCGGCGTTGGGTTGCTCCAGCAGGTTCAGGCAACGCAGGAAGGTACTCTTGCCCGAGCCGCTGGAGCCGATCATGGAGATGACGTCGCCCTTTTGGGCGATGACGCTCACGCCGTTGAGCACTTCATTTGTACCAAAGCGTTTGCAGATGCCCAGTCCTTGCAGGATGGTGCTGGTGGGAGCCATGTGACTGTCTTTCATCGTTTGTTCAGCCACTCAGGGGCTCAACAGCTTGCCGGTGCGGGCCAACGAGGTGCCGGCAATCTTGGCCAGGCGCTTGCCAGGCACTGCCCAGCGCGAGCCACAGCGGGCATACAGCAGTCCGTCGGACTTGCAGCGCAGTTGCGTCACATGGCCGGTCAGGGGATCGACCACATCGGCAATCACATCACCACCCACCACTCGCTCGCCAGGGTTGCGGTGAAACACCACCACGCCCGCATGGGGCGCGGTGATCGGCTCCGAGCCGGACAACGGCGTGGGCAGGCAATGCGCGTTGGGCAGTGAGTCCGCCACTCCGGAGATGATGCCTTGATGCGCGAGAAACGTGCAGATACCCTGGGCATCCTGCGCTGCCAGTGCGTGGTTGGTGTCTGCCTCACCACGCAACTCCACCGTGGCACCGAAGCAGGCCAGGGCAATGGGAAACTCTGGCAACAGCTTCTGCATGTCCAGCCACGGGCGGGTACAGGCTTCATCAAATGGTGAGTCGCCGGACTCGGTTGCCAACAGAACAGCACGGGCACCCAACGCTGCACCCAGTTGTTGGGCCGCAGCAGACTGTGGGGTGAGGGCGTAGAGGTGCATCACAGCATCGGTATCGCAATGCAGGTCCAGTACAACGTCAGCGTCCACGGCCAGCTTCAGAAGTTGCTTCTTGAGATCTTGTGTGGGGTTGACAGGGGTCTGGCTGTCTACCGCTGCCAGCATGGCGGCGCGGATGCTGCGGGTATTGCTTTGGGCATCTTGCGTGAGCAGCGGGCGCACCGTGTCGACCACCTTGGCAGCCAACTCGGGATAGCCGCGGTTGAAGTTGCCACCATCGCGCAGATCAAAGCGGCCCTGGTGCTGGCCAAACAGGTGCTGCCCCAGACCAATGGGGTTGGCAAAGGGCACCAGCACCACTTCACCACACAAGGTGCCGTGGGCTTGCGCTTGCGCCAGGAGTTGTGCCAGTTGGTGGGCTACCAGAATGGCGGGCACCTCGTCGGCATGCAGTGCGCTCTGGATGTAGACCTTGGGACGTGCGCCAAGGGTGCCGAAGCGCAGGACTTGTAGCGATTGCCGGGTGCCCGGCGCGCCGCTCAGGAGATCAATTGTTTGTTTTTGCATGGGGAGTCGCCAAGGGGCGGTGGAGTGTCTGGGGTTTGTTGCGTGTTTGCTGGGGATGCAGGTGGCGCAGAAAGCGGCGCTCCAGCAACTTGAAGATGCCGACCAGCGTGAAGGTGAGCACAAAGTAGATGACTGCCGCTACACCGAACGACTCGGTTACCAGCAGGTTGTTGGCATACACATCGCGCGCCACCCGGGTGATGTCGACCAGCGTTACCGTGCTGGCAATCGCCGTGGCGTGCATCAGACCAACCACCTCGTTGCTGTACTGGGGTAACGCCCGGCGCAACGCACTGGGCAGCAGAATGCGGCGGTACAGTGTGAAGCCGCTAAGGCCGTAGCTGCGCGCCGCTTCGATTTCACCGTAATTGGTGGCCTTGAGGGCGCCGGCAAAAATCTCGGTGGTGTATGCGGTGGAGTTGAGCGTGAACGCAAGCCAGGCGCAAAACCATGCATTCTTCAGCAGCACCCAGGCCGCACTCTCGCGCACTGCCTCAAACTGGGCCAGGCCGTGGTAAAGAATGAACAGCTGGACCAAGAGCGGCGTGCCGCGCAGGACATAGGTGTACAGCCAGACCGATTTGGAAACCCAGCGGGTGCTTGAGACGCGCGCCACGGCGAGCGGAACCGCCAGCACGAAGGAGCTCAGCAGGCTGATGCTCAGAAGGACCAGAGTGGTGCGAATGCCTTCCACGTAGAGTGGCAGACTGTCCAGAATGAGTTGCCACTGCACGTTAGAACTGCACTTTCTTGACGCCCAGACTGAAGCGCACTTCCAGGCGCGACAAGGCAAAAATGGAGACGCTGGTCAGCGTCAGGTAAATTAGGGCTACCGCCACATAAAAGGTGAAAGGGGCGCGGGTGGACGCTGCAGCCAGCGCGGCCCGGTGCACCATGTCGTCCAGACCGATGATGGACACCAGGGCAGACGCCTTGATCATGATCAGCCAGTTGTTGGCAAAGCCCGGTATGGCATGGCGCACCATTTGTGGCAGTACGATGCGCCACCACACCAATCGGGGTGGCATGGCAAAGGCGAGTGCCGCCTCGGCCTGCCCCTTGGGTACGGCCAAAATAGCACCACGAAATGTTTCAGTCAGGTAGGCACCGAAGATGAAGCCGATAGTGAGAACTCCGGCCAGAAAAGGTGGCACATCGATATAGTCCCAGCCCTGCATCTCGGCCAGCTTGTTGATGCCGATCTGGCCGCCGTAAAAAATTAGCAGCATTAGCACCAGCTCTGGCATGCCACGGATCAGGGTGGTGTAGACCTCTGCTGTCCAGCGAGCCGCTCGCGAAGGGGACAACTTGGCGGCTGCACCAATCAACCCGAAGACACAGGCGATCGCCAGGGAAAGGGCCGAGACGCGCAGCGTCAGACCCAGCCCTTCAAGAATGGCTGGTAAATAACCGTGTAACACAGTGAAATCCGATTGCTATGAAAATAATTTACGCTAACCCAAGTAATACAAGGGCTAGCGGCGATTTTTACTGAAATTTTGTCAAAGTACACCCAAAGTGGATTTACTTGAACGCGTAGCTCACGCTGACAAATGCACTGCGGCCACGGGGGTCGGTGTAGGTTGGGTCATAGCCCGCCAGAAAGTAGTAGGCCTGGTTGGAGAATGGTGGCGCGGTGTTGAGCAGGTTCAGTACACCAGCACGCACTTTCAAAGTCTTGCTGAACGCGTAGCTGCCGGTCAGGTCCCACAGCGAGTAGGCGTCGACATCCCGCGACGCCAGCAGCTTGTTGGTGGTCGGGTTGTAGGTTGTGTTTTGGTCGGTGTAGCTTGACGAATACTGGTTCGCCAATGTCACACTGTAGGGGCCCATGTCCCAGCCAAAGCTTATGCGATGGCGCCACTTCTGTATAACCTGGTCGTTCAAGAACTGGCCCAAGTTACTGCGCAAGGGCTCCAACGGGCCGAACTGGCGGTCGTAGTTCAGGACCAGGGTGCCACTGAAGTTGGCGCTGAAGCGGCCAGCACTGGTGGCAGCGCCTCGGTAGTCCGCGCCAAAGTCCAGACCCGAGGTGTTCAGAGCGCCTTGGTTTTCTTTTCGTAGAACGATGTTGGTGATGTCGCCGGAACTGTTGCGCTGGATGTAGGTGCCGTTGTATTTGGCTGCGTTGTCCACGATCACCTGTTCACCCAGGGTGCTGATGACATTGGTCTTGCGGATGTTCCAGTAGTCCATGCTAAAGTTCACTTCCTTGCTAGCATCCAGCACAAAGCCCAGAGACGCTTGTTTCGACTTTTCAGGCTTCAAGTCGGGATTGGAGCGGCGTTCCACCGGCCACTGGTTGGTACAGAAGTCTATATCGCCCCCTTGTGCAGCCAGGCAGCTCGGGTCGGTCAAGAAGCTGGAGGTGGTGCCATAGGTGATGGGCCGGTTCAGGTCGTATAGGGAAGGGGCCCGAAAACCTGTGCCAGCCGATGCCCGAACCAGGAAATTCTGCTGGGGTTGCCAGCGCACGCCGAACTTGGGATTCGTGCTGGAGCCGGCGTCGTTGTATCGGTCGTGGCGCAAAGCAAACTGCATTTCCAGTGACTTGCTGACTGGCGCGTTGACTTCGGTAAAAACAGACGAGACGTTGCGACTGTTGTCCGTGGCCTTGAGGTCGGTGGTCGAGCCAGCCAGTGAGCCGGAGTCCCGGTCACCGGCGATGTTGTTGGAGAGCAGTAACGGCGAGGGATTGAAGGTCGCGTTTTCGCGGCGCAATTCACCGCCCAGCGCAATCGCCAGGTCGCCTCCACCGAGCTGCATCAGGGCCTTGGAGATCTTGCCGTCAATGCTGGTGGAAACTCCTTTGGAGCTGCGTGCCGTGTCATTGACCTTGATGCTGTTGATCAGATCCCGACCGGCTTGGCTGGAAGGGCCAAACGGGTTGATGGTGCCGCTGCGCACACCGGCGTCAAACTTGTCAAACAATACATAACCATTGACATAGGTGTCCGTGGCCTTGTTTTCCGCGCGGGCTACGCCAATGTCATAGTCCCAACCCGACACCATGCCACTGGCGCCGAGCACCATGCGTTCGGCCTTGCTGTTGACTTCATTGGTGCGGTTACCGGCTTCGCTCATGCGGTAGCGAATGCCGCTGACCGTTCCAGTGCCTAGAGCTGTCGCGTATTTTTCGGGCAGTACACTGACCGGCAGGTTGCGGATGCGAATGGGGTTGGGGCTCAAGACATAACGCGATTTGGCATCCGATTGCACGAGCTCGGCAAAGGCCTGGTGGTCTTCGTTGATCTTGAAGGTGGCCCGGCCGATGAAGCCCATCTTGCTGGCTTCTGGGTAAATCTCGGTGTCTTGCATGTAGTCGTAGCTGCAGGCGAGGGGGCCGCCGGGGCCACTGGCGGCAAACACGGTGGCGGGGCCATTACAAGTGGGCGAGCTGGGGTTGATGCGGTTGCGCGTGGAGCCTGCGGGCAGCAAGCCCTTGGCGATCAACGTGTTGCGCTGCGCGCTGGATATGTCGATGTTGGCGGGAAAGGTGTTGCTCGACATCAGGGCCGGCAGCGTGGTGGCCAGGGGACGGTCCTGAATGAATGCGCGCTGACCGGAACGCAGCGCATCAAGGCGCTGGACGTCCAGAACGCCAAACACGTTGTAACCGTCTTTATTGAGGTCCCCTGCACCGCCGCTGATACTGACAGTGCGTTTACCAGCGCCGCCTTGCTGGGTGGCGGCGGTTGAGGCATTGAAGTCCACACCCTGGTAGTCCTTGCGGGTGATGAAGTTGATGACGCCACCAATGGCGTCCGTGCCATAGATGGCCGAAGCGCCGTCCTTGAGAACTTCCACCCTCTGAATGGCGCCAGCGGGTATGTTGTTCAAGTCCACCCCGGCGTTGTCGCCAGGCGAAGCGAAGTTGGCCAGGCGGCGACCATTGAGCAGCACCAGCGTGGACGATACGCCCAGGCCGCGCAAATTGGCACCATTAAAGCCACGCTGGCCCGATGTTCCGTCGGTGATACTGGCCCCGTCAGACAAGGGCGCGGTGTTGGCGGTGATGTTTTTCAACAACTCGGCCGCTGTGGTGACGCCACTCTTCTCGATGTCCTCGCGCTTGATGACTTGCACCGGCAAAGCGGTTTCAGCGTCCACACGCTTGATGGAGCTGCCGGTGATTTCCACGCGGTTGAGTTTGCTGGCCTCAGTCTGGGCCAAAGCGGAGTAGCTGGCCACTAGTGTGACGGCCAACGCGGCAGCGTGGGCGCAAGGACGCAGCGCAAAAGAGGTGCGCGCGGGCAGTGGCGATGGGGTGCGTGTCATATGAAGTCTTTGTTTGGGTGTTGGACGGTGTTGGTAGGGTGCTGATGCGGCAGTGTTTACTCGCCGCGAATGTTGACGTCGAAATACTTGTCGTTGATCGTCTTGTAGACGCCGTTTGCTGTAATGGTCTTGAGCGCGCCATTGACCTTGGTGCGCAGCGACTCCTCGCCCTTGCGCATGGCAATGCCGGTGCCCCCGGCCTTGTTGCCGCTGGGGTTGATAGGTGGGCCTACCTTGCTGAAGGACTTGCCATCGGGTGACTTCAAGAATGCGGTGGTACCAGCCAGCGACGAGCCAAAAGCGATATCGCCGCGCGCTGCGGTTAGTTCCATAGTGACATCGGTCTCCTTGGCAACCTGAAGGACCTGACTCTCCTTGTAATTTTCGGCAATGTATTTGGCCCGCGGGGTGTTACGCGTCACGATGATGGTTTTGCCCTTTAACGCTGCCGGGCTGATGTCTTTGAAGGCACCGGTCTTAGCGACGAAAGTCGACGGAATGTCGTAATACGAGTCGCTGAAGTCAGCCACTTTGAGGCGCTCTTCAGAGATCGTCATGGAGGCGACGATCATGTCGAACTTGCGGGCGTTAAGAGCCGGCATCATGCCATCCCATTCCTGCGAGACCAGGGTGCATTCTGCCTTCAAGGTGACGCAGATCGCGTTGGCAATATCAATATCAAAACCAGTGAATTTGCCGTCAGTTCCCATTTGGGAAAATGGGGGGTAGTTGGCTTCCACACCGATGCGGATTTTTGCCCAGCCAGGGGCTTGGGCATGTGCGAGCGAAGTCGTCCCGAAACCGGCGATGACTGCGAGCGCAAGGGTCAGTTTGCGAGACATGGTGACTCCAAAAAAAGAAAAAGAGAAACTATTTTTTAACGGGGAAGTTCTAATGTACAAATATTTTCATAACGTGTCTATGTGTAAGTATAGGTACAAACCCTGCATGGTGTACCGAAAAATTACGTCAATAATGACGGTTAGCTGGTGTTTTCCTTGAAAAATTTTACAGATATCAAAGAGTTGAAATTTTTTTCAAACTGCAGCCCTATCCCCAGTCGTATCACGAGCTCTACGCATGCCTTTCTTTCTTCCATCGACACCGAAATGGCGAAGCCGATTCGCAACCTGTGGCTTCTTTGCGCTGGCCGTTGGGCAGTGCGCGCATGCAGAATCGGATCGATTGCTCACTAATGTGGTCATCGGAGGTTCGCAGCGGCTTTGCTCCAGCTTTGCAGGCGCCGGGCACAGCAGGGACTGCACCGCTGATTGGCAGACCATCCTGGCGCAAGACCCGGCGTTCAAAGGCCTCACGCGTGATGAAATCAGTTTCACCGCGGACTACCCCGCTCCCAGTTTCAACTACGCTTTGACAGCCGCAAGCCTTTACGCATTGCGCCAGGTGCCCGCTGTGCTGTTCGACGCTTCGCGCAAGGCCATCGTGTTGTCGCAGTTGACCCTTGCGATGCAGGAGTCTGGCTCGCAGCAGGGCCTTGCATGGGATGCCGTGGGCCGGATGCTCGAAAAACCCACGCAGTCACCCCCTCTGCGTCTGACCCTTGCCGAAGGCGCTATCCTGCGCTCCGCGCTGGTTGAACGCGGTCCATTTCCTGCGCGCAAGCTGCAGGCGCGCTCCATCCTGTTTTCCTCGAACCGCGCGAGTGCAGGCATTTCGACCGAATTGGTTGCGGCCGCGCGGGCTGTGAACGGGGGTAAGAAGCCGCTGATTGGCGTTGTGACCGCGTCTGTCGGGCCACACCCGTTTGTGGACCGCGACATCAACGTCTTTGCGCTGCAATCGGCCGGCGCAGAGGTGGTGTACGTCCCCTTGGAAGGTGGCTTTCGCCAAGCGTTGGATGCCAATGACTGTGAAAATCTGCGCTATTACTATGACAGCTATGCCAACACCAACCCCCAGCAGGTGGTCTACCACGCTGATCTGGTGTTTCCTGATCTGGCAGAGCAACAGCAAGCATTCTGCGTCAACCAAGGACAAGTACTCAACGCCACCTTGCGCCAATTGAGTGGCATCTATTTTTCTGGCGGCAACCAGGCGCGCCACCTGGAAAGCCTGGTCAGCAAAGATGCTGCGGGAAACTACACCCTTCCAAGTGCCCAGTTGACTATCTTGCAGCAGCGGCATGCACAAGGCAAATTGGTGGTGGCGGGCACCAGCGCGGGCAACCATATCCAGGGTGGCGGCCAGTGGCGCGGAAAGCCCGTTCCGATGATTGGTGGAGGCGACTCCTATGATGTGTTGCGCAGAGGCTTCAAGCGAGGACAGGGACCAAAGGAAGATGTGCCGGAGCTCGGGCTATCCGAACAGACCACCACCTATTCACCCGCCCTCTACCCACACGGTGGATTGGGCGTCTTTCGCTTTGGGGTGCTCGACTCCCACTTTTCCAGGCGCGCCCGGGAGGCGCGCCTAGTCCGCGCCACCCACGACGGTTCGATGGACTACGGGTTTGGAGTTGATGAAAATACGGCGCTGCTGGTCAGCCAGGCAGACGCGGATGGTACGACACACTTCTACGTGCTCGGCGAGGGTGGGGTGTTCATTGTGGACATTCGCGCTGCCAGCGCTGCAACAGACCCGCAGCGCCGCTTCTCGATCGCCGGCGTGCGGGCCCACTACTTGCTGCCCGGTGACCGGGCGAGCATCAGTGCAGCCGGCAACTTGCTGATCAACCTGTCGATCAGCGCACAGATACTGCCGCCAACCGATGCGGAGCCCTTGGTCACGCAGGACCGCCTGCTCGACTATGGGGCGTCCAACTTCCTGAACCTCACCATCGCCATGGCTCGCACAGGCGCACTACAGGGCTTGGGCACCACCCACAACAGTACCGATCCGCGCAGCAAGCAAACCGAGCCCTACTACAGTGCCACGCTATCACGGGACAGTCACACGGTGTTTCGCGGCACAACGTCGGCAGAAGAAAAAGGCCTCGTAAGGGCCTCATACACCGGCTTGTTAGTCCGCTTTTCCCCATGCGAGGGTTCCTGCATGGCGGTCGCCGTGACTCCCAACCCACCGCAATGACAGATGCTCCTCGCAATCATTGCTAGACTGCCCTTACATGACCACTGACGCAGATACCGTAATTCCTTCATACGCCAGTCCGGCTGTGGACACTGCGTTCGCGCAATCGCTCTTGGGCTTCAAGCTGCGTGCCGTTTTGACCCAGGGGCGGGGGGCTAACGTTGCTATCGCCGACTTCTTGTTGCGCAATCCTGTGCGTGCAACCGCCTGGGGTATCGAGGAATTGGCGGCCAACACCCAGACGTCAACCGCCACAATCAGCCGTTTTGCCCGCACACTCGGCTTCAATGGTTTTGCGGCCTTGCGCAGCGGTATGGCCGACGCCCTTCAACATGCGCTGCAACCGGTGTTTCAGCCTGTCGATAAGCTGCGCATTGCCCTGCAACGCAAAGGCGAAACCGCCAGCAGCAGTAATCCCATCATTGCCGAGAGTCTGGAGGCCAGCGTCAGCAATTTCCAGGCGGCTGCAACCGGCCTCAATCCCTCAATGTTGATTTCCATTGCGCACAAGATTCTGGCAGCGGATACGGTCTACACCCTTGGCTTTGGCATCAGCGCACATCTGTCAGCCATGCTGGCACTGGACCTGCAGCCATTTTGCCGCCAGGCCATCAACGTGGTGGAATTTGGCGGGACCGAAGTCGCCGCTGGACGGCTAATGAACATCGGTCCCAAGGATTTGCTGATTTCCATATCCTTCCCACGCTACGCCAGCGATGCTGTCATGCTTACCCGCTACGCGCGCGACCGTTGCGCCCATGTCATCGCGCTAACCGACTCCATGGCTTCGCCGTTGGTGCACTGGTCGCAAGATGTGTTGGTGGCGCCCGCGTCGCACCCGGTGCTATCCAGCAGCTACACGGCAGCGCTGCTGGTGATCGAAGCGCTGGTGACCAGCCTGATGGTCAGTGGCGACAACCAGGTGGCCCAGGCAGAGAAGCTGACCGAGGCCATTTCTGCCTATCTGTACACCGACAAGCCTGGCAGCGATGCTGGAGTGGATCGCCCGCCCAAGCGGATCTTGCGCGGTTAAGCGCCGCTGCCCACCCTTCATCGCCTTCTGGGTTGGCACTACCGTCGTGGTATCAACTGAGATCACGCCCCTTACGGTATGAAAACAGAGTCGTGGCCTCGCTCAGGCGCGCCACCGCAGAAAGCTGAGACTTGATGCGCTCCGCCACTTCAAATACCGCGCTGGGATTGGGACCGGTAATGAACGTCCATACGGCGTGGGAGGTGGCAGGCATCGCGTAGCGCCCCACGCCGAGGAGCTGAAAGTCGATATAGTTCGGTACTTCAATTGCGGCGGCTTCCAAAAGCGGCGCACCAACGCCAATCGCTACATCGTCTGTCGCCAATGCTGCCAGTTGGTTCCACAAGGTGGCGGCGTCTCCACGAATATCCCACTCCATGGACATACCGCACTCGGCACCCTCAATACCCATTGCCACTTGTTGGCACTGCTGATTCATTTCTGGCTCTGATGAATTTCAAGTGGGTTGCCCAGCGTGAGGGTTGATTGCCTGGAAGTCGAGTTTTTCGACAATCAGGAAGATGACGGTCCTGATTGTCGAAAGGCGGGTGAAGCCACGTGCACGGCACTTGGATGCCTGGAGCAACCCATTGATGGCTTCCAGAAATCCATTGG
>JBIIVW010000008.1:0-36364 GCA_044339205.1 Rhodoferax sp. | reverse complement strand
CTGTGGGGACTGGAGTTTCATGCGCAACATCATCGAGCAGATCGCTGGCATAGGCGTTTGGCACATGCCCTCGGAAGGAGGGCCAGTCACCCTGTCTGCCAACGCCTGCTGCCTTCTGGGCGTGGAAGGCACGCCGCCGGCCACATTGGACGGCCTTGTCGCCCTGTGCGACCCTGAGGACCAACACCGGTTCCGCGATACCTGTGAAAGGGCCGTAAACGGTTTCGACGGCGGGCGCTTCGAGGTCGAGGTGCGCATGCAGGTTGCGGGCCGTCAGGTCTGGTTTCGCCATCGTGCGGACACCGACCCCGACCTGGAAGATGGCCCTGCCCTCATCTGCGTCCTGCAGGATGTGTCCCGGTAGAAGCGGGCCATTCAGGACGCCACAGAGCACCTAGAGCTGCTGATACAGACGGAGAGAGACCGACTTAAGGCTACCTCGTCTGCCGGCATCGTGGGCGTGTGGGACTGGTACGTACCCCAAAACGTGCTGGTCTGGGACAAGGTGATGTATCAGCTCTACGGCCTGGAGGAGGGAACCTTCGGCGGCGCCTACGAGGCCTGGACCAACACCGTGCATCCCGATGACCAGGCTGCCGCCGAGGCGGCCATTCAGGCGGCCCTGCGCGGTGAGCGCGAGTACGAGTGCCTGTTCCGCGTGGTCTGGCCGAGCGACGGCTCCACCCATCACATCAAGGCCAGCTCCCACACGACCTACGATGAGCATGGCCAGCCGCTTCGCATGATTGGCATCAACGTCGACGTGACCGATCAAATCGCCCACGAGGAGGCGCTCAGGGAGACCACGCGCATCGCCGTCGAAGCCAATCTGGCCAAGTCCGATTTCCTGGCCAGGATGAGCCACGAGATCCGCACCCCCATGAATGCGGTGATCGGCATGTCGGCAATGAGCTTGGAATTGCCCGACATGCCTCGCATTGCGACCGATTACGTGCACCGGATTCACAAGTCGTCGATGGCCTTGATGCGCATCCTCGACGACATCCTCGACTTCTCGAAAATTGAGGCCCGGCAGATGGAACTGGACCCCCAGGAGTTCGAGCTTGAGGCGCTGATAGATGCCAGCACGGAGCTATTCGCGCTGTCAGCCTACCAGAAGGGCCTGCAGATCGTGATTGACATCGATCAAGCGCTGCCCAGGTTCCTTGTGGGGGACGCCCACCGGCTGAGCCAGATACTCAACAACCTGCTGGGCAATGCGATCAAGTTCACGGCATCGGGCCAGATCTGCCTGACCGTGCATCGGCGTTCCCTGGACGATGACCGCGAAGCGCGTCGCGTCGCGCTGCGATTCGCGGTGCGGGACACGGGCATCGGCATTGCCCCCGAGAAAATCAAGGACCTTTTCCTGCCCTTCTCGCAAGCTGACGAATCGATCTCGCGGCGCTATGGCGGCAGCGGCCTGGGGTTGGTCATCAGCCAACGCCTGTGCGAGTTAATGGGCAGTAGCATCCAGGTCGCCACCCAGCCCGGCGCTGGCAGCACCTTCAGCTTCGAGCTGGAACTGCCAATTGCCAGGGAGCGATCGGCGTCGCTCGATCGCTCAAAGCTGCGCTATCAGCGGGTGCTGGTAGTCGATGACCTGGCCGAGGAGCGTCAGATGATCATGGATGTGCTCGCACACTGGCAGGTCGATGCGGTACAGGCTGGGGGAGGCCGCGAGGCCATCGATCTGATCTCGCGGTCGCGCGGCGACGCCGGCAAGCCCTTCGACCTTGTGCTGCTCGATTGGGACATGCCCGATGTGGATGGGCTCGACGTGGCGCGCTGGATCCAGAATTTCGCCGCCGAGGGCGAGCTGACCCGGGCGCCCGCCATCATCATGGTCTCGGCCTTCCACCGTGAAGAACTGCTCCGCAAGGCGGGCAATCTCAAACTCGACGAGTTGCTGCAAAAGCCCATCACCGCTTCCCGGCTTTTGAGCATACTCCGCGGATCTCTCGGCGCATCTTCCCCGCGCACCTATGGACCGACCTCGCAAGCGCAGCGTCGGCGTGCCGCCGCCATTGCAGGCGCGCACGTGCTGCTGGTGGAGGACACCGAAGACAACCAGATGGTCGCGAAGGACGTGCTGGAGCGCATGGGCCTGCGCGTGACGGTGGCCGACAACGGCAGTCAGGCGCTGGATGTGCTTCAAGACACGACTGTCGACATCATCCTGATGGATGTGCACATGCCAGTGATGGACGGGCTCCAGGCCACGCGGCTGATCCGTCAGCGCCCGGAACTGGCCGAGGTTCCGGTACTGGCCATGACGGCGGCCGCGCTGCCGAAGGACCGGGAGGATTGTGCAGCAGCAGGAATGGCGGCAGTCATCACCAAGCCCGTCGATCCCACCGCCTTGCTGGATGCTCTGCTGCGTTGGGTGAAGCCGCGTGTGCCCCCATCGATCACCTCCACCACCATCGTTTCGCCCGATGTACCCGATCGCGAAGACGCCGATGCGGCCACCCGGGGCGGTGACTTTCCCGAGATTGCCGGCATAGACCGGCAAGATGCAGCCCAGCGCCTCCTGGGCAACGCGACCCTCTTCAATGACTTGCTGGTCTCGGCGAGCACAGGCCTCCAAACCAAGATGGATGCCGCCCGGTCGGCCGTGCTGAGCGGCGACCACGCCCAGGCGGCGAGTCAAGTCCACGCGCTGCGCGGGAGCCTGTACAACCTGGGCGCACGCGATGCGGGAGCGCTCGCGGCCCAGGCCGAATCCAGCCTGAGAAGCACCGACCCGACCGCTACCGATCTGAGCACACTCGGGCAGGCTGTCACCGCATTGGTCACCGCCATTCGCCGAACCCTGTCCAGCCAGACCCTCGCCGCGGCTCGCGCTACCCCAGCTGCGGCCAGCGATATCGCATCGCCCACAGCGCCAACAGCGCCCACAGTTTCTGCGGCACCCTACAAAGCCGCACTGCAATCACTGCTCGCCCTGCTCGAGGTGCACGACGTGAAGGCACTGGCGTGCTGGCGTGACCTCCAGCCGGCGGTCGATGCGCGCACCGATGTCGGCGTCCGCAAGTCCCTGTGCGCTGCGATGGCGGCGCTGGAATTCACCGAGGCCGCACGATTGCTGCGGCAATTGGAGGCGACAGCATGATCCAAGACGCCGACACCGCAACGCATATCCTGATTGTCGATGACGATCCATCCACGCTGCTCTTGATGGCTAACCTGCTTGAGCCGCTCGGCGTCATCCACGTGACGACACGCGGCAGCCAGGCGCTGGAACTGGCGGTGGCGATTCGGCCTGACGTGATCCTGCTCGACATCGAGATGCCGGATACCGACGGCTTCGAGGTGTGCAGGCGGGCCAAGGCTGATCCAGACCTGGTCGACACGCCGCTGCTGTTCATCACCAGCCACACCGATGTGCCGATCGAGGCCCGTGCCCTGACCGCAGGGGCCATAGACGTCATCCACAAGCCGATCAACCCCGACATCGTCAGGGCGCGCGTGAAGAACTACATTGCGATCAAGCGGCAGGGTGATCGGTTGCTTCGACTGGTGACGGTGGATGGCTTGACCGGCGTGTCCAATCGGCGCGCCTTCGACATGGCGTTGGAACGTGAATGGTCCCGCAGCGGGCGCAGCGGCGATCCGCTCGCGCTGATGATCTGCGACATCGACCACTTCAAGGCTTACAACGATGCCCTCGGTCACGTCGCGGGCGACGGCTGCCTGCGGCGCGTGGCCCTTGAACTGGCGCACCATGCCCGTCGCTTGCCTGACCTGGCGGCACGCTACGGCGGCGAGGAGTTCGTGCTGCTGCTGCCGGACTGCGCTAGCGAGGATGCCCTTCGGATCGGCGAGGGCGTGCTGCGCGGCGTGTCCGCGCTGGGCATAGAACACCCGACTTCGGCGACGGCGCCCCACGTGACCGTCAGCGTCGGCCTGGCGCTGAGGCATGTATCCCACCGGGGCCCGCAAGACCTCATCCAGACTGCCGACGAGGCCCTGTACCGCGCCAAGCGCTCGGGACGAAACCGGCTTGATATGTGGCAAAAGTCGGCCTGACGTCTATTGAGGTGAATCGGCTGAATAAACCGGGCTTACATACTGTGGGGACGGTTCCGGGCCTGATGTTGGAGGGAAAGTCGGCCGGCAGTCGGTCAAGGATGATCCGCACGCTTATTGGCGGGAAACGCAAGGATATTGGCCTGGGCGGCGATCCGGCTGTAACGCTCGCTGAGGCCCGCCGTAGAGCGCGCCAGGAAGATCAAGACGGACATTTACGCTCGCATTGACCAGCTTTTTGCCTTAAGTGGGTAGACCAATTTGTCGGGTCTATTGCGGAACATCATCGCCTTTCTTATTGGTCTTACGGCATACGGAAGCAAGACAATTGAAAGCATGACGGAGTTCAAGTTCTGGGTCACACCCGTCGACGCCGGATTTCGCGTCTCAAAGAGCGACAAATATTTGCAGTTCTTAGAAACTGCGCAACTCGACTATCTGATCAAGGTAGGCCAGTAGGGTTAACCCTAATCGACGAAAAATCAGCTCCTTACGCTGGTGAATTGCTATTGTTTTTATAGGATCATACCAATCAAGTTGCCGGCTAGAGGCTCATTCTTCTTGAATTGACGCTTTTTTGACCTCAAAGGGTCCTCGGAAGGGCCTTGCAGTGCGGTAAACACCTTGTACTGCGTGGGTAATCTAGAGTCTCTACTCGCCATCTTTGAGCCTGATCTTTTTATACTGGTTTCAGGGTCGTCGGCACGATTGCCCGCCAACAAAAATCAGGAGAAATCACCATGACCACTGTGTCCCCCGACATGCTCGCCCTGCAGCGCCTGTACCACTTTGAAAAGACGGCACCCACCCGCATCGCCCTGACCCAGCCCATGGGTGACGGCACCTCCCAGGACTTCACCTGGGCCGAGGTGGCGGACCAGACACGGCGCATGGCGGCGTACCTCAAGGCCCAAGGGTGGGAGCCCGGCTCCAAAGTGGCCATCCTGTCCAAGAACTGCGCCTGGTGGCTGATGAGCGACTTGGCCATCTGGATGGCGGGCTATGTCTCGGTGCCGCTGTATCCCACCCTGGCGCACGACACGGTCAACCAGATCCTCACCCACAGCGAAGCCCGCGCCTGCTTCATTGGCAAGCTCGACGGCTGGGAAGGCATGAAACCCGGCGTGCCCGCCGGCCTGCCCTGCATCAGCTACGCGTTGTCGCCCAAGGATGCGATCAAAAACTACCCCGGCTGGGATGCCATTTGCGCCAAAACGTCCCCCATGCAAGGCGAGGTGATGCGCCCTGCCGACGAGCTGGCCACCCTCATCTACACCTCGGGCACCACCGGTAAGCCCAAGGGGGTGATGCACAGTTTTGGCAATTTTGCGTGGGCTCTGGAGCAGGGCATCAAGCGCATTCCCATGGGCGCGGACGACCGCATGCTGTCTTACCTGCCGCTGGCCCACGTGGTGGAGCGCGTGCTGGTGGAGCACGGATGGCTGCGCACCGGCATGCATGTGTATTTTGCAGAGTCGCTGGACACCTTTGCCGCTGATTTGCAGCGGGCTCGCCCCACCATCTTTTTCTCGGTGCCGCGTTTGTGGGTCAAGTTCCAGCAAGGCATTCACCACAAGATGCCCCCGGCCAAGCTCAACCGTCTGCTCTCGATCCCGCTCATTGGCGGACTGGTGCGTCGCAAGATCCAAAAGGCGCTGGGGCTGGACCAATGCCGCATTGCAGCGGGCGGCGCCGCCCCCATGCCGGTGGCGCTGCTGCAGTGGTACCGCAAGCTCGGCATCCCGGTCAACGAAGGTTATGGCATGACTGAAAACCTGGCGGTGTCGCACCTGACGCTACCCGGCCAGAACCAGGAAGGCACGGTGGGCCCCGCCTACCCCGGCGTGGAGGACCGCATCGACCCCAAAACCGGTGAAATCCAGATGCGCAGCCCCGCACTCATGCTCGGCTACTACAAGGAACCCGAGCAAACTCGCGAGGCCTTCACCGCCGACGGCTGGCTGCGTACCGGCGACAAGGGCGCGATTGACGCCGAGGGAAAGCTGCGCATCACCGGGCGCGTCAAAGACCTGTTCAAGACCAGCAAGGGCAAATATGTCGCCCCCGCGCCCATTGAAGACAAACTGGTCATGCACGAATCCGTCGAGGCCTGCGTCGTCACTGGCGCCAACCTGGGGCAGCCGCTGGGCATTGTGATGATCAACGCCGAGGCGGTTGCCCGCATCACCGACCCAACGGCCCGCACCGAACTGCAGAGTTCCTTGGGCGAGCACCTCAAAGCCATCAACGAAACGCTCGATCCCCATGAACAGCTCAAATGCCTGGTGGTCGTGACCACGGCCTGGACCGTGGACAACGACCTCATCACCCCCACCTTCAAGGTCAAGCGCAACCGCATTGAAGACGCGTACGCAAGGCACTACGAGCGCTGGGAGTCGTCAAATCAGAAGGTGATTTGGGAATCGGCGTAACAAACAGCGACAGAGACTGACCGCACGCGGTTTCCAGGGCGCGTCATATGGTTGACAATCGCGGGTTGACTTCACGTTTAATCCCATGACCGACACCACACCCGACGCGCCCATCCCTGTAACCGAGTCCGCTCCAGCCACTGCCACGGTTGACACTGCGGTCACTGCCACTGCTGACACAGCAGCTACTGCCGTTGCTTCTGCTGCATCGACTGATGCCGACCCGACGCCTGCAGCGGCGTCCGCCCCCAAGCCAGCCAAGAAACAAGACCGAATGCAAGCGGTCTTGCCCGTGCTGGAAAAATTGTTTGAGCTCTACCCCCACCTGTTTGGCGCCGAATTCCGGCCTCTCAAGCTGGGCATTTACCAGGAGCTGCTGGCCGCTCACCCCGAGGAATTCAAGCGAGACGCCCTCAAGGCTGCCTTGGGTCAACACACTCGCTCCACGCGCTACCTGCAAAGTGTGGCCGCCGGCATGGGCCGTTATGACCTGCAAGGCGCCGCTGTGGACAGCGTGTCTCCCGAACACGTGTACCTGAGCATCCTGGAGTTGTTTCGCCGCCGCCAGATGCGGTCCCGGGAAGATTTGCGCCCCAAACTCAAGGCCCAGCTGCTCGCCGCCTTCGAGGCCTCCGGCCTGAGCCGCCAGGACTACACGGCGCGGGTGCAAAACAACGATCTCGACGCCAACGCCGTGCTGGAAGATGCTCTGGCAGAGGTGGATCAGAAGCTGGCGCGCCAAGAAGCGCTACTGCGCGCGTTTGATGCCAGCGGCAAGACGCTGGCGGAATTTGCAGAGATGTATGGTCTGGACCGCGCGGCCCATGCCGACCTGCAGGCGCTGGACGACAAGCGCCAGGCGCCCGCCGCCCAGCCCGAGCCCCAACCTCAGTGAGGCGTTGACATGGGCAGGTGACGAATGTCGTCTTCCCGTGGCACCAAAATCCACATCAGCAGGTAAACCAGCAGTCCAGTTCCTCCCAGCAACAGCAGCAGGGTAAACACCAGGCGCCACAGCCAGGCATCCATGCCACTGAAAACGGCCAGCCCGCCGCAGACGCCGCCCAGCCAGGCATCACTGCGGGAACGGCGCAGGCCGTTGAGCGCCGATATTTTGGACAAGGGAGCCTCGGGCGAAGGCTGAAGCAGTCGCGCCTTGGCCTGCGCAAACTCGGTCTCGGTCAAGCTGCCGCGCGCGCGCATTTGTTCAAGTTGGGTGAGTTGTTCTGCGAGTGTCATGTCGGACTCCTTCAAAAACTGTTAGACCGCTGCAACCCGGATTGGTTCAGCTCGTCTCACAAACGCAAGATTACCTGACACGCCCCCCGGGGGCCAGCCCCGTGCGACCGGCTGCAAGTGCGCGTGACAGACGGTAAACAACTGTCGGATTTCTTGACACTGGGTGACGCCAAACCGACAGTTTCAAGCAACAAACTGTTTCAATTCAATCACTTGACACGAATGGCACAGTTTCTGCATTTGGCTGAGTCGGGCATGGCATCTTCCGTGCCCGTACTCCAACATCAGGAAATCAGCATGTCTACGAAGCATTCCGTTTTATGCGCGTCTCTCCTTGTCGCCTTCACGGGCCTGGCGTCCGCCGCGCCCTACACACTGACTAACGGGCCGGGCGATGGCAGCTTGAGCGTCGGGGTTGATGGATATGGCGCTTTTGGCTCAGCCGTTGGCTCAAACTCCAGCAACGCGGTTTATGACCCCGTTGGACTCACACCGCCAGCGGCTGGCACGACCTTCGAGTCTGGTTTGGCCTTTCGCATTGGAGGATCGGGTGCTCGCACATTTTTAACCTCCGGCAACATTGGAGTCTCCGGTGGGCTGAGTAACCCCTCCATCACAGGCAACATCACCTCAGGTGTCAGCAGTTTCACGGTTGGTGGTCTCACCTTCAGTCTGACCCAGGCGTTGACGGCGATCATGAGCGGTGCCAGCCAGACGGGCTCCTTGCTCACCCAGTCTTACGCGATCACCAACACCGGCACGGCGCGCACGTCATTCGAGTTGATGCGCTACATCGACGGCGACTTGGGGTTCAACGGGTCCATCGCTGACGGCGGTGGCCGACTGGTCGGAGGCGGTGTCGAATACCTGTTCGAGACAGACACCGCAAATGGCGCGTCAACCTCAACCACCTTCCTCGGGATCACAGGACAAGGCGGCACGATCCCCGTGAGCGGCCGGTACGAGATCGACTCCTTCAACGGCCTGCTTGGCAGGATTACCAGCGGAATCGGCTTGGACGACACCGTCAATGGCGATGGTCTTGATGCCGATCAATTCATTGATGCAGGCAACGGGTACGACGTCACCCTCGCCCTGCTCAATGTGTTCAATATGGATGCTGGCGCCACAGACACCTATGTGGCTCGCACCTACTTTGGCTCTGGCGCACCAGCAAGCCTTGTTCCTGAGCCGGGCAGCCTGGCCCTGCTGGGCCTCGCCCTGGCGGGATTCGCGACCACCCGCCGTCGCCAGCACAAAACCCCTCGGTAAGCGCGCCTACACCCGCGTTGGCCAGAAACCCGGCACTTACGGCGTGCCGATAAAAAGATAGGCGTTGACCGGCCCGCTGCTGGAGCGACCGACCCCGAAATACGCCGGGCCAAACGGGGTCTCGCCCCGCACGTAAATCAGCCCCGAATTCAGCAAGCCAACGCGTTTGGGCTCCGACAGCGGAGTCCCCACCCGGCCCGCCTCCAGCGCCACACCCAGCCGCAGGTCGCCCCGCAAGCCCAAGGGCATGCGTCCAAAAAGACGCTCGGCACGAATGTGCCCGTAGCTCACCTTGTCACCTGAGAGTTGATCGTTGGCAAAACCGGACAGGTTCAGAAAGCCGCCCAACCTGGCCACCTCCTGCAAGGGCAAATCGCCCCGAACCGATCCCGCGTAAGTCGCACGCGCACCCAACACCCAGTCTGCCAACGGATAACTGCCGTCCAGTGCCACGGTCATGCGGCTGTAGTCACGGTTGGCGGACTCAAACCAGGTGGCCCTGGCTGACCAGCCCTGGGTGGCAATAAAAAGCTTGTTCTTTTGATCCAGCTCCAGCGTCAACAGCGCGCCACTGGTTTGCAGGGTATCGGTCGGCAGCAGGGGCAGACCGGTCTCAATCTTGACCTTTTGGCGCTCCTCGCGCCAGCCCAGGCGCAACTGCCCGGCCAGACCGAGATTGACACCCGCCGAGACATCCAGCCGGACCAGGTTGCTGCGGTAATCCGAAATTCTCAGATCGTTGTTGTACAGCGCCAGGTTGTCCTGGCGCGCGGTGGCGACCGCATCCAAAAAATAGCGTTGTGCTGAATCCAGGGGCTGATAAAACTCGGCCCCCACCCCGGTGTTGGTGCCCAATTCGCTTGTGAGCAGCAACTCACCGCCCAGCGAGTTCAGCCAGGTTTTTTGATAGGCTGCCCGCAGGCTGAAGTTTGAGCGCCCGGTCAGGGTCGAGTTGAGGTTCACGCCCAGGCGCAGATAGTCTGGCCCCCAGAATTTCTCAACCGGCATGATCCGCAGCACATTGCGGTCTTGCTCGCGGGTCAGGGTGTAGTCCACCCGCTCGTAGTAGCCATCCCCATAGGCCCGCAGCAAGTCGCGGTTGAGCCGGGCGACATTCAGGGGCTCGCCCAGCTTTTGCTCCACATAGCGCGCCACCGTCTGAGCGTTCACGTTACGCAAGCCGACGATGTCGATGGCGTCAACCTTGGCCGCCGTCATGTTGGGTGGCATGCTGCGCAGACGCCAGGCTTCGTAGGTGGCTGCATCGACCGACAGCGCGTGCAAGGCAGTGACGGCCTGCGCAGCCGCACGCCCCCGATCGGCCGCCTCGCCGCTGCGGTCAAAGTCCACCGACGACAGGCCCTGCAAATCAGGCTTGATGTAAATGTCATCCGGCGTGAGCAGCGCCAGCGACCGGGTCACGTTTTGTTCAGTCAGGATGGACACCATCTGGGCCGAGATACTCAGCAAGCCGCTGATGTCACTCGCCTTGAGCAGCGGCGAGCCGACGTTGACCGCAATGATGACCTGGGCGCCGCACCGTTCGCGCACCTCCCGCACGGGCAGGTTGTCAACGAGGCCGCCGTCCACCAGCTTGCGCCCGCCATAGTCCAGCGGCGCCATCAGGCCCGGCACCGACATGCTGGCGCGCATGGCCAGCGTCAGACTTCCCTCACGGAACGCCACACGCTCGCCGTTGCCAATGTCGGTGGCGATAATCGACAAAGGCAAGGCCAGTTGCTCCAGCGAGCGCTCGCCTGCGTCGGCATGAACGAGTTGATTAAAAAATAATTTGATCTTTTGCCCCGACACCACACCGGGTGTGGCCATGACGCCCGCCGCCGTGAGGCCAGCCTCGCTGCCCGGCAGGAAGCGCTGGGACATTCGCTTGCTGCGGTAGTTGACATCCACATAGCCCGGGTTGTCTTCAAACAGGTCATTCCAGTCGGCGCGGCCCATCTCGGCGCGCAAGGTGGCCGGGCTCAGACCCGCCGCCCAGGCCCCGGCCACCAGTGCCCCCATGCTGGTGCCTGCCACGCAGTCCACCGGGATGCGCAGGCGCTCCAGCTCCTCCAGCACGCCAATGTGGGCCGCACCCCGGGCGCCACCGCCACCGAGCACCAGGCCGACGCGGGGCCGCTCCGCAGCCCCGATCAGCGCCGACAGGCAGACAAGCAGCAGGCATAGGCCGGTTTTCGGCAAATATTTGTACAACCGCATCAGTCAGTCGTCTCTTGATGTTGCCCAGGCGCACGGGCCGCTGGAGCTTTGAACCACTTGGATGGTGGCACTACCACAGGGGTTTCGGGGTCGGCCATGTAGTGCGGCGACATGATCTGCACCCCATAGCGGTTGAACACATCCTGCACTGCTGCATTCAGGTCGCTCAGCACCTGCGGCCGGTTGGCGGCCGCCTCGGCCCCGACCTGTGCCACCAGCCTGTATTCCACATAAAAGTCCGACAACGCGGTTTGGACCACAAAAGGCGCGGGCTCCTGGCGCAGCACCTTGATCTGCTGCGCCGCCTCCAGCAGCATGGCATGAACTTGCCGCCAGGGGGCGTCGTAACCAATCGTGATGGAGGTGTCCAGCACAAAACCGCCACAGCCCACATTTCTTGAAAAGTTGCGCGTCACCTGGCTGATCACGAGCGAATTGGGCAGGGCAATTTCTTCGCCCGTGCCGGTGCGCAGCCGCGTCACATACAGCCCCAGGTGGGTGACCGTGCCTTCGCAATCCTGAATCCGCACGTACTCCCCCACCAGCAACGCCCGGGTGAACACCAGAATCATGCCACTGGCGATCTGCCCGATCGGCCCTGCCGCGCCAATCGACACCATCACGCCCAGCAAGACCGACAGCCCCTTGAACGCCTCGGTCTGCGAACCAGGCAAATAGGGATATGACATGGCCAACGCAAACAGCCAGATGGCTGCGTTGACAAGGTAACGCGTAGGCGGTGCGGTGTGGGCATCGAGCGCGCCGAGTTGCAGGCGGCCGGCCACGATTTGATCAAACACCGCGCGGGTCACCTGCGTGGCAATGCGAGCCAAAACAAAAATCATGATGGCCACGAAGAGGCCCGGCAGCGCAGCGGCCGTGGACCGCAGGCCACCATAAACCGTTTGCTCAAGCGACTCGGTCAGGTTCTCGCTGATGGCCCGCGTAACGGCAAACTGGCTCAACCCAAAGGTGATCACAGCAAACACCGCCAGCAGGCCCAACAACCACATCATCACCGTGACCGTGTTGGCAGTCAATTTAAGGAGCACCCCGCTAAAGGGAGACACCAGCTCATTCGCCGCAAAGCGCTTGAGCCTTACGGCCAGGCGGCGCGTGATGAACCGGTGCACGCCTCGGGAAACTGTGAACAACAGTGCCAGACCAAGCACCAACATGGCCACGGCTGAGAACGTCTTGGCCAGCGCAGGCAAATTTAGCTGGGCTTCCCGGTGCTCACGGGACTCGGCCCACACCTTTTGCAGCACGCGTGAGGCCTGGTTGGCAAGGAACTCCGGCGTTTCCTGGGCCTCTGGGCGCGCGTCCCTGGCAGACACCGTGAACATGGGCTTGCCGTCAAGCGCCACCACCAGGCCCGTGTCGGTGGGCATGACCGAAGTCCAGCCCTCGCCCCCCTGCGCTATTGCCTGGTCAATGTGAGCGCGAGCCGCCAGCGCACGCTCCTGGGCCGAAATATCCCCCAGAGACCCTCTGAAAACGTGCACCGTGCGGTTGCCCATAACCAGCGGTACTTCGCCGCTGGCGGGCTGCGCAGCCGCATGGCCCAACGAGCCAAGCAGGAGCAAAGCCGCCAGGGCTTGACGGGGCCGCCACGTCACCACAGCA
Source organism: Rhodoferax sp. (assembly GCA_044339205.1). GTDB lineage: Bacteria > Pseudomonadota > Gammaproteobacteria > Burkholderiales > Burkholderiaceae_C > Rhodoferax. The sequence continues at coordinate 23,543 of JBIIVW010000008.1, read as the reverse complement.
ATCAGTCGGCGCAGGGAGTGAGCGAGGAGTGATCTCATGGGTTCTGATGGTTGGTTACAGAATTGAGTTTTATTGCTACATTAAAAATAGCTAATACCCAATACAAATCGCCGGCTAGCGCTTCTTTTCATTCAAAATAAGTGCACCCAGCTCGTCACCGGATACCAGGGTCACGCCCTGCTCTGCTGCAAAGCGCCGGGCGTTGTCGCTCACAGCGCCCAGGCTGATGTAGGTGCATTGGTCTGCCTGGCGTGCATCTTTGGCGGCAACCAGTTCGCGCAAGGACTCCACACCATGGGTGGCTGCTTTCCAGCGCTTGCAGCTCACCAGCGTCACCCGCCCCGCCTTGCTGAGGCTCAAGTCAGCCGCCGGGCTGTTCAGCCGGGTCACTGTGTAGCCTTGTTGAATGAAGGCCTGCTCCAGTGCGCTGGCAAAGTCACGCCAGGCCATGACGCCCGCACGCGCCAGGGCCTCAGCCACACGCGCCGGGTTGGGCGCTTTAAGTTGGCGCCACAACGCAATCGCGCTGATGACCAAAAAAGGGAAGCTCCCCATCACGCCAAACACCACATATTGTTTGGGCAGCAGCGCGCCCGATGCCAGCACAAACACCAGCACCACCCCCATGCTGATCCACCACGGCGAGCGCAGCAAAATAGCAAACAACGAATTCTTCGACATCTTCAGTTTCATGGACCTTGCCTCTACCCGCAGCCCGCGTGCGGTGAGGAAGTGTAAGTGGCTTGGGGCTGCCAAAAGGGGCTGTCAGACAACAACGCCGTGCAAAGTGCGGACAAAAGCTTCGCCATCGCGGCGGCCCAGATCAAAGGTCGATTGCAGCGCAGCGTCGTTGGTGTAATCCCAGGCCCCTACGGCAATGGCTTGTGAGGGTTGCACATAGGTGCGACCTGGCACGGCGGGCAAGGCGGCAAATCGGCGGGTCAGTAAAACCAGCGTGTCGCCGGGGGTTGGGGACAGGCCATCAATGGGCACATTGCTCACCAGGCCCCCGTCCAGCAAAGGCAGGCCATTGCGCCGCGCCTGCGGCGTGAGCGGCGGCACACACGACGAGGCAATGATTAGGTCAGCCAGCGCCTCGGGCGTGGCGCAGTCCCGGACCGGCACATACAAGGGTTTGAAGCCCACGCGCGCCCCGGTCAGCGGATGCACCGCCTCTTTGGCCCAGGTCATGAGCCCGCACGCCACCAGACCCAACAACATGGCCATGTGGGCAGAGGCCCACGGCGGCGGGCAAGACACCAGCAACCGGATATCCGGCCCCTGGTGCAAGCGAGCGAGCGCAGCTGAATTGATGCTCCCCAAAATGGCTCTACGGTACATGGGGCCGTGCGGAAAGACGGGCTTGGCATGCAGCAGGTTGCGCAGGTACACATTGCGCGGGTTGCCCGCCACCGCTCGCTTGTAATCTGCAAAGCCCGCGTCAAAGGTTCCCCCAAAAAGCGCACAAGCAATCGCCGAGCCGGCGCTGACTGCCGTCACCCTGGTGGGCGCCAACTCCAGTGCAGACGCCGCCACCGACCAGAACCCCGCCTGCCAAAAGCAGCGGTTGCCGCCGCCGGCAAACACTGCGTTGTCAAAGCGCCGGGGCTGTACCTTCTTGGCCATGGGCACAGTCTGCCGACAGCACCGGGCGCACGGCTTGCGAAAGGTCAAATCTTCTGAAGCCCGTGCCACTTGGCTTGCAGCGCGGTTGCAGCCAAACGCCAACGTCACCGCCAGCCGGGAGGACGCCACCGTGCGGCGTTGCCCACCGTCATCCCCGGTGGCATTTAGGACAACAGTTCACCCACGGGGCGCACCACTTCGCCGGCAATGAAATAGCGCTTCATGCGCTATTTGCCTTGGCCGCAGCAGCGTAGTTGTCCTTGAAGCGCTGTGGCACCCGTTCATCAAAGCCAAAGGCCACACGGCGCACCTCGGGGGTGTCGGTGGGCTGATGGCCCACGCCCAGAGCCGAAGCGCGCGGTGCAGGAATGGCCACCACGGTGCCCGCCAGCCGGCCCAGACCAGTGATCTCGCACTCGACCAGGTCGCCCGGATCAACGGAACGCGAGTGGCAGGGCGTACCCATCAGGATCACATCACCCGGCACCAGGGTGATGTGGCGCGCAATGTCGGCAATCACATAGTGTGGGCCCCAGATGGTCTCATCACCGATGTGCGCCTCTTGCACCACACGCCCATTGCGGTAGGTGCGCAGCGTCTGCTCGAACAGGTTTACGCCCTTGACAATGCCGGGGCCGATGGGCAGCAGGGTATCGGCGCCCTTGACGCGCAGCATGCTGCCCTGGTCGGTATCGCGGTAATTTTGCAGGCCCATGTCCAGCGCGGGGCAAAAGCCCTCGATGTAGTCCCAGGCCTCGTCAGGCAGCACGTTGCGGCAGGTCTTGCCAATGACCACGGCGTATTCGCCTTCGTAGTTCAGGTACAGGCTGTCGGCGGGTTTCAGGATTTGGCAACCATGGCCGTTGAGCGAGGTCGGCGGCTTGGTGAAATAGGTTGGGGTCTCGGTCGGTTTGGGCTGGTTGCGCGTCTCGAAACTGCGTGAGCTGTAAGAGATGTGCACGGCAATGATCTTGCTGGGTGCCACCGGCGGCAAATGCTGCACCGTGGCGGGGTCCACCACGCGGCTGTCGTCCAGGCGCAGCAGGCCTTGCTCGGGGCCGTCTTCAATGATGGTGCCCCAATAGGCGCTGCCACCCACCAGCACGCGACGGCGCTCCACGCGCGGACCGCGCATGACCGCGGGGATCTCTTTGAGGGGGAATTCGAAGTTCATGCTGTTGCTTTCTCATTGGATGTGTCAAACCACATATGGATGTTGCCGGTGCCGCGTGCGTTCTCGTAGGCCGACAGTGCTTCGCCCTTGACGCGGCATTGCGCGCCGCCCATGGCACCCAGCATTTGCAGGTAGTGCGCGCCAAAGGCTTCCCAGGGCTTGTTTCGGTAGTCGCTGTCCCAGCGCTCCAGAATGGTGTCGTGGCGGCCTTGCTCCAAAAACGCAATGGCCTGTTTGTCGCTCTCGATGTTCTCGGGGCGCGAGACGTTGCTCTCGTGAAAGATGCGGGGGTTGTTGGGCTTCCAGTCGATGTTGTTGAACTTGTGGCTGAGTGCGCCCGAGGCCAGTAGCACCACACGCAGTCCGCTGCGGCGAATGGCCTCGCCAATGGCCTCGCCGGACTTCACGAAGTGTGGCCAGTCGCAGTTTTGGCAGGAGCTGACCGTGACCACCGGGATGTCCTCGTGCTCCAGGCGCAGCTGCTTGACCAGGTTGATGGTGGCGTATTGTTTACCCAGCTCGGGGTGGCTGATGACGCGGTTGTAGCCGCCTTGCTCCCTGGAGACCGCCTCGATCGCCCGGGCCAGCTCGGGATGGCCCCGGTATTTGTAGGGCACACCATGCAGGTACCAGGGCATCTCGTCCGAGATGTAGTTGCCTTCGTAGCCCACCGCACCGTCCACCAGGTGGTAGCCAGTGGTGAACCAGTGGCTGTCAAAGATCATCACAACATCCGGCTTGGCAGCTGCAATTTTCTCGCGCAGCCGGGCGTAGCCAGGGATCAGGTCCGAGTCTGCACCCGCGCCCATCAGCACGCGAAACTCTTCGCACTGCATCAGGCCGGGGTGGTGTGAAACCAGTGCTGCGCCCACGATATGTCCCATAAATACTCCTAAATAAATAGCTATAAACAATGGCGATACGCCGGCTAGAGGGCGATTTCCCTAAAAAACCTGCTTATCGGTGGCTGAAACTGGCCCGAAAGGGCTTTTTAGGCACAACCACGTCCTTGATATCGCAAAAAAACTCAAAGCTCCAGTTGCCGCCTTCGCGCCCAATGCCACTTCGCTTGATGCCGCCAAAGGGCGCGGCCAGGTCCCGAATGCCAAAGCTGTTGATCCAGATAAAGCCGGTGCGCACCTGCTGCGCAATTGCAGTGGCGTGATCGACCTCGCCGTAGCACACACCGCCCAGACCGTAGTCGGTGCCGTTGGCCAGGGCAATCAGCACTTCATCGGTCTCAAAAGACTGCAGGGTGAGTACCGGACCAAACACTTCGTTTTGCACGATCTCGCTGTCTTGCTGCACGTTGGTGAGCATCGTCGGCTGGTAGTACTGGGCGCCAAAGGGGTGCGGCGCGCCGCCCCACAACAGCTCGGCACCCTCGGCCAGCGCGCGCTGCACAAAGCCGTGGACCCGTTCCACCTGGCGCGGGTGGATGATGGGGCCGACCTCGGTGGCCGCATCGCGTGGGTCGCCCACAGTGAGTTTCTCCACGTAGCTGCGCAAGGCGGCCACAAACGCATCGCGCACCGTGGCGTGCACCAGAAATCGTGTGCCCGCCAGGCACACTTGCCCGGCATTGCGGTACATCAGCGCGCCGGTGGCGGCCGCGTTGTCGATATCCGCGTCACTCAGCACAATAAAGGGCGACTTGCCCCCCAACTCCAGGCTGCAGGGCACCAGGTTGGCTCCGGCCGCCTGGGCAATACACTTGGCCGTGGGCACCGAGCCGGTGAACGACACGCGCGCCAAACGCGGGTCGCTCACCAAGGCCGCACCCGTGCGGGCGCCACTGCCCTGCACAATATTGAACACGCCTGGGGGCAAGCCCGCGGCATGGGCGCAGTCCGCGAGCAGGCTGCTGGTCAGAGGCGCCCACTCGGGTGGCTTGACGATGACCGTGTTGCCCGCCGCAAGGGCCGGGCCGAGCTTCCAGGTGGCCAGCATCAAGGGCGCGTTCCACGGGGTAATGATGACCACAACGCCCGCCGGGTCGTGGCGCACGATGTGGTGGGCCTGCTCGGTGTCCAACGGGTGGTCTTGCAGCGTGAGCGCGTGCTCGGCAAACCAGCTGATGTTGAGCATGGCGCGCGGTACCACGCCATGCGCCATGCGCGAGAGCAGCACGCCGGCGTCGGTCGACTCCAGTTGGCAAAAAGCCTCGGCCCGTTGGCCAATCTCAAAGGCAAAGCGGTCCAGGTAAGGCCTGCGCTCGGCAGCTGTTAGCGCCGACCAGGCGGGAAAGGCGGCCTGTGCAGCGCTGACAGCCGCGTGCGCCGCCTCAGTGCCACCTTCGCAAATCTGGCCCAAAAGGCTTTGGTCGATCGGGCTGTGCAGGTCAAAACGCTCAGCGGATGCCACGCGTTGGCCGTTAATGTAGTGAAGCGGCGAGACGCTGTGGCCCGCCACGGTAAGGTTGTCGATCAACATGATTGCTCCTGAATGATTTTTTTTACTGAATCGGCAGCACTTTGCCGGGGTTCATGAGGCCGTGCGGGTCCAGCGCCTGCTTGATGCGCCGCATCAGCTGCAACTCCAGCGGGGACTTGTAGCGGGCCGATTCATCACGGCGCAGCACACCCAGGCCGTGCTCGGCCGAGATTGAGCCATCGAAGGCATGCACTGCGTCGTGCACCAGCTCGTTCAACGGGCCTTCCAGCGCAAGAAACTCGGCCACCTGCTCCGGCGCGGTGTGCCCCGGCAGCGGCGAGGCGTTGTAGTGCAAGTTGCCGTCGCCCAGGTGGCCAAAGGTCACCTGGCGCACTTGGGGGAAACGCGCCGCGATCAGCGCATCGGTGCTGGCAATAAAGGCGGGGATGCAAGAGATGGGCAGCGCAATGTCGTGCTTGATGGTCTTGCCCTCGGCGCCTTGCGCCTCCGAGATGTTTTCGCGCAGCGCCCACAGCGCTTCAAACTGGGCCAGGCTGGTGGAGAGCGCAGCATCAGTCACCCACTCGTTTTCCATGGCAATCTCCAGCAAACCCTCCATCGCCTGGGTCGCACTGGCTTCATCACCTGTGGCAGATATCTCCAGGAGCACATACCAGGGCGAGGCATCATTCAGCGGGCGGCGCGTGCCGGGAATATGGTGCAGCACCAGTGCCATACAGGTGTCACTCAGCATTTCAAACGCGGTCAGGCTGGCGCCCAACCGGGCCTGCGCCAGGGTCAGCAACTCAAGCGCCTGTTGCGGGCCAGGCACGGCCACTAGCGCCACCAATTGCGCCGCAGGCAGGGGAAACAGTTTGAGTACCGCTGCAGTAATGACCCCCAGCGTGCCCTCGGAGCCGATGTAGACGTCGCGCAGGTCGTAGCCCGTGTTGTCCTTGCGCAGGGTGCGCAGGCCATTCCAGAGGTCGCCCTCCGCGGTAACGACTTCCAGCCCCAGGCACAGCTCGCGGGCATTGCCGTAGCGCAGCACCTGCACACCGCCGGCATTGCTGGCCAGGTTGCCGCCGATGGTGCACGTGCCCTCGGCCGCCAGACTCAGCGGAAACAGACGCCCAACCTGCCTGGCCGCCTCCTGCACTTGCAGCAGGGTAACGCCGGCCTCAACCACGATGGTGTTGTTGAGCGGATCAGTGGTGCGAATCCGGTTCAGGCGCGCCAGGGAGATCACCAGGGGCAGTGGGGCGGGATCAGTCTGCGGCACCGAGCCACCGGACAAGCCCGTATTGCCGCCTTGGGGCACAACCGGCACGCGATTGGCGTGGCACCAGGCAACCGCCTTGGCGACTTCATCGGCGCTGTCGGGCTGCGCCACGGCCAGCGCCTGACCCGTCCATTTGCTACGGTAATCGGTTAAAAATGGGGCTGCATCGGCCCCGGTAAGCAGTCGCCCTTTGAAAGCGGTACGCAAGGATTCCAGCAGCATCTCAGTAGGCACCGCTGCTGGTGGCCAATGGGGCGGCCTGTTTGTACTGCGCGGCCAGGGCAGCAGTGGCGCGCACCAGCAAGGAGGTGTCAACCCCTACAGCCACAAACCTGGCGCCTAGCGCCATGTAGTGCCGGGCCAAAGCCTCGTCGGCACAGAGGATGCCAGGCGCCTTGCCCGCGTGCAGAATGCGGCCAATGGCGTGGTCGATGGCCGCGCGCACCTCCGGGTGCGTGGGCTGGCCCAGGTAGCCCATGGAGGCTGACAAGTCTGCTGGACCGATGAACACGCCGTCCACGCCCTCAACGGCCGCAATCGCATCAATCTCCTGCAGGGCGGCCATAGATTCCACTTGCACCAGCAAGCACATGCGCTCATTGGCCTCGTGCAGGTAGTTGGGGTAGCGCGACCAGCGCGCCGAGCGGGCGATGGCACTGCCGACACCACGCATGCCCTGCGGCGGGTAACGCATGGCGCGAACCAGGCCCGCGGCTTGTTCGGCGGATTCGACCATGGGCACCAGCAGCGTGGTTGCACCGATGTCCAGCACTTGCTTGATGAGTGCCGCGTCTCCGTGCGGCACACGCACCACGGGGTGCGTGGGGTAGGCAGCTACGCTTTGCAACGCGCCCAGAAGGCTGCGCAAATCATTGGGCGCGTGCTCGCCGTCCAGCAGCATCCAGTCAAAGCCGCTGCCCGCACAAAGCTCGGCCGCATAGGGGTCGGCCAGGGCTTGCCACAGGCCAATTTGAACCTCGCCACGGGCCAAGGCTTTTTTAAACAAGTTGTCAGGGGTTTGCATGGTGTGTGGCCTCACATGAAACGAAAAGAGATGGCGCCCAGCGGGCCATAGTCAGCATGAAAGGTGTCGCCTGCCGCGCCCGCGACGGGGCGGGTGAAGGAGCCTCCCAGCACCACTTCGCCAGCCGCCAGGCCTTCGCCGTAGGGGCTGAGCTTGTTGGCCAACCAGGCCACGCCATGAGCCGGGTGATTCAAAACGGCCGCTGCGAGGCCGCTTTCCTCGATCACGCCATTTCTGTAGAGCAGCGCGCCACACCAGCGCAAATCCACTGCATCGGGCTTGACCGGCCGGCCGCCCATCACGATGCCGGCATTGGCCGCGTTATCGGCAATGGTGTCCAGCACCTTGCGCGGCGCCTTGGTGAGCCGGTCAAACTGCTCGATACGGGCGTCGATGATCTCCAGCGCAGGCACCACATAGTCCGTGGCGGCCAGCACATCAAAAATAGTAACGTTCGGGCCCTTTAAAGGCTTGCCCAGAATGAAAGCCAGTTCAACCTCCACGCGCGGCAAGATAAAGCGACTGACCGGAATATCCGCCCCCTCGGGGAACAGCATGTCATCCGTCATGGCGCCGTAGTCGGGCTCGGTGATTTGTGACGATATCTGCATGGCACGCGAGGTCAGGCCGATTTTGTGGCCCAAAATCTTGCGGCCCTCGTCGAGCTTGATCTGCACCCAGGCGCGCTGTATGGCGTAACTGTCGGCGATCTCCATGGCGGGGTATCGCTTGGAGAAATGTTCGACCTGCACGCGGGTCTTTTCCGCCTGATGCAGTTCGCACGCCAGGGCTTGGTGAATGTCGGGGGTCAGCATGTGGGGTTTCCTTGCGCATTGGTATGCCCAAGGCCGCTGTAAGCGACCTGGGCACCGGCTTGATTGGCACGCACCTGCAAGTGCGGCTCGGCCTTAAGGCCTAAGACTCGGCTGTGAAACCGATCGCTTTCACGACCGGTGCCCACTTGGCAGAATCAGCGCTCAGCATCGCGGCCAGCTCTGCCGGGCTGGACGACCTGGCTTCAAGACCCATCGCGGCCAAGCCGTCGATCACTTCTTTGTTGGCCAGAGCTTGGCGAACAGCGGCATTGGCCCGCGACACCACGTCCGCAGGCGCTTTGCCAGGCAAGAAGAAACCAAACCATTCACCAAAAACCTGGTCCTTGAGCCCTTGCTCCACCAAAGTACTGACCGTGGGGACGAACTTGTTACGGGCAGCCCCTGAGGTCGCCAGCAGGCGGACTTTGCCACCACCCAAATGCGGCAGGAACTCACCCACCGGCGCCGACACAGCGGCGATCTGCCCACCCAACATATCCAGGATGGCAGGCTGTGACCCACGGAAACCGACGTGCTGCAAGTTGACCTTGCCAGCACGGCCAATCAACTCTCCAACGAAATGTGGCACGGAGCCGGGGGCTGGAGAGCCAAAGTTGGCGTTGGTGGGGTTGGCTTTGCACCACTCCAGAAACTCCGGAACTGTCTTGACCGACAACGGCACCTGGGGGCCGACGGCAAAACCCATGTCGAAAACAACGCCCAACGACACTGGCGTCACGTCAAGCAAGGGGTCATAGGGCAGCTTTTTATAGGTATGAGGATAGATACCCAGCATCGACATCGGTGTAACCAGCAGGGTGGCCCCGTCCGGCGCGGAAGCTTTCAGCGCAGATATGGCAATTTGACCGCCTGCGCCGGTGCGGGTGTCGACAACCGCGGCCTTGGCATAGCTGCCGTTGAGCTGGGCGGCGACACGACGGGCCAGCGTGTCTACGGTACCGCCAGCTGCAAAGCCGGTCAGAATTTTGGCGGTTTCGATGGATTGCGTCCGGCCTATCAAAGGCAAGCTGCTGGCAACGCCAGCCAGAGCGAGTTGCAGCATGTCACGGCGAGAAGTTTTCATGGAGGGTCTCCTGTCTAGTTTTGAAAATGCGGTCATTCATGGGAACGGTGATGGACCGCCGCGTAGTGTCCAAGAGGCCCCCGGCAAGCACAATCGATATATATTGATCAATTAATTAGATACTCTTCACAATCACCCCATGCCCCTGCCCCGATATACCCTGCGCCAACTCGATGCCTTCGTGACCGTGGCGGAAGCACTGAGCTTCACCGACGCGGCCAACCGGCTTGGACTGACCCCCTCTGCAGTGAGTCAACTGGTGGTCGAGCTGGAGTCCAGTCTGGGTTTCAAATTGTTCGAGCGCAGCACCCGCAAAGTGGCGCTGTCAGCAGCCGGGCGAGAATTTTTTGGCTCAGCCCAGACGGTACTCAAGCACTTGCGTCAAGCCGAAGTTGCCGCCACAGATTTGCGCAATCGGGCTGCCGGCCTGGTTCGCATTGCCGCGCCCATGGTGATTGCCAGCGCCATCTTGCCGCCGCTGATCAGAGACTACATTGCAGATCGCCCCAAAATCGTGGTGCGCATACGTGATGCCGCCGTGGAGCAAATGACCGACTTGGTGGATGCGGGTGAAGTGGACCTGGCCCTGGGCCCGGACCGACTTCCCACCGACACGGTGCAGTGCACCCGCTTGTTCGACAGCCCGTGGGTGCTCTGGTGCGCCAAGGACCATCCACTGGCAGAACAGCGCGTAGTGCAGTGGAGCGATTTGCGCCAGCATGCCCTGGTAGCAGCCGGACGCGACCATGAGATCAGCGTCGCCCAAATGGGTTCGGCCCTGCCAAAAGAAGAGCGCATCAGCCCGCTTGAGGTGGTGACCCATATTTCCACAGCCTTTGGCTTGGCCGCCTCAGGCCTGGCAGCCACCGTGTCCCCTGCCTATGTAGCACCCTGGGCCAAACGGCAAGGCTTGGTCATGCGCCGCATCATTGAGCCCGAAGTCATGCGCCAGGTCTGTCTTTACCAGCCTGTGCATCGGACTCTTTCACCTGCAACTGAGGGATTTGCGGAGTACTTGGTGAAAAGCCTTCATAAGCCTTTGTCAAAAAAATTGGGATGAAACCAACCTTCTTTCCCAGTGCCATATTCTTGACCACCGGGGACCCGATGGCGGAAACCTGCGCATTTCGGTGGCCTTGAAGGCTGGAACCCACTCAAGACTTCGATACACTGTGGATTTATTTAAAAACAACCTGTCGCCGGCGAATCCATTGATTTCACCAATAATTTTTAATAGCAATTCAGCTTGAGGCCGCTTCAATGAACCCTGCCACCAGCGCCAGTTGCTCGGACACGTTGAGTGCCGGCGCATGGCCGCAGCCTTCGATTTCAGTGACCTGCAGCAAACCCAGGGCACCGGGGCCGCGATGCTTCATCGCTTGAATGGTCTCAGGCAACACCAGGTCAGACTCGGCCCCGCGCAGGCACAGCACGGGGATGCTGAGTGCGTCAAAATGCGTCCAAATTTGATAGTCATCCGGGTGGCTGATGAACTGCTGCACCATGGCAGGGTCATAGTGCGGAGCCACGCGGCCATCAGGCAAACGGCGGGTTGAGGTCTCGGTCAGACGACGCCACTGGGCGTCACTGAGCCAGCCGTAGGGTTTGTAGACTTGGCGAAAAAAGGCTTCCAGCTCGCGCACCGTATCAAAGGCGGGCGGGTTCCCGGCGTAGTCGCGAATGCGGGCAATGGCGGCGCCGGCCAGCTCGGGGGCGTTGTCGTTCAACACCAGGCTTTGAATGCGGCCTTTGAGCCTCGGCTCCTGCAAGCCTGCCGCGCACACCGTGCCAATGGCCCCGCCCATGGAGGTGCCGACCCAGTGCGCTTTGTCAATCTGCAGTTGGTCCAGCAGCTCACACGCCAACCGGGCATAAAAGGCCAGGCAATACTCCTGCACGGGCGACGGGCTCCATTGGCTCAGGCCACGCCCGATGGTGTCCGGGCAAATAACGCGGTAGCGCTGGCTCAAATGCGCGGCCAGCTCGTCCATGTCACGCCCGGTGCGCGCCAGGCCATGCCAGGCGATCACGGTTTGCGGGTGGCCCACACCCCACTCGGTGTAGTGAATCTCCCGTCCGGCGCAGGTCAGGTAGCGAGATGTGAACGCGCTTTGATGGCTCATCACTTACCTCCTGCTGCGCTGGCCCGCAAGCGCCCCACCACCCCGGTGGGAAAGTGATACACCGACAAAATGAACAGCACACCCAGCCAGAGTAGCCAGCGATCGGGCGACAGCAAGGCCGACAGCAAAGGCCAGCTTGAAGCCGCCTCGCTGCCCATCCGCAGCAAATCCTGCAAATAGCTTTGCGCCACCAAAAACAGGGCTGAGCCAATGGCTGCACCGTAAATGGTGCCCATACCGCCGATCACCACGATCAGCAGCACGTCCATCATGATTTCGAACGACAACGAGGTGTCCGGCCCGTTGTAGCGCAGCCAGAGCGCCAGCATGGTACCGGCCAGGCAAGCAAACAGCGCAGACAAAATAGCGGACGTGGTGCGGTACACCACCACCCGGTAGCCAATGGCCTCGGCCCGAAATTCGTTCTCGCGAATCGCTTGCAGTACCCGCCCGAACGGCGAGTTCACAATACGCAACAAGGACAGCAAGAGGACCAGAGCCATAGTAAACAACACGTAATAGCTCAGCAGGCGGCCATCGAGCATGACACCCAGAAACGGCTCTTCCATGAACTCATAGCTTGGCGACAATATCTCGGGCACCTTGAACGACAAGCCGTCTTCACCGCCCGTGATCTCGGACAGTTGTGAGGCCAGCGTCAAAAAAGCCGAGGCCACGGCCAGCGTGATCATGGCGAAAAAGATCGCCCGCACCCGCAAAGAGAACAGCCCCACCAGCAGCGCCAGCACAAAGGACAGCGTCAGCGACCCCAGCACGCCCACGGCCAGTGCCTCCCAGGTTGGCCCCAGCCGCGTGGTGGACACCGCAATGCCGTAGGCGCCAATGCCAAAGAACATGGTGTGGGCAAAACTCACAATGCCGGTGTAGCCCAGCAGCAAGTCAAAGCTGGCCACCAGCACTATAAATATCAGCACCTTGGCCGCCACATTGAGCGCCTTCACGCCGGGGAAGATAAACGGCGCGCCAGCCAGGGCAATCAGCAGCAGCACCAGCACCACGGCCAGCACGCGGCTGCGCGGAAAATCATTGGATAAGAGTCGTGTCAACATGGGTCGGTTCTCGTTAGCGGTTGGTTACCGGGTACACGCCTTGGGGGCGCCACATCAGAATGGCCACCATGAGCGCGATATTGGAAAACAGCGCCACCTTGGGTACCAGAAAGCCGGTGTAGTTAGCCATCAAGCCCACCAGCAGGGCGCCAATCAGTGCGCCGCCCGTGGAGCCCAGACCGCCGATGATGATCACAATAAAGATCAGCACATTCACCTGCGCCCCCATGTGTGGCGTGACGCTTTGCTGATACAGCCCCCACATCACACCGCCCAAACCCGCCAGCGCACTGCCCACCACAAACACCCCGATGAACAGCCGCTTGATGCGGTAGCCCAGCGACTCCACCATCTCGCGGTCTTGCACACCCGCCCGAATCAATAGACCGATCTTGGTGCGGCTCAGGGTCCAGGCCAACACGCCAAACACCGCCAGCCCCACCACCACCGCCAACACACGGTATTTTTCAACGGCTGCATCGCCAAAGAGAAAAGAACCGCGCAGCGCCTCCGGCAGGGGCAAGGCAATTTGCGCCGGACCCCAGATGACCTTGATGAGTTCTTCACCAATGATCATGCCGCCCATGGTGATCAAAATCTGCTTCAAATGCTGGCCGTAGACCGGTCGCACAATGAACCGCTCAAACGCCAAGCCCACCGAACCGGCCACGGCCATGGCCACCAACATGGCAGCAAACACCGCCAGCAGGTTACTGAGTAGGTAAGGCGAACCGGTCCAGTCGCCCATCAGGCCCAACACCGTCGTGGCCACAAAGGCGCCCAGCGCAATGAACACGCCGTGGCCAAAGTTCAGCACATCCATCAAGCCAAACACCAGGGTCAGGCCGGAGGCAATGATGAAAATGATCATGCCCATGGCCAGCCCTGCCACCGTCAGCGTGAGCCAAGTGGAGGGGGATCCGATGAAGGGCAGCACCCCCAAGGCCAGCGCGGGCACAAGCGCCAGTGGTTTCCAGTCGAAATCAAGTGCCTTCATGGCAACTCCTTCACGCAGTCATTGACTGTTAAATTAATAGCTACCAAGGCAATTTTTTTGCCGGTTAGACGCATTTTTTTCATAAAAAAACTCATATTGCCAACCCCAGCAGCGATTGCTGCAGCGCCTCGTCCTCGGCCAGGGCCTGCATGGCGCCGGCGTAGACCACGCGGCCGTTGTCCATCACCGCTACCCGGTCGCCCAGGCGCTTGGCGAAGTTGATGTTTTGCTCCACCAGCAAAATCGTGGTGCCCGTGGCCTTGAGCTGGGCAAAGGCATCGATCATGTTGTTGATGATGGCGGGCGCCAAGCCTTTGCTGGGCTCGTCCACAATCAGCAACTCACGCGGCTCCACAATGGCGCGAGCTACCGCTAGCATCTGCTTTTGTCCACCTGACAGCTTGCCGGCGGGGTGGTTCCAGAATTTCTCCACCGCAGGAAACAGCGAAAAAATCCACTTCAGACGGGCCTCGTCCATCTGGCTGACGCGCTTGGCCTGACGTGCTGCCAGCAGCATGTTTTCCTTGACCGTGAGGTCTGAAAAAATACCCATGGTCTCGGGTACATAGGCCATGCCCAGCGCCGCAATGTCGGGTGTGTCGGTGGCGGTGATGTCGCGCTGGCCAAAGCTCACGCTGCCTTGGCTGGCGTGCCACAGGCCCATGATGGTTCTCAGCGTGGTGGTCTTGCCCGCCCCGTTGCGCCCCAGCAGCATGGTGAGTTGCCCGCGCGGCACCACCAGGTCCACGCCATGCAGGATGTGATAGGCGCCAATGTGGGTGTGGACCCCTTTAAGGGTCAGCAATGCATCACTCATGCTGCCTCCCCTGCCGCCACGGGCGCATCAGATTTGACCGGTGCCACACCCAGATAGGCTTCCTGCACGACCGGCAAGGCAATCACCTCGGCCGGCTCGCCATCGGCCACCAGGGCGCCGTTGTGCAGCACGATGATGCGGTCGGCAAGCTCACGTACCACATCCATCTTGTGCTCCACCAGCAAAATCGTTTTGGTCTTGTCGCTCTTCAGGGCCCGGATCAGGTCGAGAATGACCGGGGCCTCGTCATGGCTCATGCCGGCCGTGGGCTCGTCAAACATGTAAACCAGCGGGTCCAGCGCCATCAGCAGGGCCACCTCCAGCTTGCGCTGGTCGCCGTGCGGCAAACCGGCGACCTTGGTGTCCTGCTTGTCCGCCATGGCCACCGCCTCCAGCACCTCCAGGGCGAGTTGGGTCAGGGCCTTGTGGTCGCTCCAGATACTCCACAGGTTGAGCCCGCGCAAATGGGCTCCCGGCCGCGCGGCTTGCACCGCTAGGCGTACGTTCTCCAGCACGGTCAGGTTGGGAAACAGGTTGGTCAACTGAAACGCCCGCCCCAGGCCGGCCCGCGTTCGGGCAGAGGGGCTCATGCCCGCCAGACTGGCGCCATTGAGCAGCACCTCACCGGCGGTGGCCTTGATCTGCCCCGAGATCAGGTTAAAAAACGTGGTCTTGCCCGCCCCGTTGGGGCCGACGATGGCGGTCAGTGTGCCCGGCTTAAAAGCACAGCTGACAGCATTCACTGCCACATGGCCGCCGAAGCGGACCGTCAAATCTTTGGTGACTAACAAACTCAATTCCTCCAGATGGTCTTTAGGTCAGGGGCAGGTGCCCACGACGTAATAGTTGGTGCCCGTCTTCTTCAACGTCGTCGTTGTGTAGATGTTCCACAGCCCCAGGCTTTGGTTGGAGCCATTGGCATAGGTGTAGCCCCACAACGCGTAAGCCCGCCCGGCGGTGGTGTGGGCATAGTTGGACGCGGTAAAGCAAGTGGCGGATGGCGGTGCGGTGCCGGTGGTCGTGCCGGTCGCGGCCACAGATACGGCACCTTCGAGGCCATTGGCATCTGCGGCCGTCACCGTCCAGCTGTAGGTCGTGGCCGCTGTCAAACCGCTGTCTGCAAAGCTGGTGGCAGTCACCGGCAACGCGTTGGTCTTGTTGCTGTTGCGGTAGACGTTGTAGCTGGCCGCGCCGCTGACGGCACCCCAACTGACATTCATGCCGCTGGCTGTCGAATTCGAAGTCATGACGCCAGTGGGTGCACCCAAGCCCGTAGGTGGCGGGGGTGGTGTGCTGCCGCCTGCCGAAACCTGGTCGACCATGGCTTTGATCGCGGCCATTTGGGGGCCACTTTTCTTAGCGTAATTGGCGCTGTCGTAACCCCACCAGTCCCAGCAACTGTTGGTGGCAGCCACACTGGTCTGCGGGTACAGCATGACGATGTTGTTGGTGTCAGCCCATCGGTTGTAGCCCGTGTTGCGCACATATTGCTGCTGCACGTCATTCACATTTTGTTTGCACCCGTGCAGTACCACATGCAAACGACATGTCGCGCTGCTGCCGGCCTGGCAAGCTTGGGGAATATAGGCCCAGCCAGTCGTGGCCATGCCATGGTTGGTGATGAATTGACCCTGATTGAATTCAACAAAATTACCCACGGGCGAAGTCGCGCTACTGCGTGCGTTCAGGGTGCCATACAAGTGCTGCAACAGCGTGCCGGCAAGGTCAAAGTTGCAGTCACTAATATAGGGCGCACCCTTGACCGAGCAGCCGCTGCCATAGTCGTCCGTGATCATGGCGTGTTCGGCGGCAATATCTTTTTTGTAGACGACATTGGCGGCCGGCACAAAGCTGTTGTAGTAGGTCTTGAGCGCATCCATCACGCCGGGCTTGACCACGCTGTCCAGGCTGCCGGAGAACATGTACACCCTGGAGGTTTGCAGGTTTACCACCGGGTCGATCAGGCCTTGGCTGGCCCAACTGTTGGTGGTACTCACCAGCGTGCTGGTCGGGATGCCGGCGGGGCTGGCCATACAGCGTCCAGTGGCGTTCACCACAGAATTTTCGGCGCAGTAAAGCGGACCACCCGCCACCACCCCGGCGCCCTTCTTGAAGGTCGCCGAATAGGCCACATGCAACTGCACGGCCATGAAGCCGCCCGCAGACAAGCCAGACAGGGTGGTCTGGCTCTTGTCAATATTGAGCTGGGGCAGATTGACGGCCGCCGACGCGGCGCCCGCCATCAGTGCCGAGACGGTCGCGCTGATGAGCCGTTGCTTGAGTTTCATGATGGTTTGTCTCCTGATCATGCTAATTTTGAAAAAACTGATCCCGCCCCTGTGTCTCCAGGGGTTCGGCATAGAACGAATCAAGTGAAAAAGAGCACTGGGGCAGTCGCCCCAGCGAACGCAACCTGGTGCCACGCGGCCCCAAGTTGACCCCGTTGGGGTTAACGTTTGTTACGGATCGGAATATTCATGTCTTCAGGCTTGATCTCACGCACGAGTTCAGGCACGCCCCAGGCAAACGCAGGGTCGACCTTGATCTTGAAGTGGTACATGCTTTGCATAGCCTGATGGTCTTCCTTGCGGAAGGTCATCTTGCCCTTGGGGGTGTCAAAACTCATGCCTTCCATCGTGGAGATCAGCTTGTTGGTGTCGGTGTCACCATTTGTTTTCTTCAGCGCTGTCACCACCGCCATCGCCGCCGAAAAACCACCCGCCGTGAAGAAATCGGGAGGGGTCTTGAACTGGCTGTAATGCCGGCTCACCATGGCGTCATTGATCGGGTTTTTAGGAATGCCAAAGTAGTAGTACAGCGCGCCTTCCATGCCGGGAAACTGCTTGTAAGCCACCATGGCCGGCAAGATGTTGCCACCCGTGGCCAGCTCAATGCCATAGCGCTTCTTCAGCTCGAGATCAGCAATTTTGCTGAACGGCGCGGGAGCGCCTGCCCAGGCCACCGAGAGGTATTTGTTGCCAGGCTGGTCCTTAAGCTTGTCAATGATGCGCTGCAGGCCTGCTGTGAAGTCGGTGGTACCTACCGGTAGGTATTCCTCGTGCACTATCTTGGCGTGCTTGAGGGAATCGCGGCTGGCCTTGACACCATCGCGTCCAAAGGCATTGTCATTGGCCAGCGTAGCCACCACATTTCCGGGCTTATCAAGCGCGACTGCGTTGGCGGCCGCGTCCTGACTGGAGTTGCGCCCGGTGCGGAAAATATATTTATTCCATTTGTCACCCGTGATGGAGTCGGCCACGGCGGGCTCCACCAGCAAGATTTTTTTGTATTCTTCGGCCACTGGCAGCATGGCCAGGGCCACAGGCGATGCGGTGGGGCCTACAGCCAGATCGACCTTGTCGTCGCCGTAAGCGGCTGCCAGGAGGCTCTTGCCGATGTCAGGTTTGCCTAGATCGTCTTTCTCGATCACAACAATCTTGCGGCCTGCCACCGTCATGGTGCCGCCCGTGGCGTAGTCCAGACCCATCAAGAAACCCACGGCAGTTTGCTTGCCATAGGCTTCCAGCGGGCCGGTCTTGCTGTAGATGTGGGCGATTTTGATGTCTTTGCCCTGGGCAAAAGCCAAGGGTGCTGCCAGAGTGCAGCCCAATGTGGCTGCGGCGAGCGCGGCGCGCGCGATCAAATTACGACGGTGCATGTCTATCTCCTATTGGGTTGATTTGCTTTAAATAGCTAGCATAAAGCGTGCCAATATTTAAGTCATTGATTCCATTGAGTTTTTTTAAACCACGTGGAAATATGTCTATTTTTTAGACAATAACTATGTATTTATTTCAGACACTATGTCTGAAATAAATACATCATGACAAGCGCCCGTAGAGGGTTGCCCGAGAAATCCCCAGCAATTTTGCTGCTACAACTTTATTGCCGCGTGCGGCAGCCATCGCAGCGGCGATCGCCTCGCGCTCCAACGCCGCCACTTGCTCCGCCAATGGCCGAATCACCGGAAAAATGGACACGGGGACCGACTCCAGCGGATGAGCCATGGACACAGGGGCCAGCCGCTCAACGCCGGCTTCGCGCAGCACGGCCTCCAGATGCTGCGGCAGAATTCGATGCGAATCACTGCGCATGGTGGCCTGCTCCAGCACATTGCGCAGTTCGCGAATATTGCCGCGCCAGGCTTGCGCTGACAATAAGGTCAGCGCATCATCACTGAGTTCGGGGGGCTGACTGCCTCCACGCAGCGCCATGTCTTCCCCCAGCACCTCCACCAGCGCGGGGATGTCTTCGCGCCGCTCGCGCAACGGGGGTACGCGGATAGGCAACACATTCAAACGGTAGAACAAGTCTTCCCGAAAACTGCCTTCCCGCATCAACTTACCCAAATCACGCGAGGTTGCTGCAATGACCCGTGCATCAAAGGACACCAGCTTGTTGGAGCCCAAAGGCTCGATTTCACCCTCCTGCAGGGCGCGCAACAGTTTGGACTGCAAAGCTGGCGGCATATCGCCAATCTCGTCAAGAAACAGCGTGCCGCCATGCGCGAGCAAGAACTTGCCATCACGCCCTTTGCGGTCTGCACCGGTGTAGGCGCCGGGTGCCACACCAAAAAACTCAGCCTCCAGCAAGGTATCGGGGACAGCCGCAATATTCAGGCTGATGAATGGCCCGCTGGCACGCGCCGATGACGCGTGGATCGCATGCGCCAGCAACTCCTTGCCTGTGCCCGTCTCCCCCAACAGCAGCACCGGACTGGCCGTTTGCGCCGCCCGGCGAGCTTGCCGCTTGACCTCCACAGCAGCCGGACTGGCGCCGACAAAGCTGGCAAAGGTGTAGCGCGACTGGCGCAAGCCCAAGCGCTGGTGGTTACGCTGGCTGGCCAACTCCCGGCGGACATCGTCAAGATCGCGCTGCAGCAGCGCAAATTTGCCCACGAGCGGCTGCAAACTGGTCTCGGCATGGTCGAACAACACAATACCCAACGCGCCGATCACATCACCGGCGCTGTCGCGCAATGGAATACGACTGACCACAAAGGTACCCGCCCGGTTGGTGAGCAAGTCAATCAGGATGGGTTTGCCGGTTTCCAGTACATGGTGCATCTGGGTGTTTTGCACCACGCTGGATACCGGCTGGCCCACAAAATCTTCGACCCGATCAAAGCCCAACGCCGGCAAAAACCGCTTGTACAGGTCGTTGACCCACACCACGCGGGCCTGCCGGTCCACCAGCAACATGCCTTCGCTGGCATGAGCAAACAGATCGAACATGGAGCGTGCCGCCAGCTCCAAAATACTTTGGGCATCGCGAGGCAGAGAGTCAGACTTATCCATGCGCGGATGTTAACGCCCTGCTCACTCAGGGCGACGAAGCTGGCTTAACTGCGGCGGTGCCAGGCCAGCAGACGTGGCGTCACCAAGACAAAGACCACAAGAGCCAGGAGTGTGGCGGACATGGGGCGCTCCACAAAGACACTCCAGCTGCCCTGACCGATCGACAAGGCATTGCGCATCTGCGCTTCAGCTAAAGGCCCCAAAATCAAACCCACGATGACCGGCGCGGTCGGAAAGTCGTAGCGGCGCATCACGACACCCACCAGGCCCAGACCGTACATCAGGAACAGGTCAAACGAGCTTTGGCGCATGCCATAAACCCCAACCGTCGCAAAAATCAGAATGCCTGCGTACAGCTGAGGACGGGGAATTTTCAGCAGCTTGACCCACAGGCCGACCATCGGCAGATTCAGCACCAACAGCATCACGTTGCCAATGTACAGCGAGGCAATCAGCGCCCAAACCAGGTCCGGGGAGGTCTGAAACAACTGGGGCCCGGCCTGGATGCCGTAGTTTTGCAAGGCGGACAACAAAATGGCAGCGGTCACCGAGGTGGGAATCCCCAGCGTCAGCAGCGGCACCAGAGTGGCGGTCACAGCCGCGTTATTGGCGGCCTCGGGGCCGGCCACGCCTTCAATGGCGCCGGTGGTGCCGAATTCTTTTTTGTGCTCCGGGTCAGCCAGCTTGCGCTCCATGGCGTAGCTCAAAAAGGTCGGAATCTCGGAGCCACCCGCAGGAATGGTGCCAAACGGGAAACCAATGGCGGTGCCGCGCAACCAGGCGGGCCAGGAACGGCGCCACTCGGTGCCTGTCATGTGCACCTTGTTGAGCTTGTTCAGGTTGACCGGCGTGCGGCCCTCGTACAGCGCGTTGTACAGCACCTCGGCAATGGCAAACAGGCCCACGGCAATCAGCACGACTTCAATGCCGTCCATGAACTCCAGCACGCCACCGGTGTAGCGCACCTGCCCGGTGATCTGGTCGATACCCACCAGGCCCAGCGCCAGACCAAAAAACAAGGCCGTCAAACCGCGCAAGGAGCTTTGACCCAGAACGGCACTCACCGTCGTGAAGGCCAGCAACATCAGGCAAAAATACTCAGGCGGGCCCAGGCGCACGGCGTATTCGGCCAGGATCGGCGCAAACATCGTCACCAACACGGTCGCAAACGTGCCTGCCACAAAGGAGCCAATGGCGGAGGTCGCCAGCGCGGCCCCGGCCCGGCCATTTTTAGCCATCTTGAAGCCCTCCAGCGCGGTCACCATGGTGCCGGTCTCGCCCGGGGTATTGAGCAGAATCGACGTGGTCGAGCCGCCGTACATGGCGCCGTAGTAAATGCCGGCAAAGAAAATCATCGACGCGGTGGCTTCCACCTGGCCGGTGATGGGCAGCAGCATCGCAATGGTCACGGCCGGGCCCAGGCCGGGCAGCACGCCAATGCCGGTGCCCAGGGCGCAGCCCGCCAAGGCCCACAGCAAGTTGATGGGCGTGCCTGCCGTGGCAAAGCCAGCCATGAGTTGATTCAGGATGTCCATATCGGTCTTTCCAGAGAGTTTGAGCGGCTCAAAGCCAGCCGGTGCCGGTCACGCCGGGCAGGTTGACGGCCAGCAGCTTGGTGAACAACCAGAACACGGGCGCGGCAATCACCATGCCGGCAACAGCGTCTCGCACGGTACGACCCACATCACCGGCGGGCTTGCCTTCACTGGCACGCAGGCCGCGCACCGCAAGCGTGTAGCACAGGGCGCAACTCAACACAAAGCCGATGGTGGTGATCAGTGCCGCATTGGCCAAAATGCCGGCAGATACCCAGGCCAGCGCGACGAAGTCGCCCCGGGGGGCGCCGGTGGGCATGTCCATATGGCGAAAACCCCCGGTGCGCGCCTCCCATAGCAGCCATACCCCGCACACGGTCATGGCGGCGGCAATCACCCAGGGCAAAAAGTTGGGGCCCACACCGGCATAGCCGGCATCGGATGAAATACCCAGTGCGCCATAAACCAGCACAGCGGCAACAAACAGGGCGCTCGCCCCCATGAGGGTTTGGCCCAGGCGGCGATAAGCCATGTCTTCAGACGAGTCTGAATCGGGTGCAGTGGATTGATCCATGCGGGACTCCAGGTAACGGGGAGGAAAAGCCCAGCCCGCAAGAGGGCTGGACTGAAAGAAAAGCTATCAAATAAATAGCTATTAACTTAGTAAATACGCCGGCTGGAGGCTTATTTATCCATTAAATGGCGGTCTGTTGCCGCCACAAGGCCGTTGGGGGCCATGCCCGTCGGGGTGACCCTAACCCGTCAGATCATGCCGGCACGCACCATGGTGGCACGCAGAGCCGCAAAGTCACGGTCCACAAACTCGTCAAACGCCTTGCCCGACAGCAGGGCCGGGCTCCAGCCATTTTTGTCAAGGGCTGCGGCCCAAGCCTTGGTTTTGGTGGAGTCCACCACCAGCTTGGTCAGCGTATCGCGCTGGGCCGGGGTGATGCCGGCGGCGCCAAACACACCGCGCCAGTTGCCGATTTCCACGTCAATCCCCTGCTCCTTGAGCGTGGGCACGTCAATGCCCTTGAGGCGCTGGCCGGACGTGACGGCAATCGCCTTCATCTTGCCGCTCTCAATGTATTGCTGGAACTCGCTGTAGCCACTGCCACCCACCGTGACGTTGCCACCCAGAATGGCCGCGGTGGCCTCGCCACCGCCCCGGAAGGGCACGTAGTTGATCTTGGACGCGGGTACACCCACGGCCTGGGCGATTTGCGCTGCGGCAATGTGCTCTGTGGAGCCGCGCGAGCCGCCGCCCCACTTGACGCTGCCGGGGTCCTTCTTGAGCTGGGCCACGACATCGGCCATGGTCTTGAATGGGGAGTTGGAGGGCAACACAAACACGTTGTATTCGGTAGTCAGGCGGGCAATCGGGGTGAGCTGGTCAATCGACACCGGTGGCTTGCCGGTGATGATGCCGCCCAACATGACCGCACCCATCACCATCAAGGCATTGGGGTCGCCCTTGGTGGCGTTGTAAAACTGAGCCAGGCCAATGGCTCCGGCTGCGCCGCCCTTGTTCTCAAAGCTCACTGTAGCCGCACCGGCTTCCCGCAGGGCGGTACCCAGCGCGCGACCTGTGCCGTCCCAACCGCCGCCCGGGTTGGCAGGAATCATCATCTTGATGTTGGCTGCCGCCTGGGCTGATAAAGGCAAGCTGCCAGCAGCCACGAGGGCAGCCATGGATTTGAGGAAGGTATCGCGACGCATGAGAGTCTCCTGTAGGTGTTGTTGACGGTGTGATCATGCCTACCCTGGCTGTCAAAACGCTGTCCAAAAGCGAAGGTTTGAGTCAGGGTAAACACGGATGTGGCTAGCCAGCCAGCCCATCTGTTAAAACACTCGGTGTTTCACATTTGCGTTTAATTCCCCGCCATGCCCAACTCGTCTTCCCCGGCCAACACCGACCTCCCCCAAGCCGCCTTTCCCATGATCCACTGGACCGAGGGGGGTGAAGCCCGCTCGGCCCGCTGGCGCTCCGAGCGCGGTGCCCCGCCGCCCAAACGGGTGGTGTTGGCGGATGACACCACCAATGCAGACACCGCCTACCGGCAGGCCTGCGAGGGCACGGCCCTGCTGTGGCGGGGCGACTTTCATAACGCCCGCCAATTGCTTCAGGCACTGGGCCGCCGCGCTGACCAGACACCCAAGCGCAAGCGCAAGCAATCTGACGAGCCCATTCCGCCGGTAGAGGCATTTCACAAACACCGCCTGGGCCAGTCGCAACGCGCCCGCATGCTGGGCATGCTGCTGGTGCCCTTCAATGCCGACTACAGCATTCCCCTGCGCCGCGCGCCGGATGTTATTGAGGCCTGCA
>JBIIVW010000343.1:0-3443 GCA_044339205.1 Rhodoferax sp. | reverse complement strand
GCCTGCACCTTCCACGCCAGCCAGAACTTGCGCAAAGGGGTGAGGCTGACGCGCTGGTGCAGCACCTGGAAGTTGTCGCGCTCAATCTCGGTGAGCAGGGCGCGGTAGATGCTGGCCATCATCAGGCCCGGCTTTTGCGCCCGGCGGTCGGCGTCAGGCAGCAGGGCGAGCGCTTCGTCGTACAAGCCCTGGGCGCGTTGGGCCTGGAATTTCATGAGTTCGGTGAAGCGATCTGAATAGGTCCGTTTGAGGATTTCATGCGCCTTGACCTCAAACCGCTGCAATTCATTGACCGGTAGGTAAATGCGCCCGCGCAGCGCGTCTTCGCCCACGTCACGCAAAATATTGGTGAGTTGCAGCGCCTGCCCCAGCTTGTGGGCATAAGCCGTGGTCTGGGTTTGGGTTTGTCCAAAGATGTTGGCAGCGACCTCGCCGACGATGCCGGCCACCATATGGCAGTAGCGCTGCAGGCCGGGGTAGTCCAGGTAGCGGGTCTGGGCCAGGTCCATCTGGCAGCCTTCAATGACCGCAAGCAGGTGGCGCTGCTCTATTTTGTAATCAGCCGCCAGTGGCATTAGTGCCTGCATCACCGGGTGGCTGGGGCGGCCCGCAAAGGCGTTGGCCACTTCGGTCTGCCACCAGCCCAGTTTGGTGGCGGCAACACCGGGGTCGACCATGTCGTCCACCACGTCGTCCACCTCCCGGCAAAAGGCATAAAACGCAGTTATGGCTGTGCGCCGGGGCTTGGGTAAAAACAAAAAGGCGTAATAAAAGCTGCTGCCCGAGGCGGCGGCTTTTTGCTGGACATAGTCTTGGGGGCTCATTCTTATATTGTTACATCCACAGGGCGCGCCACAGCATCACAGGGAAATCCCGCGCCGTGAGCTTGGGGCGGGTGCTCAGGGTAGCAAATTGCAGTGCTTCAATCTTGTCCAGAATGCGCAGGCCACCTTGCACCACCAGGCGCAGCTCCCAGCCTGCGCGCCCAGGTACCCGGTGGACCAGGGGGGCACCACGCAACATGCGGGCCCGGGCTGATTGCACATAAAACCCGATCAACTTCGTGACGGCCGCACTTTGCCGGCAGGCCAGCACGTCCGCCTGCAAGACTCCAAACTGCTCACAGTCTTCCTGGGTGAAATAGTAGCGGCCCCGGGGGATGTCCACACTGGGGTCTTGCCAGAAGTTGATGAGTTGCAAGGCGGTACAAATGTCGTCGCTCAACGCCAGTGCTTGCGAGTCGGTCACGTTGTAGAGGTGCAACAGCAGTCGCCCCACCGGGTTGGCCGAGCGCCGGCAGTAGTCGATCAGTTCTGCCTGGGTGGCGTAGCCTGCGGCGTCCCGGCTTTTTTCAACGTCTTGCACAAAGGCATCCAGCAAGTCGTGCAGGGCTTTTACTTGCAGCTGGTGGGCTTGAATGGCCATGTGCAGCGGCCCAAAGATGGGTGCCCAGCGCGGGCTCCAGGCGGCTGCCGGCGCACAGGCCGCTGTCAAATCCTGCCGGTAGGTTGCCAGGTCTTGCAACCGCTGCATCGGGGTATCAAGGCCTTCGTCGGCGAGGTCGTCCGCTGCGCGGGCAAAGTGATAGATGGCCGCAATCGGCGCACGCAACCGGGCCGGACACAAAAAAGAGGCCACGGGGAAGTTTTCATAGTGCTCGATGGGGGCGGGGGCAGGTGGGTGCATGGTGGCCTGATTTTGCCTTTGTCCCGCTGGGGCCTCCGGTATCCGGGCGCGATATTGACAAAGTCAAGCGATTATCCTAAATTACTAACCATTCGGTCATTAAAATGACGCGAGCCAATTTTTCATTTCAACCCACCTCTCACCATGTCCATCAAGTCAATTCAAGCGGGAGCGGTGCTGCTCGCATCAGTCTGCCTGCTGCTGGCCGCCTGTTCCAAGCCCCAGCCTGCGCATGAGCCAGTTCGCGCGGTGCGAATCGTGACCGTTGGCCTGAACCCCATGAGCGCCAACACGGAGTTTGCGGGCGAGGTCCGGGCCCGTGTGGAGTCCCGGCTGGCCTTCAGGGTGGGCGGCAAGCTGGTGCAGCGCCAGGCGGAGCCTGGTCAACGAGTCAAAGCCGGGCAGGTGCTGGCCCAACTGGACCCACAAGACTATAAATTGGCTGCCGAGGCCGGGCGTGCCCAAGTGGCAGCCGCACGGACCAATCGTGATTTGGCAGCGGCGGATTTCAAGCGCTTCAAGGAACTGCGAGACCAAAACTTCATCAGTGGGGCCGAGCTGGAGCGGCGCGATGCGACTCTGAAAGCAGCTCAGGCCCAACTGGAGCAGGCCCAGGCGCAGTTGTCGGGTCAAGGCAATCAGGCGTCGTATACGACTCTGGTAGCCGATGTGTCGGGTGTCGTGACGGCGGTGGATGCCGAGGCGGGCCAAGTGGTGGCTGCTGGCGCCTCCGTGGTTCGCATTGCGCAGGATGGCGCGCGGGACGTGGTGTTTTCGGTGCCTGAAGATCGGGTTGGTTTGCTCAAGCTGGGGGCCGGAGTGGATGTGCGGGCCTGGACAAGTACTGCCGTGATCAAAGGTGTGGTGCGTGAGGTGGCCGCCAGCGCTGACCCGGTGACCCGTACTTTTCAGGTCAAGGTGTCTCTACCTGCCAGCGAGAGCCTGGCGTTGGGCAGCACCGTCACGGTGATCCCGCAGGTGCCCGAGAGCGCCATCCCGCAGGTCATCAAGTTGCCGACCAGCGCTTTGCGCCAGGATGGCAACGCCACAGCCGTCTGGGTGCTGGATGCGGCCAGCATGACCGTGAAACTGCAAAAAATTCAGATCGCGACAGCCGATGGCAATGACGTGGTGGTGGCCTCGGGCCTGCAGCCTGGCATGCAGGTGGTGTCTGCGGGGGTGCATGTGTTGTCACCGGGTCAAAAAGTGACGATTTATAGAGAAAATCAGGCTCTAGCCGGCGTAAATAAAGGGGTGGATGCTACTAAATCAGGAGTTAATGACGTTGCACCCGCTTCTGCCGCGCCCTTGCCAGCCATTGCCGCCAGCGCAAAGTGAGGCAGCCATGAACCAAGAACAACCAAAAGCGGGTTTCAACCTGTCCCGTTGGGCCCTGGACCATGCGGCTTTTACCCGCTATCTGCTGATTGTGCTGCTGCTGTTGGGTGGGGTGTCCTACTTTCAGCTGGGTCAGGACGAAGACCCGCCATTCACCTTCCGGTTGATGGTGGTGCGCACCTTCTGGCCCGGGGCCACGGCGCAGCAAATGGCGGAGCAGGTGGCTGACAAAATCGAGCGCACCTTGCAGGAGGTGCCCGCCGCCGACAAGATTCGCAGTTATTCCAAGCCCGGTGAGTCCACCATTTTGTTTCAGGTAAAGGACTCGACCCGCTCGGCCCAGGTGCCCGAGATCTGGTACGCGGTGCGCAAGCGCATCGGGGACATGCGCCAAACCTTGCCCAGCGGCGTGCAGGGTC
>JBIIVW010000342.1:0-3470 GCA_044339205.1 Rhodoferax sp. | reverse complement strand
GACTATAGACGCGATCAGCCTGCGTTCACAGTCCCAGACGAGTCACTACCCTGTTCCGGATAACGAAACAATCACCATGCGGCTGCAGTAGCCGGGCCGAGGGCAGCATTCGCTATCGATTTAGATAGCCTGAGCCAATAACATCGCCGGCCAGCGGCTGTTTATCCAAAAATTTCGAATCGCCTCATCCTCTGTCAGCAGCAGCGCGTTGAGCAGGGGTTCCAGCTGGGTGGTGCCGGGGTCAGCCAGCATCACGTAGCGCGCTGTTTGCCCCCTGACCTCTTCATCCAGTTGCCCCACCCAATCCAGCTCGCACAGCACCTCCAGCACGGGCTCCAGTTGCAAGGCATCCACCCGCAAGCGCCCAACGAGTGCCTCCACGGTCAAGCCCTTATCCACGGCGTGACGCACCGCCTGGAGCTGCTGCAAGGTCTCCAGTGCGAGCTGAAACGGCAAGCCCTGCGATTTGGCGCGGACCCGCACCCCGGAGAGCAAGCTGGGCAGGTAAGCCGCAATCACAGCGCCCAGCAGCACAATGACCCAGACCACATAAATCCAGATCAGCAAAATCGGCACGGTGGCAAACGCACCATACATCACCGAATAGGTGGGCACCATGCCCAGGTAGGCCGCCAGCAACTTCTTGGCGAGCTCAATGCCTGCGGCCACAAACAAACCACCCGCCCACGCGTGGCGCCATTTCACATGGGCATTGGGAACATAGTGGTACATCGCGGCCAAGCCGCCCGCCAGCAATCCAAACTGCAAGGCTTCGAGCAAAATTTCAAGGCTGTCAGGCATCACGCCCACAATGCCCCGGGAGGCAGAAATGGCGTAAGAGGTGACGGACAAGCTCACGCCCAGCACCACCGGCCCCAAGGTCAAGGCCGACCAATACACCAGCACCCGCTGTCCAAAATGGCGCCGCTTGCGCACGCGCCAGATGCTGTTGAGGGTGTGGTCGATGGTGAGAATCAGCGCCAGCGCCGTTGCCAGCAGCAAGGCCAGGCCCACGACGCCCAGCCGGCTGGCCTTGCCCGCAAATTGGGTCAGGTAGCCCAGCACCTGGCGGGAAATGTTGTCGGGTATCAGGCTGGTCACCAGCCACTGCTGCAGCCCGCCCTGGAGCTGGGCAAACATGGGGAAGGCGGTAAATACCGCCAGCGCCACAGTCACCAGGGGCACCAGCGCCATGATGGTGGTGAAGGTCAGGCTGCTGGCGGTCAGGCCCAGGCGATCCTCGGAAAAGCGCTCGCGCAGCGTGCGCGCCGTGCTCTTCCAGGGAAACTCGGAGAGGGTTTTGAGCAAGTCATCCAGCCTCAGGGGCCTTGTGCCTGACGGGGGGGCATTCAACTTCATGGCCGGTATGATGCCATTCCAATGAATACACCCCAAGCCGCAGATCAAAAATCGTCATCCTCCCTGGTCACCACCACCCGCGTCCTCGCGGTGGGGAGCTTGCTGGGCCTCATCATCCTGGGTCTGGCTTGGGAGCTGGTGCTCGCCCCCCTGCGCCCGGGCGGCTCCTGGATTGCGCTCAAAGTGCTGCCGCTGTGCGTGCCGCTGGCGGGGCTGCTGAAAAACCGCATGTACACCTACCGCTGGGTCACCCTGCTGGTTTGGCTGTATTTCACCGAAGGCGTGGTGCGCGCTTACAGCGACAAGGCGCCGGGCAATTACTTGGCCATGATTGAGGTGGTGCTGTGCCTGGCGCTCTTCGTGGCCTGCGCAATGCATGTGCGCCTGCGCCTGCAAAACGTCGTCAAAGAAAGCTGAACTCATGCACAACTTGTTGAACGAGATTCGCCACATCGTGGGCGCAGCCCATGTGTTCACTGATGGCGACCTGAGCGCCTGGGAGCAGGACTGGCGCAAACGCGTGCGCGGCAAGGCCTTGGCCGTGGTGCGCCCCGGCTCCACCGAAGAGGTCGCCCGGGTCGTCAGGGCCTGTGCCGCTTACGTGACACTCCACCCCGACGCGCCCGTGAGCATCGTGCCCCAGGGCGGCAACACCAGCCTGGCTGTGGGCGCTACCCCCGATGGCTCGGGCCACCAGATCGTGCTGAGCCTGCAGCGCATGAACACCATTCGCGCGCTGGACGCGGCCAACCTGACCATGACGGTGGAGGCGGGCTGCATCCTGCAAAACCTGCAAGACCACGCGCAGGCGTCCAACCTGCTGTTTCCACTGAGCCTGGCCGCCGAGGGCACCTGCACGATTGGCGGCAACCTCGGTACCAACGCCGGCGGCACGCAGGTGGTGCGGTTTGGCAACACACGTGACCTCTGCCTGGGGCTGGAAGTGGTGACCGC
This sequence comes from Rhodoferax sp., assembly GCA_044339205.1. GTDB lineage: Bacteria > Pseudomonadota > Gammaproteobacteria > Burkholderiales > Burkholderiaceae_C > Rhodoferax. The sequence goes on along the minus strand of JBIIVW010000342.1, from coordinate 1,157 downwards.
GCAAGGCGAGATCTGGCACGGCCTCACCGGTCTGCGCAAGGACAACACGGGCTACGACCTGCGCAACCTATTGGTCGGCTCCGAGGGCACGCTGGGCATCATCACCGCAGCCACAATGAAACTCTACCCCCTGCCTGCAGCCCAGCTCACCGCCTGGACAGCCGTGCCTTCGCTGGACCACGCCGTGCAGTTGCTGAGCCTGGCACACCGTCACCTCGGCGCAGGTCTGACCGGGTTCGAGGTGATGGGCGACTTTGCTTTGAGCCTGGTGGCCAGGCACTTCCCCCACCTGAGCCTGCCCTTGCCGCTGGATTCGCCCTTTTTTGTCTTGCTGGAAAACTCCGACTTTGAGAGCGAAGCCCATGCCCGGGCGCAATTTGAAGGGTTGCTGGAAACCGCCCTTGAAAAAGAGGTCATCAGCAATGCGGTCATCGCCGAGAACCTGTCTCAGGCCAACCACTTGTGGCATCTGCGTGAAACCATTCCCATGGCCCAGGCGGAAGAGGGCCTGAACATCAAACACGATATCTCCATTGCGGTGTCGCGCATCCCCGAGTTCGTGCGCGTCACCGACGGCTTGCTGCAGCAAGCGATCCCCGGCGTGCGTTTGGTCAACTTCGGTCACCTGGGGGATGGCAACCTGCACTACAACGTGCAGGCCCCCGCGGGCTCGGACAGCGCGGTCTTCTTGCGCGACTTTGAGGACCAGGTCAATACGCTGGTATTCGACTCAGTAGACGCCTTTGCCGGCTCGATCTCGGCCGAGCACGGCGTGGGCAGCCTGAAAGTGGACAAGCTGGAAAAACACAAGTCGCCCGTGGCACTCAACATGATGCGTGCCATCAAAAAAGCCCTGGACCCGCACAATTTGATGAATCCGGGGCGCGTGGTTCGAATTTGACTGAAGGCGGTGCCTTGCACCCGCCATGCGCCTAAAATCGTACGCATGATCTATGCACATATCTGAGGGCATGCCATGCGAAACCAACCTACCGACAGCCCAAAGCGCCCGGTCAACCTGTCCATCAATGCCCACACGCTGGAACAAGCCAAAAAGTTGGGCATGAATTTATCAAAAACTGTGGATGCCTTCTTGCAGGAAGAGGTGAAACGGCGTTATTGGGCACAGTGGCGTGAAGAAAATCAGCAGGCATTTG
>JBIIVW010000340.1:0-3471 GCA_044339205.1 Rhodoferax sp. | reverse complement strand
CCAGAATATTAAAAATATTGCCAAGTCGTTGATTTAATTGGGCTTTTTGAGGCTGGCATAGGATTTGCAGTAGTGATGGCATGCCCACTTATTGCATCCCTTATTTTCCCATTCACCAACCGTCCTTTCAGGCCCGGCTGGCCACCGTGACCTGCGCCGCTTTACTGGCCCTTGCCGCCAGTCAGGCGCAGGCATGGAATCTCGATGATGTCGCCGGGCGGGCCGAAAAGCAAGCCCAGGCCCCGTTCAAGCCCGCTTCCCACGTCATTCCGGCGGAACTCGCCAATCTCGATTACGACGGTTACCGCGACATCCGTTTCAAAGCGGACCGCACCCTGTGGCGGGGGGACAAGCTGCCGTTTGAGGCCAATTTTTTCCACGTCGGGAAAAGCGGCGACTCTGTTCGCGTCCATGAAATCACCGCTCAGGGTATCAAGCCGATTCCCTACAACCCGGCCGACTTCAACTTCGGAAAGAACAAGGTGTCACCACAACAGTGGGGCAACCTGGGCTACGGCGGCCTGCGCGCCTTCAACCATTTGAACTCGCCCACCTACAAGGACGAATTGGTCGTCTTCTCCGGGGCCAGCTACTTCCGGGCGCTGGGCGCCGGTCAGCGCTATGGCCTGTCGGCACGCGGGCTGGCGGTGGATACGGCAGGCAGCACCAAGGAAGAATTTCCCCGCTTTACCGAGTTCTGGCTTGACAAGCCGACCGGCAATGCCAAGAAGCTCACCATTTATGCGCTGATGGATTCGCCGCGCATGACCGGCGCCTACCGTTTCGACATCACACCCGGCGAGCAGACTGTGACCGAGGTCCATGCCCGCGTCTTCATGCGCTCAACCGACACCCCGGTGGCGACGCTGGGCATGGCGCCGCTGACCAGCATGTTTTACTTTGGCGAGAACCAGCCCCGCCCGGGCGACTTCCGCCCGGAAGTGCATGACTCCGACGGCTTGATGGTTGCCACTGGCGAAGGCGAATGGCTGTGGCGTCCACTGCAAAACACCACGTCTGCGCTCACCACCTCGTTCAGCATGAAAAGCCTGAAGGGATTCGGCCTGATGCAGCGCGACCGCGACTTCAAGAGCTTTGAGGACACCGAAGCCCGCTATGAACTCCGGCCCAGCGCCTGGGTGACGCCGCTGGGCGACTGGGGTGCCGGCCGGGTCGAACTGCTGCAATTTGCCACGCCGGACGAAACCCACGACAACATAGCCGCCTATTGGGTGCCAGCCAAAAGCCCCAAGCCCGGTCAGTCGCTGGATTTCGCCTACACCATTCACTGGCAGGGCAAAAACCAGCAATTGCCCCCCAATGGCTGGGTGACGCAATCACGCCGCGGCACCGGCTACACCAAGCTCGGCACCGAGGCCCTGGGCCAGCAAACCCAGTTCACGATCGACTTTGCCGGCCCAGCCCTGGACGCCTTGCCCGACGACGCGCCGGTGCAGGCCATCGCCACTGCCAGCGCCAATGGCCGCGTGACTGAAAGCCTGGTTTACAAAAACCCTGCCACCGGCGCCTGGCGCATGACTTTGCGCGTTCAGCGACTCCAGCCGGAGCAACCCATTGAACTGCGCGCCTTCCTCCAACACAACAACCAAACACTGAGCGAAACATGGACCAACCTGATCACACCTTAATGCCAGCCAGCGGACGCAGCACCTTGCGGGAAGAACGTCACCCGAACGCCGTGACCGCGCCACCGATCAATCGCGGCACCATGGTGCCGCGGCCATGGCGCGGTTTCTGGAACAGCCTGGCCAGCGCCGCCCTGCTGCCGGCCCTCAAGTTGGTGGGACGCACCCCCGCCAAGCTGGCGCCCTCCTGGTTGACGGCTGAAAAGCCGCAGCCCTGGCAGCAGGCCGCCCAACGCCGACGCACCGTGTTCATTCTGCTGACCTTGATCAGCACGGCCCTCTCCACGATCTTTTTTGCCGACTTGCAGCCCGATTACGGCAACGTCTATCTGCAGTACGGTCAGGCCGCGCTGTTCGCCCTGCTGTCGGCTTGGGTCGTGACCGGGTTCATGACCGCGATGATGGGTTTTTACGTGCTGGTGCGGGGCGACAAGCACAGCCTGTCAGCCAAGAATGTCCAGCACCACACGCTGAAAGCCACCACCCGCACCGCCATCATCATGCCGATCTGCAATGAAGATGTGCGCACGGTGTTTGCCGGCCTGCGCGCCACCTGCGAATCGGTCGCGCTGACGGCGCATGTGCGCGCCTTTGACGTGTTTGTGCTGTCTGACAGCAACGACCCCGCCATCCAGAAAGCCGAACGCTCGGCCTGGGAAGACTTGCGCGCCCAGCTCGCCAGCCAGCCCGACCAACCGCAAATCGAGGTGTATTACCGCCTGCGCAAACGCCGCACCGACCGCAAGGCCGGCAACGTGGCCGACTTCTGCCGCCGTTGGGGCAAGGACTACCGCTACATGGTGGTGCTCGATGCCGACAGCGTGATGAGCGGCGACTGCCTGGTGGCCATGGTCAAGCTGATGGAAGCCAACCCCAGCGCCGGCATCATCCAGACCGCCACCCAGGCCATCGGCCACGTCACCCTGCACGCCCGGGCGCAGCAGTTTGCCTCGCGCGTAACGGGTCGCCTGTTCACGCTGGGCATGCAGTTCTGGCAAATGGGCGAGTCGCACTACTGGGGCCACAACGCCATCATCCGCGTCGCGCCCTTCATGGAACATTGCGCGCTGGCGCGCATTGCCGGCACCGGCGGCATGTCGGGCAGCATCATGTCGCATGACTTCGTCGAAGCCGCCCTGATGCGCCGCGCCGGCTACCACGTCTGGCTGGTGGCCGACCTGGTGGGCAGCTACGAGCAGCAACCGCCGGATCTGCTGGCCGAACTGCAGCGCGATCGCCGCTGGTGCCAGGGCAATCTGCAAAACTCGCGCCTGATCGCCGAACCCGGCATTCATCCGGTACACCGCTCCATGTTTGCCACCGGTGCCATGGCTTATCTGTCCGCACCGATATGGTTGTGCTTCATGACGCTGGGCACGGCGCTGTGGCTGTCGGGCTCGCCGATGATTGCCAACTGGCTGCCGCTGCCGGGCGAACTGGTGTCGCTGTGGGCCTGGACGCTAAGCATGCTGTTTCTGCCGCGCCTCATGGGTCTGGCCGCCGTGCTGATCAACCGCCAGCAACAGGCTTTTGGCGGTACGTTCAACCTGCTGCGCAGCGCCTTGCTGGAAACCCTGATTGCCTTGCTGCAAGCCCCAATCCGCATGGTGGCGCACTCGCTGTTCGTGGTGGTGGCGCTGACCGGTCTGAAGCTGGAGTGGAAATCGCCCCCGCGCGAAGCAGCTGCCGTGCCGTGGCGCCATGCGCTGACACAACTCGCGCCCATGGGCCTGGTGATCGTGGCACTGGCCGCCGGCATCGCCATGATTGACGCCAGCGCCCTGATCTGGCTGCTGCCGGTCGGGCTGCCGCTGCTGCTGGCAAC
>JBIIVW010000341.1:0-3471 GCA_044339205.1 Rhodoferax sp. | reverse complement strand
GGTCCAGAAAACCCACGTCAAACCAGGTGGAGAACATGTATTCCATCTCCACATCCAGGGCCTGCAAGCGCTTGTCGGCCTTGAGGTGGGGCAGCATGTCGGCCCGCAAGTCCACCAAAAACCGGATGCCCTCGGGGAACGCGCTGAAGCGCTGCAGCAAACGCCGGCGCGGCGAGACGGTCGCGCGCCGGTACTGCACCTCGGCGGCCGCCTCATCTGGCGTGCCGACAGCGGCGGCAAAACGTGCCTGGGCCTGCTTGACCGTGCCGGGGTCGGCCGTGAACTGCTCGCTCATCAAGAGCCAGAAGTCACGCCGCTGGACCGCTTCAGCCTGGGCGTACCACTGGGTGAGGGCCTTGGCGCGCAACCCACCCTCAACCTCGCTCACCTGGTTGTCCACCACCGCCTGCAACTCGGCCAGCGTGCGGCGCAGCTCGCGCGGTGACAGCGCCTCCCCCTGGCGCCGAAAGGTGCCGGCCAGCCGCTCCTGCGTGGAGCGCAGACCCAGACGGCTGGTGACTTGGCCCGCTGCGGCACTGTCCAGAAGGACTGCGGGCTTCGCACTGGCCGGAGCGCCGTCGCCCGAAGGTACTTTATTAGTAGCATCCAACGCAATGGATTCGCAGGCTGGAGGATTATTTTGCTTCAAAACCGTTGCAGGGAGCAATTTGGAGACGTTGCGACTGATCCAGTCTGAAGTATTCATGCTAATTGCCTGCTTTTTTGGTCTCGGGCCAGTTCGCGCAGCGCTTCGCGCTGACGGGTAAGGTGGGTGCGCATGGCGGCGTCGGCGCCTTCACAGTCGCGGGCACGCAGCGCAGCGTAAATCGCCAGATGCTCGTTCAGGCTTTGCGCCAGTCGGCCCGGCGCACGCAACTGCTGCAAGCGGGCGAGTTTGAGAATCTTGCGCAAATCGGCTATCACCATCGCCAGCCAACGGTTGTCGGCGAGCGTGATGATGGCCTCATGAATGCTGAAATTGGTGGCGTAGTAATCATGAATGCGCCCGGCATCTGCGTGGGCCTTGAGGCGTTCGTGCAGCACGTCCAGTGCAGCAATGTCGGCATCACTGGCGTGGCGTGCCGCCTCAAAAGCGCAGCGCCCCTCCAGCAAGGCCATCACCGGGAAAATCTCGTCCAGATCCTGCTCAGTCACCTCATTGACAAAGCTCCCCCGACGCGGCTCATGGCGCACCAAGCCCTCGACGGCCAGCACTTTGAGCGCCTCGCGCAGGGGTGTGCGGGAAATCTTCAAGGTGTCGCACAGGGCGACCTCGTCAATGAAGCTGCCTGGGCCCAGGCTGCCGTCAAAAATACGGTCGCGTAGCAAAACAGCCACTTCTTCATGCAAAGAGTTGTGAACCAGGCGCATCAGCGGCTCGGCGTGATGACCGGTGACCAAGGAGTCAGGCTTGATTCAGGAGGATGTGTTTTCATAATTACGCATAATTATGAAAGGCCAAAAGACACCTGGCAAGGTATTTTTTCTCGGGATAAACCCTCGATCAGTCGGAAAATCAGGGGTCAGTGGACTGCGCGGACCTGCGCCCACCGCCACATCGCCAAGCCCCCCAGAATCATGGGCACGCACAACCACTGGCCCATGCTCAAGCCCAAGGACAAAATACCCAAATGCGCATCGGGCTCGCGGAAGAATTCCGCCACAAAGCGAAACACGCCGTAGCCCACCAGGAACATGGCCGCCACCTGGCCCTCCTTACGCTCTTTGCGTGCGTAAAACCAGAGCAGCACAAACAACAGCAGACCTTCCAGCAAGAACTGGTATACCTGCGACGGGTGGCGCGGCAAGTCGCCCGCCCCCCGAAACACCATCCCCCAGGGCAAATCAGGACTGCTCACGCGGCCCCACAACTCACCGTTAATAAAGTTACCCAGCCGCCCCGCTGCCAAGCCGGTGGGGACGCAGGGCGCCACAAAATCAGCAACTTGCAGCCAGGGCTTGTGACGAGACCTGGCAAACCAGATCATGGCCACAATCACCCCCAGCATGCCGCCATGGAAACTCATGCCACCTTGCCACACCGCCAAAATCTCCAGCGGATGGCTCAGGTAGTAGGCCGGCTTGTAAAACAGGCAGTAGCCCACGCGCCCGCCCAGCACCACACCCATTACCCCCAAAAACAAGATGTCTTCCACATCGCGGCGGCTCCACGCGCCCTCACCGGCGATGGCAGCAAAAGGCTGATGGCGCAAGCGCCGAAAGCCCAACAACATGAACAAGCCAAATGCGGCGAGGTAGGTCAGACCGTACCAATGGACGGCCAGGGGTCCGAGTTGCAGGGCAACCGGGTTAATTTCAGGATGAATCAGCATGCCCGGCATTGTGCACGCATGGGCGCACCGCTTTCTGTTCCTTAAAATAGATGGGCGAATAGACACCAACTCCACCAGAGACACCCATGACCACCCAACCCGTCATCCTGAACCCGCGCTCCAAAAACATCACCGAGGGCAAGTCCCGCGCGCCAAACCGCTCCATGTATTACGCCCTGGGTTACGAGACCGAGGACTTCAAAAAGCCCATGATTGGCGTGGCCAATGGCCACAGCACCATCACCCCCTGCAACAGCGGCCTGCAAAAACTGGCCGATGCGGCCGTGGCAGGCATTGAAGAAGCCGGTGGCAAGGCGCAAACCTTCGGCACACCCACCATCAGCGACGGCATCGCCATGGGCACCGAGGGCATGAAGTACAGCCTGGTCAGCCGCGAAGTGATCTCTGACTGCATCGAGACCTGCGTGCAGGGCCAGTGGATGGATGGCGTGGTCGTGATTGGCGGCTGCGACAAAAACATGCCCGGCGGCCTGATGGGCATGCTGCGCGCCAATGTGCCCGCAATCTTCGTTTATGGCGGCACCATTTTGCCCGGCCATTACCAAGGCAAAGAGCTGAACATCGTGAGTGTGTTTGAAGCCGTAGGCGAGAACGCCGCTGGCCGCTTGAGCGACGAAGATCTGCTGCAAATCGAACGCCGCGCCATTCCCGGCACGGGTTCCTGCGGTGGCATGTACACCGCCAACACCATGAGTTCGGCCTTTGAGGCGCTGGGCATCTCTTTGCCCTACTCCTCCACCATGGCCAACCCGCATGACGAGAAGGTTCATTCCGCCAAAGAATCAGCCCGTGTGCTGGTCGAAGCCATCAAGAAAGACCTGAAGCCGCGCGACATCGTGACACGCAAATCAATCGAGAACGCAGTGGCCGTGATCATGGCAACAGGTGGCTCCACCAACGCCGTGCTGCACTTTTTGGCGATTGCGCATGCGGCTGACGTGGAGTGGACCATTGACGACTTCGAGCGCGTGCGCGTCAAAACTCCTGTGTTGTGTAACCTGAAACCCAGTGGCCAATACCTGGCGGTGGACTTGCACCAAGCTGGCGGCATTCCGCAAGTCATGAAAATGCTGCTGTCCGCCGGTCTGCTTCACGGCGACTGCATCACCATCACCGG
>JBIIVW010000098.1:0-12072 GCA_044339205.1 Rhodoferax sp. | reverse complement strand
AGCGCTGTTCCGGTCACATGCTGCGGATACTCGCGCTCCTGGTGCATTCGGATGGTGCCAAACATGCTGTTGTTGAGCAGCACGATGATGGTCTTGGCACCATATTGGGTGGCAGTGGCCAACTCTTGACCGTTCATCAAAAAATCTCCGTCGCCGGCGATGGTGAAGGCCAACCGCCCGGTCGTGATGGCGGCTGCAATGCCAGCGGGCACTCCATAGCCCATGGCACCGTTGGTGGGTGCCAGTTGCGTCTTGAAGCCTTTGGCCAGCCCGTGATGTTGGTAGAAGCGATGCATCCAGCTGGCGAAGTTGCCCGCCCCATTGGTCAGCACCGCGTCCAGGGGCAGGTGCTTTTGCAGCGTCGCCACCACCGCCGGCATGTCGATATCGCCCGGCAGGGCCTGCGGCACCAAATTGGCGAGGTAATCGGCGTGGCACGCTTCTGTCCAGTCTTCCCACACCACGTCCACCGGGGCGGTCAGCACCTCCAGCGAGCGGGCTGCGGCGTTCATGGTTGCGTTGATGGCCAAGTCTGCCTGATAGACCCGGTTGAGTTCCTCGGCACTGGCGTGAATGTGCACCAGGGTTTGTTTGGGCCTGGGGGCTTCTAGCAAGGTGTAGCCGCCCGTCGTCATCTCGCCCAGCCGGGGGCCGATGGCAATGATCAGATCACTGTTTTTGACGCGCTGGGCCAGTTTGGGGTTGATGCCAATACCCACGTCGCCCGCATACAGCGGGTGGTGGTTGTCAAAGGTATCCTGAAAACGAAACGAATTGCCCACGGGCAGTTTCCAGTTCTCGGCAAACCGTTGCAAGGCCTGGGCCGCTTGCACCGTCCAGCCACCACCGCCGGCAATCACCAAGGGCTGTTTTGACTTTAACAACATCTCACGCAGCGTGCGCAAAGAGCCTGGGTCACTCCAGGCCTCTACTGCGGCCACCCGTGGCAGGGCTTGCGGCACCGCACCAGAGGCCGCAGCGACCACGGCTTGGGTCAGCATGTCCTCGGGCAGCACCAGCACCACCGGGCCGGGCCGGCCGTTCATCGCCGTGGCAAAGGCGCGCGCCACGTATTCGGGGATGCGCCGGGCGTCGTCGATGCGCTCCACGCGCTTGGCAAAACCCTTGGTGCTCGGCCCGAAGAAGCTCAGGTAGTCGACCTCCTGAAAGGCCTCGCGGTCACGCGTGTCGCTGGCCACATCGCCTACAAACAAGACCATGGGGGTGGAGTCCTGAAACGCCGTGTGCACGCCAATCGAGGCATTGGTAGCTCCCGGCCCCCGGGTCACAAAACACACGCCTGGGCGCCCAGTCAACTTGCCATGGGCCTCGGCCATGAAAGCCGCGCCGCCCTCCTGGCGGTTGATGATGAACTGGATCTGATCCCGGTGGAGGTGAAAGCCGTCCAGCACCGCCAGGTAACTCTCGCCTGGCACGCCAAAAGCATGCGTGACCCCTTGGGCCACAAGGCACTCCACCAGCAGGTGGCCAGCAATTTTTGTTGTCATGTTGTATTTGATCGTTGATGTTTGTGAAAGAGGTCAGGCAGGCACCGTTCGCGGCGTTGTGCGGCGCCCCACGCCCAGAGCCGCCACGACGCTCAGCAGCAGCACGGCGGCCGCGCCGATCAGGGTGGCACCGTACCAGCCCCGGTCCATAAAGACGCCAAAAACGACGGGCGAAATGGCAAAGCCCACATCCAGGCCCGAGTACACCATGCCGTACACCCGGCCTGTTGCGCCCTGGGGTGTGGCTTTTTTGATCATCATGTCGCGCGAGGGGCCACCGATGCCCACGGCAAAGCCGGTGCCCGCCAGCACCACCATGGTGCCCATCGCGCCAAACAGGCCCAGCCCGCACAATGCCAATAAGGCAGCCGCTGTGCTCATGGACACCGCCACCACCCGGTCGCTGCTGACCTGGCGAGTGGCGATAAAGCCACCCACAAACATGCCCACGGCCCCGCACAGCATGTAGGCGGTGAGCGTCAGGGTGGCGGCCTCAAAGCTGATGCCGTGCATGGCTTTCAGGATCGACACCGAAAAACTCTGCACCACCGCCAGCGTCATGGTGGACAACAAAAAGAAGCCAAAGCACCACCACACCACCGGCAGTTTCATGAAAGCCATGTCGTGCTCAACGGGTGCATCGATGTGGCGCATGACCACTTTTGTGCTCAGCTTGTCCCGCTTCACCACCAGTAGAGTCAGGATGCACGCGTACATCACAGCAGCAGCCAGAAATGCGGTCCGCCAGTGGTACAGGCTGCTGATGGTCGCAAAAAAGACGGGGGCGGTGGCCCAGCCCAGGTTGCCGCTCAAACCATGGGCGCTGAAGGCGTGGCCCAGGCGCGGACCCGAGACCCGCTGGTTCAGGATGGTGAAATCGACCGGGTGAAAGGTGGCGTTACCCAAACCCGCCAACGCTGCCACCGCGAACAGGCTCGCGTAGCCATTCACCATGGAACCCAGCACACAGGCCACAATAAAAATGCACAGGGCGCCAAACATGAGCGGCCTGGCACCCAAGCGGTCCACCACAAAGCCGGCTGAGGCCTGACCCAGCCCCGACACCACAAAAAACGTCGTCATCAACAGGCCCAGCTCCGAGTAACTCAGCCCGAACTCGACCATGAACACAGGAAACAGGAGCGGCAGCATCAGGTGGGCAAAATGCGAGCTGGCATGGGCCAGGCCGACCAGCCCAATGATGGAGGCATCTTGCCTCAAGGGGACAGCGATGGGCGGGTGGAGCGTGGCAGTGGTCATGCGACCATGGTAAGGCGAGCCGCCAGGGCTTAAATACGACAAAAAGACAATAATTAGCGAATACCTGCCAAGCCCGAGAAAATCACCTTGCGACACATCAGCCCACTCAAACCCCAGCTCATCGGCAACACCGACCCCGTGGCCCCCACGCCCGAGCGCCCCGTGCGAAGCCGCTCACGCGCGCTGGTGGTGGACGCCCACTTTGAACCGCACCACCACCCGTGGGCCCAACTGGCGTACTGTGCCAGCGGGCTGATTCAGGTAACCGTGACCGAGCGTGACACGCACACCACCTTCATCTTGCCGCCCTCGCGTGCGGTGTGGATTCCGCCCCGGGCCAGCCACGCCGTCACGGTGCTGGAGGCCACCGAGCTGCGCACCGTTTACCTCGATCCCAGCGCCACGCCTGCCAACTGGCTGGGCTGCCGGGTGCTGGTGGTGAGCAGTCTGCTGCGCGAGCTGATTCACGCGCTGCAGGGCTCCCCCGAAGGCGTGCGGGATGACGCCCTCATGGCGCTCACCCTGCACGAAATCACCCATGCCGACACCCAGACCCTGGGCGTGCCTCTGCCGCGGGACAAGCGCTTGCGCTCCCTGTGCGAAGCCGTGCTGCGCTCACCGGGCAAGCGGGGCACGCTGTCGGACTGGGCTGCGCACATCGGTGCCAGCGAGCGTACTGTCGCCCGACTGTTCAGAACCGAGCTGGCCACCAGCTACCCGCAATGGCGACAGCAAGCGGTACTGGCACACGCCCTGCCGATGCTGGCACGCGGCGCGCCCGTGAGCCAGGTAGCCAGCGCCAGCGGTTACACCAGCGACAGCGCGTTCTCGGCCATGTTCAAGTCCGCCATGGGGCAGTCCCCCAGCCACTTCCAGAACAAAAATAACCTCTAGCCGGCGATTTATATGGGTCTTATAGCTAATTTATATAGCAATTGAGCCCGACAGATGACCTGCAATTTTTGTAGGCCAGGTCCGCCCTGGCAAGTCTTGCCACCGCCCTCCTCGCCGGTAAAAATCAATAGCACTCAAGGCAATCAACACGCTGGCTAGAGCCCTAAAAGGCTTTAAAACCTATAGTTTCATCTCCAACCCGGCATTGAAACTGGTGCGCCCCCGGCTCAGGGTGCTGCTGCCACTGTCAGTGCCAAACACAGTTTGCGACAGCGAATCCAGAGGCGCCAGATTGGTGGCCGACACCCGCAGCGACAGACTGCGGCTGAAGACCCACTGCGCAAACACATCCGCACTGCGAACACGCGACACATCCAGCGACTGCTGGGCCGTTTGTTGGGTCAGGTAGCCGGGCGTGAAGGCCAGGCTACCACCCACGGTCAGGGGCTTGTCGGCAAAGCGGTAGTCAAACCCGAAGGTGCCCGACCAGGGTTGCTGCCCGTCCAGCCGGTTGTTGGGGCCGACCAATGCCGCCACCCGGGAGCGGTAAAAACTGAGCGAGCTGCGCAAATTCAAAGGCGTTTTGAGATCAAACACGGCAGGCAGCAGCTCGGCAGCACGGCCCTTGACCTCCAGCTCCAGCCCGCTCGTTTGCGCCTTGGAGAAATTGACCGGTTGAGACACCCAGCGCGGGATCTGCGCCCAACTCACGGTTTGCAGCGAGGTCACGTTGCGCACCAGATCATTGACACTGCGGTGAAACACGGCCACGCTGACCAGCCCGCCAGCGGGCAAGTATTTTTCAAAGGCGACATCCAGCCCGGTCGCAAGTTCGGGGGTCAGGTAGGGGTTGCCCTGACGGTCGGGGGAGAGCTCGGTGTTGCGGGTGGTGGTGTCAGGGAACAGGCTGCTGATCGCGGGACGGGCCAGCAACTGCGCGGGGGTTGGCGCCTTGTAACTGCGCGAGACGCTGGCGCGAACCATGTCGCGCCCGGTCGGCGTGAGCTTGTAATTGAGGTGCCACATGGGCGTGATGACGCTGCTGGTGTTGGTCAGCATCAGGCCTGTGCCCTGGCTTTGGGTCTCGATGCGTTCACCGCGCAGGCCCAGGTAGCTGGACCATTGCTTGTTGATCTCCCACTCGTCCTGAATAAAGAGCGCCTGGCGCACAATGCGCGCGGCAAAGGGCTGACCCTCCAGCTCCGAGACCTGGGCCAAGCCGCGCTCGGTGACGGTTCTCTTTTCTTCACGCTCGCGCCACTCCAGATCCCAACCCGCCGTGAGGCTGTGCGCGTCATTGAGCAAGCGACTGTATTTACCGGCCTGGGTCAGCCCGGTGTCGCTGTTGTCGCCAATGGCGCGGCGTTGGGGCAAGCCGTCGCGCACAGTCTGGCTGTCAGAGGTGCCTTTTGAGGAGCGCAAGCCGGCCTTGAGCTCCAGGCGGTCTGCCGCGCTGTAGTGGTTGACCCATTGCAAATTGCTGCGCACGTTTTGCCAGGTCCCCCGCGTGTTGCCGTCATCCTCCAGGCTGGGCGAGCCGCTCAGCACCTGATTCACATAATTCACGCGGTTGTTCCAGTCACCCCGCTGCAAAAATGATTGCCAGGTCAGGGTCTCGTCATCGCTGATGCGCCAGTTCAGACGCGGCCCCATGTTGAAACCCTGGCCATACGAGAGTTGGTCGCCTGATTGTTCAGACCGTGACGGCAACCGGTCTGTGCCCGGTTGGGTTCGGTCCACCACAGTCTGGCTGAGCCGGCGCCACTCAAACACCGAAATCGGCAGGGACAGCGAGACGCCACCCCACCGCTCCCCAAAAGTGAACGTGCCCGAGGCAATAGGCCGATCTGCGTTGTAGCCCAACCCCAGACGCACATCGCGCTGCGAGGCGCGAGGCGCATCTTTCAGGATGATGTTGATGGAGCCGGCCACGGCCTGGGCGCTTTGGTCTGCCGTGGTGCCTTTGGTGACCTCAATGCGCTCCACTTGAGCAGGGTCCAGCTGGTCCAGGGCAAAACCGGGCGGTGCCGGGTCGCCATTGAGCAGCACCTGGGTGTAGCCGGCGCCCAGGCCCCGCATGCGGGGAGCATTGCCCTGCATGTTGACACCGGGCAGGCGCTTGAGAACATCTGCCAGGTTGGTATCGCCATATTTATCCATTTCCTCCCGGCCATAGACCTGTTTGGCGACCTGGGAGCGGCGGCGCAAGTCGTTATCGGTGGGCTGGCGCGCCATGATTTCCACCCGCTCCAGACGCGCGCCGGGCGCAGGCCCCTGCGCGTCGCCGGGCACGTCTTGCGCCTGGCTCAAGGGAATCAGAGAGACAGACAGTCCGGACACCAGGGTCACGCGGGAAAGGGCAAAGGCAAGGCGATTCAAGGAAAACTCCGGTGATGGGAAGCAGCGTCTGCCGATTTACGGACAACGCAGGGGAAAGCCATTATTTTCCACGAGCCTTAAAACCGCAGGGCGGCGGCGGGTTACCTCAAACCCAACGGGTCGGTGGCGCGCCCGTCGCCAATCACCGGCCCCATTTTGAAGATGCCGCTCACCCGCAAGGCCGGCTGACCATCGGCACTGACCAGGCCCTGACCAAACAGCATGTTGCGGGTGGTGCGCAGTACATCGGCCTCGCCCTGAATCCAGGCGCCCAGCGGGGCGGCGCCCATGTAGTCGATTTGCAGGCTGATGGTGGGCAAAAAGCGGCGTTCCATCTCGCTTTGGTACATCGAGGCGCACGGAATCAGCATGTCGGCAAAGGTTGCCAGCATGCCGCCGTGGCAGATTTTGAGCGGATTGGTATGGCGCTCTTCCACACGAAACCCGAGCAGCAGACGCTGGCCGTTCCATTGGCCATACAGCGGGCCGTTGTGGGCGACGAACGAGCCGCCGACCTGAATGGGCCGAAAACCCGCCGGAATATCCAGGGCGGTTGCCGGTGAAACATCGTCAAACGCGGGGCTCAGGGGGGTTGGGGTCATAAAAATTCTGTGGTGAGGAGTTGCCGGCCATGGAAGCCTGCCGGGGTGAGGAGCCACTATAAAGAGCTTTGCACACCCCCAAGCCGATCAGCTGTCCAGACCGCGACAAATCAGGACCACAGCGCGCGCATGGTCTGCACAAACCTCTGGGCCAGGCCGGGCCACAGATCGGCTTGCGAGGTGCCGTTTGCCAGACGGGCGCCATTCACCCGCAATTGCCCGGCCACATAAACCTGGTGCGCCCGCCCGCCCGGGCTGGAAAAAATCAGAGCATCCAGCACGCTCTCATCCGGCACACCCAGCAGGGCAGGAGATTGGGCGTCAAGCACCTGAAAATCAGCCCGGTTGCCCAGGGCCAGGGCCCCTAGCGGCTGGCCAGCGGCGGCTGCGCCCCCCGCCACGGCGGCCTCAAACAAGTTGGCGGCCGTGCTGGGGCGCTCGTCCACCCGGCCCGCCACATTGCGCTGGCGCAGGGCCAGACGCTGAGAGTATTCGAGCGAGCGCAGTTCTTCGGTCCAACTCCGGGTGACATGGCTGTCCGAACCGATGGACCAGACGCCCCCCACAGCCGCGTAGCCGGGGTAGTCAAACACACCATCCCCCAAATTGGCTTCGGTACTGGGACAAATGACGATGGCCGCCCCACGGCGCCCCACCGATGCCAACTCGGCGGCGGTGGTGTGGGTGGCGTGCACCAGGTTCCAGCGGGCGTTCACCGGCAGGTGGTCCAGCAGCCATTCGATCGGGCGCTGCCCGGTGTGGGCGAGGCAGTCGTGCACCTCCTGGATTTGCTCGGCGATGTGAATGTGAACCGGCAACCCCTGCGCGTCGGCAAAGGCGGCGACCTCGGTGATCGCAGCCGGCTCGGCCGCGCGCAGCGAGTGCAGCGCGACTCCCACATTGAAGTTGACCAGGCCGCGCACCTGCATTTGCAGGTCATCCACCAGGCGCAGCAGGCTGTCGGTGGTGGAGGCAAAGCGCATCTGGTCAGGCCGCAGGCCCGCCGCACCAAAGCCCGAGCGCTGGTACAGCGTGGGCAGGAGGGTCAGTCCCATGCCCACTTTTTGGGCGGCACGCACCAGCGCCAAAGACATGTCCAGGGGATCGGCATGGGCCTGAGCGCCATGCCCACCCGGCACCGCGTGATGCAGGTAATGAAATTCGCACACCTGGGTGTAGCCAGAGCTCAGCAACTCGGCATAAAGCATCGCGGCGATGCTTTCAAGTTGTGCCGGCGTGATGCGCTGGGCGACGGAATACATGCGGTCGCGCCAGCTCCAGAAATCATCACTGGCCGCGCTGCCCTGCCCGCCCCGGCGTTCGGTCAAGCCGGCAATGGCACGTTGAAAAGCATGGCTGTGGGCGTTGACCAGACCCGGCAACACCGGGCCAGCCAGCACGGTGGCGTCCGGGTGATCCTGGGCGTGGGCTTCGGCCTGAATGCCTGACCAATGGCCGTCAGGCCCCACGGTGAGCAGCACTTGGCTGGCCCACGCCCCACCCACCCAGGCCAGCGGAGCCAGAAAACGCCTGGGGCCAGCGGGAGTGCGTTCAGCGTGCATACAAGACCTCACAGGCCTGGAGGGCCGCCGACACCATGCGCTGCAGTTGAGGCTGAATCTTTTGGGCCAGCGGCTCGTCATAGCCAAACGGCGGTGCCTCCTGCATATAGAGGTTTTGACACATCTCCAGTTGCACGGCATGCACATGGCGGGACGGGGCACCGTAATGGCGCGTGATGTAGCCGCCCTTGAAGCGCCCGTTAAGCACATGGCTCGCCCCGCCTGGGCTCTTGCACACCTCATCCAGCGCCTGGGCAATGGCCGGGTGCGCGCTGGCGCCACTGGCGGTGCCGATGTTCAGGCCCGGCAAGGTGCCCTCAAACAGCCAGGGAATAGTGGAGCGGATGCTGTGGGCGTCCCACAACACAACGTAGCCATGCAGGGCCTGGATGCGCGCCACCTCGCAGGCCAAGGCGTCGTGGTAGGGCTGCCAATAGGCGGCGCGTCGGCGCAATCGCTCTGCCAGGTCAGGCTCCCGGCCAGGCTGGTACAGGGCGTCTCCGTTAAAAAAGTGCGTGGGGCACAGCTCTGTGTTTGACGCGCCGAGGTACATGGGCGCGTCGTCGGGTGGACGATTCAGGTCAATGACGTAGCGTGAGGTGCGCGGCGTCAGGACGCTGGCCCCCAGCGCGGGCAAAAAATTGTAAAGCCGCGCCTGATGCCAGTCCGTGTCCTCCACCGCCAGCGCACGGGGCTGGTAGGCGCTATGGAGCGCGGGCGGGATCTCGGTCCCGATGTGCGGCATGCTGACCAGCAAGGGCGAGCTGCCGGGGTGCAATGTGAAGCTCATCGCGGTTCACCTTTAAAAATGGTTTGAATGTGCGGGTTGGCACCCAGGGCATAACAGAGCTGGGCCGGGCGTTGCACATCCCACAGCACAAAGTCGGCACGCTGGCCCGGGGTTAGAGTGCCCCGGTCTGACAAGCCCAGTGCCTGCGCGGCGTGGCGGGTCACGCCGGCCAGCGCCTCCAGCGGCGTCAGTCTGAAGAGGGTGCAGGCCATGTTGAGCATGAGCAGCAGGGAGGTGCAAGGCGAGCTGCCCGGATTGCAGTCGGTTGAAATAGCCATCGGCACGCCGTGGCGGCGCAGCAACGCCACCGGCGGCAGCCGGGTTTCGCGCAAAAAATAAAACGCGCCGGGCAAGAGCACGGCCACACTGCCGGCCCGGGCCATGGCGGCGGCACCCTCCTCGGCCAGCCATTCCAGGTGGTCACAACTCAGGGCGCCCCAACCGGCCGCCAATGCCGCGCCACCGCTGTCGCTGAGCTGTTCGGCGTGCAACTTGACCGGCAAGCCCAGTTGGTGAGCCGCCTCAAACACCCGGGCGACCTGTGCGGAGCTGAAGGCGATGTGTTCACAAAACGCATCCACTGCGTCCACCAGGCCTTCTGCGTGGAGGGCGGGCAACATGCGCAGCACCTCGTTCACATAGTCATCCTGGCGCCCGGCAAACTCCACAGGCAAGGCGTGCGCGCCCAAAAAAGTGGTGCAAACGTCCACCGCGTTCGTTTGCCCCAACGCACGTGCGACCTGCAGGCATTTGCGCTCCTGCTCCAGGGCCAAGCCATAGCCCGATTTCACCTCCAGCGTGGTCACACCCTCGCCCATGAGACGCCGCAGACGCACCTGGCTTTGTTCGATTAGCTCGGCCGGGCTGGCTGCGCGGGTGTCCCGCACGGTGGAAGCAATGCCACCGCCCTGGCGGGCAATGTCCTCATAGGTAGCACCGTTGAGTCGCAACTCGAACTCATGCGCGCGGTCCCCACCATAAACAAGGTGCGTGTGGCAATCAATCAGGCCGGGGGTGATCAGGGCGCCACCGGCGTCGTGGGTTTCAGTGCACTGGCCACGCAAGTCGGCGGGCAGCTCGCTGCGTGGCCCCACCCAGCGCAGCTGCTCGCCCGCCACCACCAGAGCCGCATCGTCGATCAGTCCGAAGGGTTGGGGGGCATCAGGTTGCAGGGTGGCGATGCGGCAATGGGTCCAGAGTTTCAGATTCACAGTTCAATCTCCATCCACAGGGTGTTCGCGGCGCTCAAATGCAGGCGGTCGCCCGCATCAAAATGCCGCCAGACAAGGCAATTTTCGGGAAAATCGAGGTATTTATGCTCAAAATGCACTCTAGCCGTCGTATCAATTGGGTACATTGCTATTAATTTAGATTTATCCAGCACGACAGAAAAGTCCCCGGACACCCGCTTCATGCGCGCTGGAGCCTGGTCCGGGCGCACCATCAGGTTGAAATCCTGAGTGGGGCCGTCCACCAACTGGCAGTCCACCGCCTTGGCGCCATCAAAACAAAAGGGCGCGCTTGTGGTGGTCAACGCATGAATCTCTGCGTCCACCGCCAAGCGCACGCCCGCCCCGGCAATGACCGCGAACCAGCGCTGTACCCCCTCAAACCGTGAAAACGGCCCGCTCTGAGCCACCTCGGCCACTGACATCCGCCAGATCCAGTCGCCACCTTGGGGCCAGCGGGCCAGCTCACGCGTCACGCCGCCCCCATTGCGCCAAGGGCTTGGCGTCACATCCGCCAGTGAAACCATGTGCCAGCTCATAGCTGAAAATTGCCGCTGAAGCTGTAACGCAGGCCGGGGTACACGAGCCGCGCCAGGCTCGCCACATGGGGGCCACTGGTGGTGCATCGGGTCATGACCAAACACGGCTCGCTCACGGCAATGCCCAGCCACCGGGCTTCCAGCTCACTGGGCAGGCACGCCTCAATGGAATAACTCGCCTCGGTCAAAGGCGCATGCGCCAGCAGGTAATGGGTGGGTGTGGTTTTCTCAAAATCTACCGCCAGATAGTCCGGAGCGGCGTGAGGGTTGACGTGACGGTCTTCAAACAGGATAGGCACCCCGTTCTCAAAGTGCACCAGCGTCGAATGAAATACCTTGGCCCCCACCCGAAGCTTGAGGCGGCGCGCCACCGCCACGCTGGCGCGAACCGGCTCCACCGTGAGCACTTGCGTGGTGTGGAGATGCCCGCGCTCCAGGATTTCTTCATGGATGTCGCGCACCTGCAGGGTGCTGGAGATGCGGTGCAAATGGGCCACCACCGTGCCTGAGCCCTGCACCCGGGTCACCAGCCCCTCCACGGCAAGTTCTTTCACGGCACGGTTCACAGTCATGCGGCTGACGCCAAACTGCTGCTGCAAGGCAGACTCACTCGGCACCGCATCGCCCGGGCGCCACAGACCTTGGGTAATTTTGGCTTTGATGAAGGCCTTGACCTGTTCGTAGGCGGGCAAGGTGGACGGATCAACAACGGACATGGCGCACTTTTAAATTGGACTAGGGTTTCCCCGCTATTTTATAAGTTGTATAGACAACTAAACTATCCAGACAAACCCTCAAATGCGCCGATTAATTAACTCGACACCCCCAGCACGCTATGTCTGACCTACCCAACACCCCTTACGCACACAGCCAGGCTCGCCCGGTGCGAGCCCCTCGTGGCCCCGACCTCACCTGCGCCAATTGGCCCATTGAGGCCGCCTACCGGATGCTGCAAAACAACCTGGACCTCGAGGTGGCCGAAAACCCCGATGAGCTGGTGGTGTACGGCGGCATCGGCAAGGCCGCCCGCAACTGGGCCTGCTTTGACGGCATCATGGACAGCCTGCGCCAGCTTAAGGAAGACGAGACCCTGCTGGTCCAAAGCGGCAAGCCGGTCGGTGTGTTTCGCACCCACACCCAGGCACCCCGTGTGCTGATTGCCAACTCGAATCTGGTGCCCAAATGGGCGACCTGGGCGCACTTCAATGAACTGGACCGCGCCGGGCTGATGATGTACGGGCAAATGACGGCCGGCAGCTGGATCTATATTGGCACGCAAGGCATCGTGCAAGGCACCTACGAGACCTTC
>JBIIVW010000339.1:0-3484 GCA_044339205.1 Rhodoferax sp. | reverse complement strand
AAAAAGTTGGCATGACTGCGCTCAACACATGTAGCGCACCGTACCAGAGCATGACCAACGCCAGTAGACGCCGTCGATCCCACTTGGCGACGACAGCGACCATCAGCGGTGCCCCCAAGCACATCACGAGCGCTGCCGCCGAAATGAGCTGCCCGGCTTCGGGAACAGGCACGGCCAGCGAACTGCTGATGTCGTTGAGTGTGCCGGGCACCACCATCACTCCTGTGCCAATAACGAAATTACCAAATAGCAACGCCCACAAAACCGGGGGCATGGCATCTGTGGCCATCGGGCCCTGCCCGTTCAACGCCGTACCTGTAATGCGCCCGGGTTGACGATGTTGGTCGGAGTACCCTTGATGAAGTTGATCACGTTGTCAAAGGCCGCGCCAAAGTACAACTCGTAACTGTCTTGCTCCACGTAGCCAATGTGGGGCGTGCAGATGCAATTCTCCAGCCGCAAAAGGGCGTGACCCTGCAGAATCGGCTCGGTTTCAAAGACGTCGATGGCAGCCAGACCGGGCCTGCCGCGGTTGAGGGCACTGATCAGGGCATCGGGCTCGATCAATTCAGCGCGCGAGGTGTTGACCAGCAGCGCGGTCGGCTTCATTCGGCCGAGATCATCCGCACGGATGATGCCTTGAGTTTCTTCGGTCAACCGCAAGTGCAGGGACAACACATCGCACTGGGCAAAAAAATCGTCGCGACTTGCAGCTGCCTCAAATCCGTCCAGAATAGCCCGCTCCAGTGAGGGCGGGCGACCCCAGACCACCACCCGCATACCAAAGGCTTTGCCGTAGCTTGCCACCAACCGGCCAATTTTTCCGTAGCCCCAAATACCCAGGGTTTTCTTGTTGAGTACGCTGCCGACGCAGAAATTCGCCGGCATTGAGCCAGTTTTGAGCCCCGACTGTTGCCAGGCACCATGTTTGAGGTTGCCGATGTACTGCGGCAATCGCCGCATGGCAGCCATGATCAGTGCCCAAGTGAGTTCGGCCGGCGCAACTGGAGAGCCTGTGCCCTCTGCGACCGCGATGCCACGTTCGGTACATGCATCCACATCAATGTGGGGACCCACACGCCCGGTTTGGACGATCAGCTTGAGTTTGGGCAGCTTCTCAATCAACTGCCGTTGCATGTGGGTGCGTTCACGGTTAAGCACAATCACGTCAGCGTCTTTGAGACGGACGGCCAGTTGACCCAGACCCTTGACTGTATTGGTGTAGACCTTGGCTTGGTAAGGTTCCAGCCTGGAAGCGCATTGCAATTTGCGAACGGCATCCTGGTAATCATCGAGTATCACAATATTCATACCGTGCGATTGTGCCTCGCCGATGGGGCTCTGGGGTCGGCCCAGCTGCCCTGTGCTACATCTTAGTGAAGCGATGCCTCTCTGGCGGCCAGGCGATCCAGTTCGGCACACACATCAGCCATGCGACCCGACATCACCATGCGTCCCGCTTGGGCGGGCGCCTGGCTGGCTTCCAGGACGCGGATGATTCGCACAGGTCTTGCCACGGGTGGTGTGCCGGCTGCGCGCCAGCTAACTGTGCCGCAGCGGCTGATATTTGTTACAGAATTTACGCTGAGTTTGGTGGTCTGATGGCCTGTGCCTGACAGGATTGACTTGGTTGGTAATGGAGCAGCGGTAAACCAGCGCCACAAGCCTTGCACGGAAGCCATTACGCCAGGCACAGCAAATGAGGAGGTGTTCATATTAAAACCTTTGGGCGAGTGTTCACATCAACATGGTGTTGCGGATTAATCCAACTGCGAGACCTTCAATTTCAAAGGCTTCGCCAGGCTCGACCACGATGGTTTGGTAATCCGGGTTCTCCGGGTGCAGTTCAATCACATTGTTGTTACGCCGAAAGCGCTTGACGGTCACTTCCTCACCCAACCTGGCGACCACTATTTGTCCATTTTTGGCCTCTTTGGTGGATTGCACGGCCAGTAAATCACCATCCATGATGCCGGCATCTCGCATGGACATGCCTCGTACCTTGAGCAGATAGTCTGGCTTGTGCTGGAACAGGCTGCTCTCCAGATAGTAGGTCTGGTCGATGTGCTCCTGGGCGAGAATGGGTGATCCAGCGGCGACACGTCCGATCAGTGGCAGCATGAGTTGAGACAAGCTGGGAAGTGACAGCGCGTGCAGCTTGCTGCGGTTTTCATTGATGGATCGCAGGGTATCGCTCTTGAGGCGAATACCGCGCGAGGTGCCGCTGACCAGTTCAATGACACCCTTGCGAGCCAGGGCTTGCAGATGTTCTTCGGCTGCGTTGGCAGACTTGAAGCCCAACTCGGTGGCGATTTCGGCCCGGGTGGGTGGCGCGCCGGTGCGTGAGATGGCGCTTTGGATAAGCTCCAGGATTTGTTGCTGGCGGGCGGTGAGTTTGGGGCTTTCAAGCATATGGGCTCCTGGAGGTTGGGTCAGTCTTACTGGTGGTTTATACACACTGTGTCGATAACCAGTAACTGTATTTTTAAACAGTTTAATAAAGTTTGCAAGTCATCAGCATGAATAGGTCTGAAAAAATTGTTGTTTTGGGAACAGGTGGCACGATTGCAGGGACGGCAGTCAACCGCGCCGACAACATCGGGTACACGGCGGCGCAGGTGGGTGTGGCCCAATTGTTGGATGGCGTGCCCGGCTTGCCCATCGCCTTGGCTGGTAAGTCCCTGGTGTGCGAACAGGTGGCTCAGATCGACAGCAAGGACATGAGTTTTTCAGTGTGGCAACGCCTGATTGAACGCCTGCGTTTCTATCTTGCGCAGGCTGATGTGGGCGGCGTGGTGATTACCCACGGGACCGATACGCTGGAGGAAACCGCGTTTTTTCTGCACGCCGTGTTGCCAGCGGAGTTGCTCGCCAAACCAGTGGTGCTGACTTGCGCGATGCGTCCGGCCTCCAGTGCGGCGCCGGATGGCCCGCAGAATCTGATGGATGCCGTGTCGGTAGCGACCACATCGGGCGCGTGTGGGGTGGTGGTAGTGTGCGCAGGAGTCCTTCATGGGGCGGTCGAAGTGCAAAAAGTCCATACCTACCGGGTTGATGCCTTCGATTCAGGCGACTCAGGCCCGTTGGGTTACATGGAGGAGGGCCGTGTCCGCCTGGTGCGAAATTGGCCTCTGGCCGGCTTAAATCATTACTACGGCTATGTTAAAAATATAGCAAAATTAAATTTGACCAGTACTTGGCCGCGGGTCGAAATAGTGATGAGCTACGCTGGCGCAAGCGGTGCGATAGTGGATGCCTTATTGGCTCGGTCATCCCTATCCTCCGGTGCCTCTGAGCCAGGCGCAGCACCCGATCCTGTACGGGGCCTCGTGGTGGCAGGTACCGGAAATGGCTCGGTACATTGCGATCTTGAAGCAGCTCTGCACAGGGCGCAGATGGCTGGAGTGAGGATAGTGCGTGCCACCCGCTGTAGCCGTGGGCGTGTATTGCCAACACCGGGCAATACCCTTGCAGACTCAGAGGG
>JBIIVW010000338.1:0-3500 GCA_044339205.1 Rhodoferax sp. | reverse complement strand
TGCTCCAGAGGCGATTGCTTCTCGTTTTTCTCGCCGCCCTGCTCTTCGCTCTCGGCTTGTGTTTCGCTGGGTTTGCCAGCCTCGGGCGGATCGGTCTTTTTGATGCCATGCGCAATGAAATTCACGACATCAAGACGCGTCACGCCCTGCTGGTGCAGGTAGTAGACCGCATGCGAGTCTTTCTCACCAAAGATCGCCACAAGCACATTGGCCCCCGTGACTTCTTTCTTACCACTGCCGGTGGACTGCACATGCATGATGGCACGCTGGATGACACGCTGGAAACCAAGCGTGGGCTGGGTGTCAACATCGTCGGAACCCGCCACTTGGGGTGTGTTGTCCTTGATGAAATTGGCGAGCGACTTGCGAAGGTCGTCAATGCTGGCAGAACATGCTCGCAGCACCTCCGCAGCGCTCGGATTATCGAGCAAGGCGAGCAACAGATGCTCCACCGTTATGAACTCATGGCGCTGTTGTCTCGCCTCTACGAACGCCATGTGAAGGCTGACTTCCAATTCTTGGGCAATCATGTGATTTCCTTTATAGCCTTGCTTTGATAATTAACTGTAATCCGATTTCCATATCATTTTCGAAAAAATAATACCATTTCCCGTCAACCCGGGGTCTCAACCAGCACGCCAAGCGATTCGCCTTGCATAGCAGTCACTCCGTTCAAAAATCGACGGGCTCACTGACGCACTTCAAAGGATGCCCAGCCTTGTTGGCAGCCTCCAGAACCTGGTCCACCTTGGTTGCAGCCACATCCTTGGAGTACACGCCGCAGACTCCCTTACCATCCAGATGGATCTTTAGCATGATCTGGGTCGCTGCTTCAAGGTCCTTGCCAAAAAACTCCTGAATGACGACCACCACGAACTCCATGGGCGTGTAGTCGTCGTTGAGCATGAAGACCTGGTACATCTGCGGTGGTTTGGTTTTTTGTGTTCTTCTTTCCAATACGACCGAACCGCCATCGTCCTGATCGGGTATCCGGATCGGCGCAGTGGGTGGAGTGAGGGGAGATTTTGTTGCCATGTTTTGATTCTATCGACCGCACCGAAGCACTGCGTCGTCAAGGTGAATTGGAGACTGTTTCCCACCGTTCAAGCGATGGACACAAAAAAACCGCTCAAAGCAGTAAAACTTGAGCGGTTGACGTGCGCAGAGGTTGGGGCTCTGTGCCAGCAGTCAGGTCGGATTACATGTTTTCAATCATGACCTGCCCAAAACCCGAGCAACTGACTTGAGTTGCTCCGTCCATTAGCCGCGCGAAGTCGTAGGTAACCTTCTTGCTGTTGATGGATTTCTTCATGGAGCTGATGATCAAGTCCGCCGCTTCGATCCACCCCATGTGACGCAGCATCATTTCGGCAGAGAGTATCTCGGAGCCTGGGTTCACATAATCTTTGCCGGCGTATTTAGGGGCTGTCCCGTGCGTTGCCTCAAAGCAGGCGATCGTGTCGCTCAGGTTTGCACCCGGTGCAATTCCGATACCGCCCACTTGAGCAGCCAACGCGTCTGACACATAGTCACCATTCAGGTTCAGGGTGGCAATCACGCTGTATTCAGCGGGGCGCAACAGGATTTGCTGCAAAAAGGCGTCTGCAATGCTGTCCTTGACAATGATGTCCTTGCCCGTTTTGGGGTTCTTGAACTTGCACCAGGGGCCCCCGTCAATCAACTCGGCACCAAACTCTTTTTGGGCCAGTGCGTAAGCCCAATCACGGAAGCCACCTTCGGTGTACTTCATGATGTTGCCTTTGTGAACAATGGTCAGGCTTGGTTTGTCATTGTCAATGGTGTACTGCAGCGCCTTGCGCACCAAACGCTCGGTGCCCTCCCGCGACACGGGCTTGATACCGATGCCCGAGGTGTTGGGGAAACGAATCTTGTTGACACCCATTTCCTCCTGCAGGAATTTGATCAACTTCTTGGCTTTGTCCGACTCGGCTTCAAATTCGATACCTGCGTATATGTCTTCAGAGTTCTCACGAAAGATCACCATATTTGTCTTTTGTGGCTCTTTCACCGGACTGGGCACACCGTCGAAGTATTGAATCGGGCGCAGACAGACATACAAGTCCAACTCCTGACGCAAGGCGACGTTGAGAGAGCGAATGCCTCCTCCCACGGGCGTCGTCAACGGGCCTTTGATGGAGACAACGTACTCGCGCAGCGCCTGAAGCGTCTCTTCGGGCAACCAAACATCAGGGCCGTACACGTTGGTGGATTTCTCGCCGGCATAGACCTCCATCCAGTGGATTTTTTTCTTGCCACCATAAGCCTTGGCGACCGCTGCATCCACCACCTTCAACATCACCGGGGTGATATCGAGCCCAGTGCCATCGCCTTCGATGAATGGAATGACAGGTTCGTCCGGCACGTTAAGTGACATGTCGGCGTTGACTGTGATTTTTTGGCCTTCTGAAGGAACCTTAATGTGCTGATACATGTGTTTTCGTCTCCGTTGAGGGGGTCAATTTGAGCTCGTGGGCCGGTCACCGGAACCGCGCGAAAAATCATGTTTCGAGCTGGCTCCAGCCCAACGAAATATTTTAGTCCCAAATAAATGTTGGACTCTGTCAACTCGGGTTGAAGGCACCCCGTTACGAATGGGCCTTCCATTGGATTGGGGGGGATTTTAAAAACAACGTTATCCCAAGGAAATTGAACATGAACAAACTTATCGCTGCTTTGGTTGCTGGTCTCTTCGCTGCTGGCGTTTTCGCCGCTGATGCGCCCGCTAATGCGGCGGCCAAGGCAGCTGCCCCTGCAGCAGCCAAGGCGGCTGCACCCGCAGCGGCCGCTGCTGCTGCACCTGCGGCTGCAGTTGCCGCCGCGCCTGCAGCAGCAACCACTGCCGCAGCCAAGGTCGAGACAAAAGCAGAGAAAGCCGATACAGCCAAGGCAGCCAACGCAGAAAAAGCGGCCGCTGCAAAGAAAGCCAAAGAAGACAAGGCAGCCGCTGCCAAGCTGGCTAAAGAAGAAAAAGCTGCTGCCGCCAAGAAAGCCAAAGAAGACAAGGCAGCCGCTGCCAAGTTGGCCAAAGAGGAAAAGGCAGCTGCTGCCAACAAGTAATCCTCTAAGTGAGATAAAAGTGCCCGCCTTGGCGGGCATTTTTGTGTCTGAGTGGACATGTCCGAAAAGCATCCATCAAAATAGAGTCATGAAACACACCGCTATTGCAACCGTTCTTGTCGGATTGACATCATTTTTCGGTCAGGCCAGCTCTGCGCAGGATGCTCCGCAAATGAATCTTCCGCGTGTCAAGCTTTCGGCAGGTATGCATTTGATCGACGCACAGGTGGCAGCATCCGACGCCACCCGTGCCACCGGGCTGATGCATCGCAAGGAGATGCCTCAAACCGAAGGCATGCTGTTTGTGTTCGAGCAACCCACCGTGCAATGTTTCTGGATGAAAAACACGCTGCTGCCGTTAACCGCTGCGTTTGTTGAGGACGACGGCACTATCGTTAATCTGGCTGACATGAAGCCCCAGA
>JBIIVW010000096.1:0-12172 GCA_044339205.1 Rhodoferax sp. | reverse complement strand
GGGTCAGGGAGACTTGCTGGTGGGAATCAAACGCAGCATCTCGTCCATGCGCAGGTTGACCCTGACCGTCCTGGCGATCAACGCCGATTGAATTCCCAAACCTCCACGCGAGGTGTCGTGCAGGCGGGGGATGGAAATGGGCTCGTCGTTGCGGTTCAGGACACTGGCCACCCACGGTTCGCCAGGTTTGATCCCCCGGCGCATCACCACAGCAGTTTCTCCATTGGCCAGCTTCACATAGGTGCCCGGCGGGCACACGCCCAGCATGCCGATGAGCGCCGCGCCGACCTCGTCGTGCTTGGCCGCCCTGACCTGCACGATGACGCTGCGGGCCGAATCCCGCGCCGTGCGGCCGGTGCGGGACTTGCGGGGACTCATGGCGGCGGTGTAGCGGTCCACCATTTGCAGGATTTTGGTCGCGCGTTGGACTGGCGACCAATCGGCCAGAGCCTCGGGACCTTCCAGCGGTGCGTGGTGCTGGGAAACGATGTCCAGCCACATGGTGTCCGTGACCCCGGCATCGATCAAGGCTTGCTTGCCAGCTGCGCCGTGGTCATCAATGACTCTTCGCTGCGCCGGAGTGGGCGGTGTTGGTTGGAGCGCCAGGGCGTCTTGTAGTCGCGTCATGGCGACATTCATAGTGAGCGCCGCACACACCAGGCTGCGTCGCTCGTCGTCCGAGAGGCGAAAGGTGCCCGCCAGGGAGTTGGCCAATGCGGCGCACAGCAAGGAGTGCAGCACGCTGTAGCCGCTGAAGTGGGTGACGGCCCGGTTGAACAGCAAAAACTGGGTGGCCTGGCTGTTTTCCTTGATTTGGGTCTGAATGTAATCGTCCAGCAAATACAGTTTTTTCTGGCAATCTGCGGTGGTGGTGATACTGGCCAGCAGCCCGCCGAGTTTGGACTCTACAGCCCCCCAGCGCTCCACCAGGGTGCCGGTCAGCTTCTCTTCAGCGGCCCCACTCTGATTGACATTCAAATATTTGGAGAAGTCCTTGATCGCGCCGCCTGCGTGGTTGAGCTTGCTCAAGCCCGACATCATGGCGCGGATGCCTTCTTCGGTTTCATCGATTCCGGCGAAGACTTTGATTCGGCTTCTGATGTTCTCCAGCTGGACCTTGGTCTCTATGCGGTGTCCTTTGGCCAGCAGGATGGTTCCTTTGTGATCACGCAAAGTGAAATTCAAGGACATGCCCAATGTCAGCTTGTCCATGGGAAGCTCAATCAAATCCATGTTGGTTGCTTGGTTGTTCGCTTGTGCGTTTCAAAAGGAATATTTCAGCCTGTGAGCACGGAGCATAAGACATCACACGCTCTGCCAGAGCCCTTTGGCGACACATTTCAAGACATTTTGGTCTCCAGCCGGCGTATCTATTGGTTATTGGTGTCAAAAAAAGGAGTAATTGGATGGCTCTATTTTCACCAAGCGCGCGCTTGTTATAAATCTTTAATTTGGGTATGCTGCGCACCCATGACTGTTGAAGCTTTGCCCATCCCTCCCAAGCGGCCGCGCGGTCGCCCGAGAAAAACAGAGTACGAGCGCGACGACGGCAACCGCCGCCAGGAGTTGTTGAGCGCTGCGGCCCGTTTGTTTCGTGATAAGGGCTTTAGCGCCACCAGCACACGCGACATTGCTGCGGCCGTGGGCATGCACAGCGGCTCGCCCTTTTACCATTTCAAGAGCAAGGATGCCCTGTTGTTGGCGGTGATGCACGGGGGCATGCACGCCGCTATCGCACGCCAGGCGCTGGCTTTGCAGGCGGATGGTCCCGAGGCCGTGGCCCCGCTGGTTCAGATCCGGCGACTGATTCGTGCGCACTTTGAGACTTTGCTGGGGCCCGGCAACGACTTTGTGCCGGTGATGTTGTATGAGCACCGCTCCCTGAGCCCGTGCCAGCGCAGCGTGTTGGCCAAGCTGCAGCTGGACTACGAAGCCCCGTGGGGGCCGGTGCTGCAGGCGCTGCACGCCAGTGGCCACTTGAATGCCCCGGTCAAACTCTCACGCTTGCTGATTCTGGGCGCCCTGAATTGGTCCGTGCAGTGGTTTGACCCCCAAAAGGCAGCGTCGCTTGATGACCTCACCGACGCCGCCATCGCTTTGTTCCTAAAGGAGTCTTGATGAGTTACGGATCTGTATTTGCAAACGGTTTGTTCGCGGGCAAGGTGATCATCGTCACCGGGGGCGGCTCCGGCATCGGCCGCTGCGTAGCGCATGAGCTGGCAGCCCTGGGCGCCCACACGGTGTTGGTGGGCCGCAAGGCTGAGAAGCTGCAAACGGTCATGGACGAGATCACCGCCGATGGCGGGGCGGCCAGTTTTTGGGTGTGCGACATCCGCCAGGAAGATGTCGTCAAACAGACCGTGGCGGCCGTGGTGGCGGCACACGGCCGGGTGGATGGGCTGGTGAACAACGCCGGCGGCCAATACATGATGCCGCTGGAAGCCATCAGCGCCAAGGGCTGGGAGGCAGTGGTCAACTCCAACCTGACCGGCGGCTTTTTGATGGCGCGCGAGTGTTTTGTGCAAAGCATGAACAAGCAGGGTGGCAGCATTGTCAACATTGTGGCCGACATGTGGGGCTCCATGCCGGGCATGGGTCACAGCGGTGCGGCGCGCGCCGGTATGGTGAGCTTTACAGAGACCGCCGCGCTGGAGTGGGCGGGCCGGGGCGTGCGGGTCAATGCGGTGGCGCCGGGCTACATCGCGTCCAGCGGCATGGATAACTACCCGCCCGAGATGGGCCCCATGCTGCGCGAGATGAGCAAGACCATCCCGCTGGGGCGTTTTGGCACCGAGGCCGAAGCGGCGGCCGGGGTGGTGTTTTTGCTCAGCCCGGCTGCGTCCTTCATCAGTGGCAGCACGCTGCGTATTGACGGCGCCCGCCCGCAAGTGCGCATGGGCTGGCCGATGCAGATCGCCAGCGAAAAAGCCCGCCAGCGCGAGGCCATCAAGCCGTTTGAAGGTTTTCACCGCGCCACAACCCCCAAGGTATTTCTATGAACTACACCCACGAACACCTCGAAATCCAGAACACCCTCAAGCGCTTCATTGACGCCGAGATCAACCCCCATGTGGACGAGTGGGAGGCGGCCGAGGCTTTTCCGGCCCATGAACTGTTCAAAAAAATGGGCAAGCTGGGTCTGTTTGGCCTGACCAAACCCGAGGCCTACGGTGGTTTGGGGCTGGACTATTCTTATGGCATGGCCATGGCCGAGACCCTGGGTCATATTGACTGCGGTGGCATCCCGATGGCCATTGGCGTGCAGACCGACATGTGCACCCCGGCGCTGGCCCGTTTTGGCAGTGAGGAGCTCAAGCGCGAGTTCCTGGCCCCGGCCATTGCGGGCGACGCGGTTGGCTGCATTGGCGTGAGCGAGCCCGGTGCCGGCAGCGATGTGGCCGCCATCAAGAGCCATGCCCGCAAAGACGGGGATGACTACCTGATCACCGGCCAGAAGATGTGGATCACCAACAGCCTGCAGGCGGACTGGATGTGCATGCTGGTCAACACGGGTGAGGGGCCAGCGCACAAAAACAAAAGCCTGGTGATGGTGCCGCTGCGTGAAGGTGGCAAGCTGCTGCCGGGCATTGAGGTAGCCAGCAAAATCCGCAAGATTGGCATGCATTCCAGTGACACCGGCTTGCTGTACTTTGACAACGTGCGGGTGCCGCAGCGCAACCTGATTGGCCAGGAAGGCCACGGCTTTATCTACCAGATGCAGCAGTTTCAGGAGGAGCGTCTGTGGTGCGCAGCGAGCTGCCTGCAAAGCCTGGCCAACTGCATTCAGTGGACAGTGGAGTGGGCGCAGGAGCGTAAATTGTTTGGCGCCACACTGGCTGACCAGCAATGGGTGCAGTTCAAGCTGGCGGAGATGAAGACCGAACTGGAGTCCTTGCGCGCGCTCACCTACCGCGCCTGTGAGTTGTATGTGGGCGGGCAGGATGTGCTGGAGCTGGCCTCCATGGCCAAGCTCAAGGCCGGGCGCCTGAGCCGCCTCATCCCTGATGGCTGCCTGCAGTTTTGGGGCGGCATGGGCTTCACCTGGGAAAACAAGGTCTCGCGCATGTACCGCGACGCCCGGCTGGGCTCCATTGGTGGCGGGGCCGACGAGGTCATGATGGGCATCATCGCCAAGACCATGGGTGTGGCCAAACGCCCGGCGCGCAGCTGAACCCCCACAGGTCATCCAACGCAGGACCCCACCATGCTTTACACCGATATCGCCCAGGAAGACATTGCCCTGGTGGAAGACGCCGCCCGCCGGTTTATCCAGACCGAAGTGGCCCCGCATCTGCAAACCTGGGAAGACGCGGGCGAGTTCCCCCGCGAACTCTACGCCCGCGCGGCGGCACTGGGCTGGCTCGGTCTGGGCTACCCGGAAGAGCTTGGCGGCACACCCAGCCCCTGGCGCCTGCGCAATGCCATGACCCTCGCGCTGGCCCGCTACGGGGGCAGCGGCGGCCTGATGGCCAGCCTGTTCAGCCACAACATTGGCTTGCCACCCCTGGTGCGCCACGGCAGCGCAGCTCTGCAGAACGAGGTGATTCCGGAGGTGCTGCAAGGCAAAAAAATCGCCGCCCTGGCCATCACCGAGCCCGGTGGCGGTACCGATGTGTCTGCCTTGCGCACCACCGCCCGGCTGGACGGCGATGCGTATGTGGTGGACGGTGAAAAGGTGTTCATTACCTCCGGCATGCGTGCCGACTGGATCACGGTGGCCGTGCGCACCGATCCTAAAAACAAAGGCCCCATGGGCATCTCGATGCTGATGGTGCCGGGCGATACGGCTGGCCTGAGCCGCAGCCCGCTCCAGAAAATGGGCTGGTTGTGTTCCGACACGGCGCACTTGCGCTTTGATGGCGTGCGGGTACCAGCACGCTACCTGGTGGGCGAGGAGGGCTCCGGGTTCAAGATGATCCTGACCAACTTCAACGGCGAGCGCTTGTCCATGGCGGCGATGGCCCTGGGGTTTGCCGAGTGCTGTTATGACGAAGCCCTGGCCTGGGCACGCCAGCGCAAGACCTTTGGCACCGCGCTGGTGGACCATCAGGTGATCCGCCACAAGCTGATGGACATGAAGATGCGCATCGAGTCCACAAGCGCCTGGCTGCACGCAGTCTCCGACCGGGCTGACTCGGGGAACAAGTCAGACAAAGGCGCGGAGTGGGTGGCGCAAGTGTGCCTGCTCAAAAACCACGCCACCCAGACCATGCAGTTTTGTGCGGATCAGGGCGTGCAGATCTTGGGCGGCATGGGTTACATGCGCGGCACCGCCTGCGAGCGCATCTACCGCGAGGTCAAGGTGATGATGATTGGTGGCGGGGCCGAGGAGATCATGAAAGAGTTGGCCTCGCGTCAGTTGGGTCTGTGAGAATGGGCGTATGACCCAAAGCCACCCCACCCCACCCGATGTCGAGTTTGAAGAAGAGTTTGTGACCGGGTTGAAAAAAATATTTGAAGAAATGATTGTGTTCAACCAGGTGCTGGGCCTGAAGATCACTTCACTCAAACCCACGCAGGTCATCGCCCGCATTGACATGAAGCGCGACCTGATCGGGCATTTCAGCTTCAACCGGATACATGGTGGTGTGATCAGCGCCGGGCTGGACGCCATGGGCGGCTTGGCCGTGATGGCCGCCATTGGCGCACGCCATATGGATGAGACCCCCATGCAGCGCCTGCACCGCTTCGGCAAGCTGGGCACCATTGATTTGCGCATTGACTACCTGCGTCCCGGCATTGGGGATTACTTTGAGCTGCGCGCCGAGGTCATGCGCCTGGGCTCGCGTGTGGCCTCCACCCGCATGGAGTTTTTGGGAGCCGACGGCAAGTTGCTGTCTACGGGGGCCGGGGCTTACATCGTGTCCTGACGGTTGGGAGCTCACGTAAAAAAGGCCACTCTCCAGCGGCCTTTCTCAATCCAGGCAGGTGGATTACTTGGCAGGGAGGTCCGTGATGTAAGGCCCCACCACCGTCCACTTGCCGTCCTTGATTTGTGACAAGCGTGAGGCATCGCTGCCCAGTCGCTTGGTGGGCGAAAAGGTGGCTGTGGCACTGCCGAAGATGTCCGGCGGAATCGTCATCGTGTCCATGGCCTTGATGAAGCTGTCGGTGCTCAGGTTCTTTCCGGCCTTGTTGGCCGCATTGGCAAAGATGTTGATGATGGTGTAGCCGTACACCGAAAACACGGTGGGATCTTCGTTGAACTTGGTCTTGTACTTGTTGGCCCAGAAGCGGATCGGCTGAGACGGCTCATCCGTGTAGGGATTTTGCACGGTCATGGTGGCGTACAGGCCATCCATCGCTTTGCCGCCCAGCTTGTGGATCAGATCGGTGTAAGCCGCGCTGGAGCCGACAAAGGTGGGGTTGAAGCCGGTTTTACGGGATTCCCCAATGGTGCCGATGGTCTCGCGGATGATGGTGCCCAGCACGACCAAGTCGCAACCCGAGGCTTTCATTTTGGCCACTTGGGATGAGAAATCAGTCGCGCCGCGCTTGAATGAGGTCTTCTCCGCGAATTCCATGCCCAGGGTTTTCAGGCCGGCTTCACCCCCGCGCATCACCTCCAGGCCGAAGTCGTCATCCTGGTAAATGGTGCAGGCCTTCTTGGCAGACTTTTCCTTGACCATCTGGGGCACGGCCCGGCGCATTTGGTCGTAGTAGGTGGCGGCAAATGAATATTTGAGCTTGTGAAAGGGCTCGTACATTTCTCGCGCGGCCGTGATCGGGAAAAAGTTGATGACGTTCTTGTCAAACTGCACCGGCATGGCGGCCATGTTCTGGGCGGTGCCGATGTGACCGAGCATGATGAAAATCTTGTCTTGGTTCACCAGCTTCTGGGCTGCCAAGACTGCCTTTTTGGGGTCATAGCCAGAGTCCTCCACCAGGAGCTTGAGCTTGCGACCGTTCACGCCGCCGGTCTCGTTGAGTTCGTCCACAGCCAGCATCATGCCCAACCGGGCCTGTTTGCCGAATCCGGCCAGAGGGCCTGACAAATCCTGAATTGATCCCAGTGTGATCTCGGTCGCGCTGACGCCCTGCTGGGCGATCGACACGGTGCTGGCCAGGGCCAGTGTGGCCAAGGCTGCGGTCGTTTTGAATTTCATGCGTTGTCTCCGTTTGGTTTAAGAAGTCTGCCGAGAAAGTCGGGTGTCAAAAATGCAGATTAGACCCACTGCATTTTTGACTTCACAGGAGAAATGTCAAGTTGTCGCAAACCCGCAAGGGAAATTACTGAGGCTTGACGTAGTCCGAGACGACTTTCCACTTGCCGTCCTGAATTTGCGAGAGACGAGACAGATCACTTCCCAGCCGTTGTTGGGCGGTGTAGGTCAACTGTGGCGCACCAAAAATGTCGGGTGCCACCGTCATGCTGTCCATCGACTTGATGAAGCTGTCGGTGGTCAGCGTCGGGCCGGCTTTTTGAGTCGCCTGGATCAGGATGTCGATCATGGTGTAGCCGTAGGCCGAGAACACGGTGGGGTCTTCATTGAACTTGGTCTTGTACTTGTTGGCCCAAAAGCGCAGGGGTTGGGAGGCTTCGTCAAGATACGGGTTTTGCACGGACATGGTGGCGTACATGCCATCCATGGCTTTGCCGCCGAGCTTGTGGATCAGGTCGGTGTAGGCCGCCACCGAGCCAAAGAAAACGGGGTTGAATCCATTCTTGCGGGACTCTGCGATGGTGCCAATCGTCTCGCGGATGATGGTGCCCAGCACCACCATGTCACAGCCTGCGGATTTCATCTTGGCGACTTGTGAAGAGAAGTCGGTGGCGCCTCGCTTGAAGGAGGTCTTCTCGGTCATCTCCATCGACAATGTTTTGAGACCGGCCTCCGCGCCGCGCAGTACCTCCAGGCCAAACTCATCGTCCTGGTAAATGGCGCAGACCTTTTTGGCGTTCTTGTCCTTGATCATCTTGGGCAAGGTGGTGCGCATCTGGTCGTAGTAGGAGCTCAGCAGGGCGTATTTCAATGGATGCGTCGGGGCATACATCTCACGCGCCGCCGTCAGGGGCATGAAGTTGATCACGCGCTTGTCAAACTGCACTGGCATGGCGGCGTTGTTTTGAGCCGTGCCCAGATGCCCGGCCATGATAAAAATCTTGTCCTGGTTCACGAGTTTTTGCGCCGCCAACACGGCCTTTTTGGGGTCGTAGCCCGAGTCTTCTACCAGCAGCTTGAGCTTTCGGCCATTGACGCCGCCTTGCTCATTGATTTCATCCACACGCAACTGCATGCCGTTGCGAGCCTGCTTGCCGTAGCCTGCCAGTGGGCCGGACAAATCCTGAATCGTGCCGATCAGAATCTCGGTTTTGGTGACGCCTTGTTGCTGTGCAGAAGCCGTGAATGCAACAGTGGCCAAGGCCACCGTGATGAGGGATTGTGTGAATTTCATTGGGAGGTGGCCTTAGTTGAGTGAGGGAGTCTGGTGATGCGTGGCGGCTAGGTGTACATGGCCTCGATTTGGGAAGAATATTTCTTTTCGACCAACTTGCGCTTGAGCTTCATGGTGGGTGTGAGTTCTTCATCCTCGGCGGTGAGCTGGTTTTCAAGCAGGAAGAATTTCTTGATTTGCTCCACCCGGGCAAACTTCTTGTTGACCCGGTCAATTTCACCCTGAATCAGCGCCTGCACTTCGGTGGAACGAGTCAGCGAGGCGTAGTTGCTGAAAGGCACATCGGCATCCTGGGCAAATTTCTCGACGTTTTCCTGGTCGATCATGATGATCACGGTGAGGTAAGGACGCTTGTCGCCAATGACCACCGCATCCGTGATGTAGGGCGAGAACTTCAGGTCGTTTTCGAGCTCGCTCGGGGTCACGTTCTTGCCGCCGGCGGTGATGATGATGTCTTTCATGCGGTCGGTGATGCGAAAGTAACCATCCCCATCCATCACGCCCACATCGCCGGTATGCAGCCAGCCGTCTTTGTCGATGGTCTCTGCCGTCTTCTCCGGCAGATTCAGGTAGCCGGCAAACACGTTTTTGCCGCGCACCAGAATCTCGCCGGTGGCGGGGTCCAGGCGCACCTCATTGAAGCTGGCCGCCGGGCCAATGGAGCCGGGGCGCATGCGGTCAGCGGGCACGCCGGTGGAGGCGCCGCAGGTCTCGGTCATGCCCCAGACCTCCAGCATGGGTACGCCCAGCGCCAGGTACCAGCGCACCAGATCGGGCGAGATCGGTGCTGCGCCGGTGACCAGAAAGCGGGCCCGGTGAATGCCAATGAGTTTGCGCACGTTGTTCAAGGCCAGCCATTGGGCGACGTTGAACTTGAACTTGAGCCAGCCGCCCACGTTCTCCCCGGCAAGCACCTTGTTCGCAATCTCGGTACCCACGCCAATACCCCAGGCATAGGCCGCTTGCTGCAAAGCGCCGGCCTCCTTGAGGGAAATCATGACGCCCGAGTAAAACTTCTCCCACACGCGTGGCACACCGGTAAACACCGTGGGGGCAATCTCGCGCACGTTCTCGGGAATGGTTTCGGGGTTTTCAACAAAGTTGAGTTTGGTGCCGGTGTACAGCGAAAAGTACTCCCCGCCCATGCGCTCCGCAATGTGGCACAGGGGCAAAAAGCACATGCGCTCGTCGGTCTCGTCTTGCGCCACCAGCGTGTTGTAGCCCCGAACCGTGTAGACCAGCCCGGCGTGCAAATGCATGGCCCCCTTGGGTTTGCCCGTGGTGCCAGAGGTGTAAACCAAAATCGCCAGGTCCTCGGGTTTGCAGGCGGCCACGCGCTGCTCCAGTTCCCGCGCATGGTGTGCGAGATAGACTTTTCCCAGATCCCGCAGGGCATCCAGGCTGATGATGTCAGCGTCGTTCAAGTCGCGCAGACCTTCCATGTCAAACACCACGATCTTTCGCAGGCCCGGCAAGTCATCTCTCACCTCCAGGGCCTTGTCGAGTTGTTCATCGTCTTCAACGAACAAAATGGTGGTGCTGGAGTCTTCGCACAGGTACTGCACCTGGCTGGCGGCATCGGTCGGGTAAATACCGTTAGACACCCCGCCGCAAGACAATACGGCCAGGTCGGCCCATACCCACTCCACCACGGTGTTGGCCAGAATGGAGGCGCACTCGCCTTTGGCAAAGCCGAGGCTCATCAGGCCCCCGGCAATCTCACGCACGGCTTGTGCGGTTTGATCCCAGGTTTGGGTGCGCCACAGCCCCAGGTGCTTTTGGCGCATCCAGACGTTTGGCCCGCGTTGTTTCACGGCGTTCCAGAACATGGCCGGAATGGTTTCGCCCGGCATCACGATGTCAAGATTGGGCTTGATGCCGCTTAAATCCCAGAGCTGAGTCATCTTGTTATCTCCAGGTTTTTTTCTTTTTCCAGCGACGCTCACCGCGCACACCGTCTTCTTTGAGGCCGAGGTAGAACTCCTTGATGTCGTCCTTCTCGCGCAGGCGGGCGCAGGTGTCTTCCATGACAATGCGGCCGTTCTCCAGCACATAGCCGTAGTCACTGGCGTTGAGCGCCATGTTGGCGTTTTGCTCCACCAGCAAAATGGTGGTCCCGCGTTCCCGATTGATGCGCACCACGATCTCGAAAATCTCCTTGGTGAGCTTCGGGCTCAAGCCCAGGCTGGGTTCGTCCAGCAGGATCAGGTCGGGGTTGGCCATGAGGGCGCGCGATATCGACAGCATCTGTTGCTGCCCGCCCGACAGCAGGCCCGCGTCTTGCGTGGCACGCTCGCGCAGGATGGGAAAGTAGGTGTAAACGCCTTCCATGTCACGCGCGACGCCGTCGCGGTCTTTGCGGGTGTAGGCGCCCATCAGCAGGTTGTCATGCACGCTCAGCAGCGGGAACACCTCACGCCCTTCGGGCACATGGCTTAAACCCTGCTGCACGATAAAAGCGGGGTCCTGCGCTGTGATGTCGCTGCCCTTGAATTCAATGGAGCCCTTGCGCGGGTCAATGATGCCGGAGATGGTCTTCAGGATGGTGGTCTTGCCCGCGCCGTTCGACCCCAGCACGGTGGCAATCTCACCGCGCCGCACCTGCAGGCTCACGCCCCGGATGGCCTTGATCGGGCCGTAGGCGCTCTCGACATTGAGCAGTTTGAGCACGGGCACGTCGCTCACGGTGGGAGGGCTGGTACTCATGCTGGCTGCCTCCGCAGTGATGACACATCGTCAACCGAGCCCAGATAGGCCTCAATCACGCCGGGGTCGTTTTGCACCTCACGCGGCGAGCCCATGGCCAGGACTTCGCCCTGGTTCATGGCGAGCACCCGGTCCGAGACCTTGGAGACCAGTGTCATGTCGTGTTCCACCATCAGCACCGTGATGCCCAGTTCGTTCTTGATGTCCTGAATCCAGAAGGCCATGTCATCGGTTTCCTCCACATTCAGCCCGCTGGACGGTTCATCGAGCAGCAACAGTTTGGGCTCAGTGCACAAGGCGCGGGCCATTTCCACCACTTTGCGCACGCCGTAAGGCAGGCCGGCCACCATGGAGTCGCGGTGGTGCTGCAGGTCAAGGAATTCGATGACTTCTTCGGCCTTTTCTCGAGCCTTGCATTCGGCCTCACGCGCGGTTTGGGTAAAGAAGAGGTCTTGCCACAAGCCGGTCTTGCGGTGGGTGTGGCGCCCGATGAGCAGGTTGTGCAGCACCGTGGCGTGCTCAAACAGCTCAATGTTTTGAAACGTGCGTGCGATGCCCAACGCGGCCACGCTTTGGGGTGTCTGGTCGGTCAGGCGGATCATGCCCTCTGGGCCTGCGTAGGTGATTTCGCCGGTGGTGGGTGTGTAGATGCGGCTGATCAGGTTGAAGACCGTGGTTTTGCCGGCGCCATTGGGGCCAATCAGGGTGAAGACTTCCCCCGGTTTGACATCAAAACTGACGTTGTTGACCGCCAGCACGCCGCCGAAACGCACACTGAGATTTTTGGCTGAGAGAAGCGTCATTTCAGTCTGTCCGATTTCTGGAAGGATTTTTGCCGCTTGAACATACCCTTGCGGTAAAACGGGAACATCTGCAAATAGGTGCGGATCTTGAGCCAGCGGCCATACAACCCCATCGGCTCAAACAATACAAAGGCCACCAGCACCAGGCCATACACCAGCCCCTGCAAACCGGGCGCCTGACCAATGAACGCCGGCAGGTAATCCTTGACGATGGCAATGGCCTGCGGCATGGTGATCAGGAAGATCGCGCCCAGAAAAACCCCGTG
>JBIIVW010000337.1:0-3513 GCA_044339205.1 Rhodoferax sp. | reverse complement strand
GGCAAAGGCTTTTTGCAGTGCATGTACGGCACAGCGGCAGCTACTGGCATGATATTTTTAATCCTGCTGGGCGCAGATGTGTTGAACGTGTTTCTGGTGCTTACCCAGGTTAACGTCGCCTTGGCCAACTGGGTCATTGGCCTGAATGTGTCGCCCATCTTGGTTATGTTTGTGATCATCTTCATCTACCTGGTGCTGGGCTGCATCATGGACAGTCTGTCGATGATTCTGCTGACCATCCCAATTTTCTTTCCTATCGTGATGGGGCTGGATATCTGGGGGCTTGACCCCGAGTCCAAGGCCATCTGGTTCGGCATCATCGTGCTGATGGTGGTCGAAATCGGTTTGATTACCCCGCCAGTGGGCATGAACGTGTTCATCATCAACAGCCTGGCCAAAGACGTGCCGATGAAGGAAACCTTCATGTATGTCATGCCATTCCTGGCGTCTGACCTACTGCGCATCACTGTGATTGTGTTCATGCCCAGCCTGGTCTTGTTCGTGCTCAAAATTTAGACAGCGGAACTGTAATGCCCTTTGCCTCGCGCGAGGGCTGCGTTGGTGGTTCAGATTCAGTGTGGCAGAAACCGCTGCGCCAGCAAGTGCGTCGCAGACGGCACGACGCCATTGGCAAGTTGCAACTGCTGATCCAGGTAGGCCTCGGAATCCGGGAGCAGGTGCTGGTACAGCGTGCGGCACACCGCTCTGGCCTGTTCTCCAGGCCAGAGCGTTGGCAACAGTTCTGCAGGCAACTCCGGGTCGCGCAGCAACAGGCGCCGGTAGTCGTGAATCAGGAGCGAGCGGGCTAAAAAAGCAGTTGCCGGCTCCAGCCTTTTGGGACCCATGGCCTGCACCTCGTCAAGCACCGGCTGGTAGGTCGCCAGAAACGCCACATAGCCCTGCGCCAAATGGTTCAGGTCCCATGCGCGCTGCGCCATGTCGGCATTGGAACCCACATGTTCCAAGCCTGCGTGGCTTGCCACCAGCGGCAGCAGCTTGCTTAGCTCCGAACCTAATCCATCGGACTGCAAGGAATCCATGCACGCGCTCAGGTCTGCACTGGGATGCACAAACACCCCCATGCTGAGTTCGCCAAAGCCCTGCCAGGCCATGGAGCGACGCAGCGACTCGCGGGTACGCACATCAAGCTCGCCGACCATCGACACCAGCCGCCAGCGGTGATCCCACTGCGGAGCACGTGCAGCGTAGATATGGGCGGAGGCTTCTTCAAACCGGCGGCGGCCCACGGGAGTCAGCAGGTAGTTGGAGCGGCGTCCTACCACCTCGGTTTGCAGCCACTCCTGTTTTACCAGCCGAAAAACCGAGGTGCGCACCAGACGCTCGTTCAGGCCCAGCACGTCCATCAGCCCGATCAGACTCCCCAGCCAGATACCACCACCGCGCGGCAATACCGCATCTCCCAGGACGGAAACAATCAGTGATCCCGCGGCGATGCGACTGGGCTGGTGCAGCGCCTCCAGGCGCTGTTGAACCGACGCCAGTGTCATCTTGCGATTAAGGAAAAGATAGCGAAAGAATTACCGCTCATCAAAGCTCACCGACAACTCTTTCGATGTGGCATGGGACTGACAACTCAATGCAAAGCCCTGCGCCAAATCGGGAGCATCCAGCGTGAAATTCTTGTGCATGGCTACCGTGCCCTGGGTCACCTTGCAACGGCAGGTGCTGCACACCCCGCCCTTGCACGAATACGGAATGTCCAGCCCCGCATTCAGGGCTGCATCCAGCACCGACTCATCGGCACTGAGCATCAACTCATGGCGTTTCCCATCCAGCAGCACCGTCATGCGGATGGGCTTTCCCTGGTTCACTTTGGCAGAACGGGCGTCCGAGTCGGCCTGCACCTTGGCAGCAACGTCCGGGCCCGAAGTAAAGCGCTCGGTGTACACACGGTTTTGCGGCACACCGGCTTCGACCAGCGTAGTCTCGGTCGCGGTGATCATGGCTTCAGGACCGCAGACAAACACTTCGTCCATGCTGCGCGCAGGCAACAGGGTGGCCACCAGCGCACGTACCTTGTCAGCGTCAATACGGCCCTGCAAGAGGTCCACTTCCTGCGCCTGGCGCGAGAGGATGTGGATCATGGTGAATCGGTCGGCAAAGCGGTCCTTGAGGTCCTGCAGGGCTTCATTGAACATCACACTGGCCATGCGCCGGTTACCGTACACCAGGGTGAATTTTGAGTCGGGCTGTTCTTCCAGCGTGGTGGCTGCAATCGACAGAATGGGGGTGATACCTGAGCCCGCTGCAAAACCCACACGGTGAATGGCGCGTTGTTTTTTGACGGTAAAACGGCCATCGGGTGGCATCACCTGCAATGTGTCTCCCGCACGCAAATGGCGGGTAGCCCAGTTGGAAAAAACCCCACCTTCTACCGGGCGGATACCCACTTCAAGCTCCCCGGAACGGCTGTACAGGCTTCGCGGGCTGCTGATGGAATAGGTGCGCCGCACATCCTTGCCGTCGATGGTGGCGCGCAGGGTCAAAAACTGGCCGGGCTCAAACTGAAAAGCATCGTGCAATGCCGAGGGTACTGCAAAGGTAATGGCAGCCGATTCGGCCGCCTCGGGGGACACGCGTTTGACAATGAGCGGGTGGAAATGGGGCGCTGACATGGCGAGCCTCTTGCAATTTAGTAGGGTTTGAAATAGTCGAACGGTTCCGAGCAGTCCAGACAGCGGTGCAGCGACTTGCAGGCCGTAGAACCAAAGCGCGAGGTCTCTACCGTGTGCACCGAGCCGCAGAGCGGGCAAACAATGGCCGGAGCCTCCTCACGGCGGGTCATGAAGTGCACCACGCTCTCCGTTTG
Organism: Rhodoferax sp.; assembly: GCA_044339205.1. Classification (GTDB taxonomy): domain Bacteria; phylum Pseudomonadota; class Gammaproteobacteria; order Burkholderiales; family Burkholderiaceae_C; genus Rhodoferax. Next base: position 683 of record JBIIVW010000337.1, on the reverse strand, counting down.
GCCAAGGCTGGCGCACGCACCCTGCGGCGGGGCAATGCCGTAGACACGTAGCTTCTCGCGGGTGGCATCAGTTATCCAGTCGGTGGTCCATGCGGGCGATAACTGGATAACCACGGTGGCGGCAATGCCTGCACCCTGCAACGCAGCCTTTACATCGTCTTCCATCTGGCCCATGGCCGGGCAGCCACTGTAGGTGGGGGTAATGACCACCTCCAGCCCCGCTGCGCCCAAACGCACATCCCTCAAGATGCCCAACTCGCGCAGGGACACCACCGGAATCTCGGGGTCGGGGATGGACTCCAGCAGGGCCCACACCGAATCAATCGTTGTCATACGGCTGGGCAGCCTTACCAGGCTGCCTCGGGGTGCGCACGCGCCAGACTTTGCATCTCCGCCAGCAGAAAGCTCAGGTGCTCGGTATGCACCTGGTTCTTGCCCTGGGTGACATACCCCGCAGTGGAAGATTCCCGCAATGTCGCCTCAGCCAATGCAGCGGACACGATGGCATTCCAGTCGGCGCGCAGGTCTTGTGGCGCCACACCCAGCCCGGAGCGGGCAGCTTCCTGCTCCATGGGCGAGGTAGTCCAGAACTCCTGCGTGTAGGGCATCAGGTGGTCGAGCGCAGCCTGCACGCGGTCATGCGACTCGGCTGTGCCATCGCCCAGACGCACCAGCCAGTCGCG
>JBIIVW010000336.1:0-3525 GCA_044339205.1 Rhodoferax sp. | reverse complement strand
AGGGCGTCTCCATGCTGCCCGGGAGGGCGCGCAACTGGGTCGCGAGCTCGAAGCCATCGAGATCGGGCATGTGCGCATCAAGCAGGATCAAATCGCAACTCAAACCAGTCTGCTGTGCACTGCGCACCCAAGCGAGGGCCCGTTCACCCGATTCGAACTCAATGGCTTGAGCGCCGAAACTCTCCAGCGTACTAACCAGCACCGTCCGGTTGACCGCGTTGTCATCCACCACCAGCACGCGCAAGCCGGAGAACTGCATCACGTTAAAGTAATCCTCGTCTGTTTGGGTGTCGCGTTCCAGGCGCATGGAGAAGTGGAACTCGCTACCCCGCCCCAACTCGCTGTCAACGGACATCTGTCCTCCCAGCGCCTCCACCAGGCGAGCAGAAATCGACAGGCCCAAGCCGGTGCCGCCGTAGCGGCGGGTGATCGAGCTGTCTTCCTGGGAAAACGCCTCAAATATGGAACTCAGTTTGGCCGCAGGTATGCCGATACCGGTGTCGCTGACCGTAAACTGAATCTTGTCGATACCCTGGGCATCGGCATCGGCATCGGCATCGGCATCGGCACCGACACGCACGCGCAGCACGATCTCGCCATGTTCCGTGAACTTGATGGCGTTGCCGACCAGGTTGATGATGATCTGGCGAAGCCTCCCCGGGTCGCCCAACAAGGCCATCGGCACCTCGGGCCCGATATCGCAAACCAGCTCCAAACCCTTCCCGTGAGCCCGCAGCGCCACCGATTTCAGGCTTTCACTGACCGTGCGGCCCACATTGAATGGAATGTTTTCAACGACCAGCTTGCCAGCCTCGATTTTCGAAAAATCAAGAATATCGTTGATCACGGTGAGCAAGGAGTCAGCCGACGATTTGACGATATTGAGGTACTCGCGCTGCTCATCATTCAACTCGGTATCCAGCGCCAGCTCGGTCATGCCCAGCACACCATTCATGGGCGTGCGGATTTCATGGCTCATATTGGCCAGAAAATCAGATTTGGCGCGGTTGGCCAACTCGGCGCTGAGCTTGGCACGCTCCAGCTCCTCTGAAACCCGTTTGGACTCAGAAATGTCGGCGAGGTAGCCGTTCCACAACACACCACCGTCCGAGGCAATTTGGGGTTGCAGCTCGCAATGCACCCAGACCGGATCACCGGTTTCCTTGTGCATCAGCCGAAAATCCATCGCCACCAGATCACCTGCCGCAACGGAATGCTGAAATGCGCCCGTCAACGCAGCTTGGTCAAGCGGGTGAACCCGGGCCAGGATAGCCCTTGCATCGGCCATCGCCTCATCATGCGTCACGCCGCAAATTCGCCCGATCGCAGGACTGCAAAAAGGAATGGACTGCCGCCCATCCCGAGTCAAGTGAAGTTGATAGACCGCCACCGGCACATTGGCCGTGACTTCACGCAACCTGGAATTGGCGTCTTTCAAAGAGGTGACATCCTGCCAGATGCCTGTGAATACGGTTGCCCCATTGGCGGACAGGTCGGGCTCGGGCCGAATCTCGCCCCGAATCCAGCGCAGGCTGCCGTCCGGCATCACCACGCGATAGTCATCGCTCCAACTCTCGCGGTTGGCTGCCGCGTTCAGCACCCCCTGCACGCAGCGCTCACGGTCCTCAAGGACAATCTGTCGAGCGGAAATACCGCCATCAGCCAAAAGCGCGTCACGGTCAAGACCGCGTATTTCCATGAGACGATCACTGGCAAAGGTGTAGCGGGTTTGCCCCTGATGCACCTCGCACTGGTAAACCACCCCTGGCACGGCGTTGGTGATGCGCAGCAATCGCGCCTCGGCGGCCTTGATCTCCGCATCCATGAATTTGCGTGCAGTGATATCCGTTCGGATAGCGATAAATTGCGTGATCATGCCCTTGTCATTGCTCAAGGGCACTACGGTCGCCTGCACCCAATAGAGGGTGCCATTTTTGGCAACATTGCATATCTCACCGTGCCACACCTGACCCGCCAAAATCACAGCCCACAAATCGGCGAAAAAAGATTTGGGGTGAATACCTGCATTGATGATGCGGTGGTTCCGACCCAACAACTCTGACCGCTCGTAGCCACTGATTTCGCAAAATTTGTCATTCGCGTAGGTAATACGTCCACCCAGATCGGTGATGCTGACAATACCGTGCTGATCCAGCGCAAATTTTTGGTTCGCCAGGTCTGCCAATGCCGCGTAGAGGTCTCTCTGGCTCTCCTCGCGGTGCTTCACCAGCACAGACATCAGCTGTGACAGGGACTCCAGGCTGTCCTCTTCCAACGCGGGGATGTCGTGATCCAGGGTCTCGATCAGACCATTCGCCGTGACGCGCAAGGAGTCAATTGCGCGGTCGCGGCTGGCCAGCTCGGCGCGCATGCGGTCATTGGTGTGGGTTAACTCCACCGAACTCAGCTGCAAGCTTCGGGTTTTAAGGTCCAGGTCGCGGTCACTTTGTTCGTAGGCCTCGCCAACCCGCGTCAGGAAAGTGCCCAGACCCGTCAACAGGCGACCCACCTCAGGCGAGACGCCCTCGGCGTTGCCAAGCAGGGTCAATTCACCCAGGACACCTTGAAGCTTGTCGGGGTCCGTGCCGAGGAGTCGTTTAGCCTGGCGAGCGAGTAGCTTGTGCATGAAACAAGGCAGTAAAGCAAACGGTGGTGATCAGCGCTCGGTCAGATACGTGATGGTCATGGTCTGGTTGTGCAGCTTGCACACGGCATTGTCCGCGAAGGGGCTGATCTCGCCATTGGAATAAAAGCCGGCCAGCACGGCGCTTTGCCCGAAAACATCACCGACCGCCTCTACCTCTTCATCCACACGTCCACCCATCACCAGCTTGCGCCCAACGCAGCTCACCAGCAACGCCAGGCCCGGGCCGGGTGCATCCAGCATGGCCCTGGCCGCCTGCGCAGCCGACTCGGCTCCACCCACCAGCGCATCGGTGCTGGCGTGCATCAGGCGCAGGTAGCCGTCAGGATCGAGATCACCCGCCAGGGTCAAACTGCCAGCGGCCTCATCCATGCCCAAAATCGTGCGAATCAAGCCCAATTCGGCGTGGTCCCTGTCCACCATGGCGAACGGAAACAGCAGGCCGGAGGCGGGCAAGTCCTTCGCATGGTCGCCCAGGTAACGTCGGTAAACCTCCAGTGCAGGTGAGCCATCGAGCTCGAACAGCACATTGTTCTCGCACCGGGTGACCTTGCGGGCAGGCCCGAAGGGGGACCATCCACCAAAAGAGCCGTGAGAGAAAACCAAGCGGTCACCATACAGGCCCACACACGCCAAGGTGTCTTTGTGGACGCCGCTGGCATCGAGCACCCAGGTTTCCGTAAAAGCAGCGGCGTCGCCGGCCAAACCACCGGTAATTTGCACCGATGTACCAAGCACCTCGGTCATGCCCGCGATCAAGGCGCTGCCGTTGATGGCGACACCCTGCCCAAATATCAGGACAGCGCGCAAGCCAGCCAAGGGCAGTTGCATGCCCAAACGCTGGCCCGCAGCAAAGGAGTCGTCCATACCCGACAACCGGG
>JBIIVW010000335.1:0-3528 GCA_044339205.1 Rhodoferax sp. | reverse complement strand
TCATCCAGCAGAAGGAAGGTACTGGGCCGGTTGCCGGTGAAGTGCTTGTGCCCGCCTGCATCTGACTTGCCCACCATCAGCGCCTGCGCCTGCGCCAGCACATTGGCCAACAGCAGGTCGTGGTGGTTAGGCAAGCTGTGTTGGGGCTGTTTGACAGCGACAAACTCAACCGGCACCACCTCAGTGCCTTGGTGCAGCATCTGAAAATACGCATGCTGGCCGTTGGTACCGGGCTCGCCCCAGAGCACGGGCGAGGTGTCAAAAGGCACAGACTCTCCTTGCGCATCCACCCGCTTGCCATTGCTCTCCATCTCCAGCTGCTGCAAATAAGCCGGGTAGCGAAGCAATTGGGCATGGTAAGGCGCAATGGAGCGGCTGGTGAACCCATGAAAATTGCGGTACCAGACATCCAGCAACCCCAGCCGCACAGGCAGATTTTGCGCCAGCGGGGCCGTTCGGAAGTGCTCGTCCATGGCGTGCGCCCCAGCCAGGAAGTCCCTGAACCCTTGCGCCCCGATGGCCATGGCCAGAGGCAGCCCAATGGCCGACCACAAGGAGTAGCGTCCACCCACCCAGTCCCAAAAACCAAACGTGGTGTCAATACCGAAGGCCCGGGCTGCAGCCACGTTGGTGGTCAGCGCTGCAAAATGACGGCCTACATCCACACCGCCCTCGGCCTCAAACCAGGCCTTGGCAGACCGCGCATTGGTCAGGGTCTCGGTGGTGGTAAAAGTCTTGCTGGCCACCAGAAACAAGGTACTGTGCGGATTGAGCCCCTGCAGCACCTGCGCCAGCTCGTGCCCGTCCACATTGGAGACAAAGTGAAACCGTTTGCCCGGCACGGCAAAACCCGCCAGGGCGAGCACCGCCATTTGCGGCCCCAGGTCGGAGCCGCCAATGCCGATGTTGACCACATCGGTGATGCGCGGGTCATCGCGCACGGTCTGGGCGTAGGCCAGCATCGCTTCCAGCGTGCTGTGCACTTCAATCGATGCGGCAAGCAACAGCTCATCTGCTACTGAAATAGACTGTGAAGAGTATTGATCCATGCCGGCCAGAGGTGGTTTTCTCAATAACCAGTGCATCACCGGGCGTTGCTCGGTGTTGTTGATGGCCGTGCCTGCAAATAAAGCATCACGGTGCTGCACCACCCCGCACTGATCAGCCAAGTCCAGCAGCAACTGTTGGGTGCGCGCATCCATCAAGTTCTTGGAGAGATCGGCAAACACAAACGGGGCGCTTTGGCTCAAGGTCTCAAACCGCCCTGCATCGGCAGCAAAGGCCTCCCTCAGGTTGAACGCGCGGCCACGCGCTTCAAAAGCGGCCTGCAGTTCACCCCAAGCCAGGGTGCGGTCGCAACGGGTACGGGTCATGGGGGTTCCTTCAGTGTCAGGTGGGGTCAGTTCGCTTCAGTCAGGCGGCCAACAGCAAGTGCTCCAGCTTGACCGCATCCACACAAAACGCGCGAATACCCTCGCTCAGCTTCTCGGTGGCCATGGCGTCTTCATTCAGGGCAAAGCGAAAACCTGCCTCGTCGTAATTCACGGGCGAAATATCCAGCGCCTGGGCCGCCTGCGGACTCAAGCAACGTTCCAGCGGTGCGTTGCTGGCCGCCAGCGTGGCCAGCAACTCGGGGCTGATGGTCAGCAGGTCGCAACCGGCGAGCGCCGTAATTTGCCCCACATTGCGAAAGCTCGCCCCCATCACCTCGGTGGCGATGCCAAATTTCTTGTAGTAGTTGTAAATCTGGCGTACGGATTCAACGCCGGGGTCATTGGCCCCTGCCTTGGCAGCTTCATCCCACTGCGCGCCGGCCGTCTTCTTGTACCAGTCGTAAATGCGGCCAACAAACGGCGAAATCAGCTGCACCCGCGCCTGACCGCAAGCCACCGCCTGCGCAAACGAAAACAGCAAGGTCAGGTTGGTATGAATGCCCCGGCGCTCCAGTTGCTCTGCCGCCTGAATACCCTCCCAGGTGGCGGCGACCTTGATCAGCACGCGGTCAATATGAATGCCCTGCGCCTGGTACAGCTCGATCAATCGCTCGCCCCGGGTGACTGTGGCCGAGGTGTCAAAACTCAATCGGGCATCCACCTCGGTGGAGACCCGCCCGGGAATGATGGACAAAATCTCGCAGCCAAAGCGCACCAGCAAGCGGTCAACGATCTCGTCCAGAGGCCGGCCCCTGAACTGGGCCACCGTATCGGTCAGCAAGGTGCAGTAGTCCGACTTTTGTACCGCCTTGAGGATAAGTGAGGGATTGGTGGTGGCGTCTTGCGGCTGGTAAGCGTCAATTTGCTTGAAGTCGCCGGTGTCTGCCACCACGGTGGTGAATTGTTTGAGTGCGTCGAGTTGGTTCATGGGGGTTAAAAATCCGGGGATGAAAAAGCCAGCTTTGAAAAAAGCAATCCTGAAATCGTCTTGAATTATCAATGAAACAAAGTTACATTACAACGTCTTCTTTTTGGTAACAACTGCTCATGAGCTTTGATCTTGTCTTGTTTGGCGGCACCGGCGACCTGGCCTGGCGTAAATTGATGCCAGCCCTGTTTCAGGCGTTTCGTCACGGCACCCTGCCCGCAGGTGGCCGAATTATTGGCGTCGGCCGCGATGACCTCAGCCACGCCGATTACCGCGCCCTGATCCGCAGCCGGTTTGAGAATGTCGAACTGGCCAAACGCCCCAGTGAAGAAGAATTCACCCGGTTTGCCAACCTCCTGGAATACGTCCGCATGGACTTATCCCGCCCGGACGACTATGCCCTGCTGGCCACGGCATTAGGACAGCGCCAGGTTGACACGGTGGTGATGTACGTTGCCACCGCACCCGCCTTGTTCACCACCGTGTGCGAACAACTCGGCGCCGCCGGGCTCAACACCGCCCACACCCGTGTGGTGCTGGAAAAACCGCTGGGCCACGACCTGGCCAGCAACCGGGCCATCAACGAGACCGTGTGCCGATTTTTTGGCGAAAAGCAGGTTTTCCGGATTGACCACTACCTGGGCAAGCCCGCTGTTCAAAATTTGTTTGCCCTGCGTTTTGGCAACGCCCTGTTTGAGCCGTTGTGGCGCCGGGAGCACATTGCCAACATCCAGATCACGATTGCCGAAGAATTGGGCGTGGAAAAACGCGGCGCGTTTTACGACACCACTGGCGCCCTGCGCGACATGGTGCAAAACCACGCCTTGCAATTGCTGTGCGCCATTGGCATGGAGCCGCCCATCAACGCCCATGCCGACGCCATTCGCGACGAGAAACTCAAGGTACTGCGATCGCTCAAGCCCTGGACGCCGGAGGCGCTCGCCCAGGATGTCATTCGCGGCCAATATGGCGCAGGCACCACCGGTGGTGCCCCTGCCTTGGCCTACCGGGAAGAGCCCGGCGTCGACCCCCAGAGCCAAACCGAGACCTTTGTGGCCCTGCGCACCGAAATCTCCAACTGGCGCTGGGCCGGCGTGCCCTTCTACATCCGCACCGGCAAACGCCTGGCCGGGCGTGATGCCCGTATTGTGGTGAACTTCAGGCCCA
>JBIIVW010000334.1:0-3566 GCA_044339205.1 Rhodoferax sp. | reverse complement strand
CAAGCGATTGATTTCTTGCTGGAGCGCACCGGGCAGAGTCGTATTTTTATCGAGTCCGAGGTGGATCGCTATACGTCCACCCCAGGCCAGGCACTGGCTTACATGATCGGGCAGCTCAAGATCATTGAGCTGCGGGACCGTGCCCGCGAGCAGCTCGGTGCGCGGTTTGATCTGCGCCGCTTTCACAATGCCGTCATTGACAACGGCGCACTCCCTCTGGAGACGCTGGACAAATTGATCGACGAGTGGATTGCGGGCCAGCGCACCGTTGAGGCGCCGCCCGCTCGCACCCGCCATTCCAGGGCGCTGCCTCTGGTGCAAAACCAATAGACCAGGACGTCTTCATGAACACCACTTTCGACTACATCATCATTGGTGCGGGCACCGCAGGCTGCCTGCTGGCCAATCGTTTGTCGGCCGACCCCACCAAGCGGGTTTTACTCGTTGAGGCCGGGCGGCCGGACGACTACCACTGGATTCACATACCCGTGGGTTATCTGTACTGCATTGGCAACCCGCGCACCGACTGGCTGTTCAAGACCGAGCCCGAAGCCGGGCTGAACGGCCGCACCCTGCGCTACCCGCGCGGCAAGACGCTGGGCGGGTGCAGCAGCATCAACGGCATGATTTACATGCGTGGCCAGGCGCGGGACTACGATGCCTGGGCGCAGCTCACCGGCGATGACGCCTGGACCTGGGACCGTTGCCTGAGTGACTTCAAGAAGCATGAAAGTCACTATAAATTAGATAGTAGCTCAGGCAATCAATACGCCGGCCAGAGCCCCAAAAACCTTAAAAAGTTCGCTGAACTGCACAGCAACGGCGGCGAGTGGCGCGTGGAGAAGCAGCGCCTGCGCTGGGACGTGCTGGACGCCTTCTCTCTGGCCGCGCAGCAGGCCGGCATTGCCGCCACCGACGACTTCAACCAGGGCAGCAACGAGGGCGTGGGCTACTTCGAGGTGAACCAAAAGAGCGGCTGGCGCTGGAACACTGCCAAGGCGTTCTTGCGCCCCACCTGCACCAGCCGCCCCAATTTTGAGCTCTGGACTTCGGCGCAGGTGGCCAAGCTGGTGATAAAAACCGAGGCCGATGGCCGCCTGCGTTGCACCGGTGTGAATGTGTTGAAAGACGGCGCCATGGTCGCCGCCACGGCCCGCGCCGAGGTTATTTTGAGCGCCGGCAGCATCGGCTCGCCCCAGATTTTGCAGCTCTCCGGCATCGGCCCCGGGGCACTCTTGGCGCAGTACGGCGTTGCCGTGGCGCATGATGCGCCAGGGGTAGGCGCCAACTTGCAGGATCATCTGCAGATTCGCGCGGTTTTCAAGGTGGAGGGCGTCAAGACGCTCAACACCCAGGCCAATTCCCTTTGGGGCAAGGCCATGATCGGGCTGGAATACGCCCTCAAACGCACCGGCCCAATGAGCATGGCACCCTCGCAACTGGGCGCCTTCACCCGCAGCGACCCCAGCCAGCCCTACCCGAACATCCAGTACCACGTGCAGCCGCTGAGCCTGGATGCCTTTGGTGAGCCATTGCACGGCTTCAATGCCTTCACCGCCAGCGTCTGCAACCTGAACCCCACAAGCCGTGGCACGGTCCGGATCAAGAGCCTCCACTTTGATGTGGCCCCCGCCATTGCCCCCAATTACCTGAGCACCGAGGCCGACCGGAAGGTGGCTGCGGACTCGCTGCGCGTCACCCGGCGTATCGTGGCACAGCCTGCGCTGGCCCAATACAAGCCACAGGAGTGGAAGCCGGGCGTGCAGTTTGAGACCGACGCGGACCTGGCCAAGTTGGCCGGCGACATTGCCACCACCATTTTTCACCCGGTCGGCACCACCAAAATGGGCCAGGCCAACGACCCTTTGGCCGTGGTGGACTCGCGGCTGCGGGTGCGGGGCCCCCGGGGTGGCCTGATCGCCGGTCTGCGTGTGGTGGACGCCGGGGTCATGCCGCTCATCACCAGCGGCAACACCAACTCGCCGACCCTGATGATGGCCGAGAAGGCGGCGCAATGGATCATCCAGGACGCCGCATCCGCCCTCAAAGGGTAAATGCTCAAAGGGTTTGTCCCGATGTATTGCCCCATGTTGGGGCGTAAACTTGTCTCTATACAACAGGCCGCAAGCCTGCTGAAGGCAAGCGACCCAGGAGACAGGCCTCACAAAGGCATATAAAAAACTACAAAAGCACCGGCAACCCCGGTGCTTTTTTCATTTAATAAGCCACTAGCCGGCGTGTTGATTAGCTTGGAGGAATAAAAAAAGTAGTAGTCGTTCTTCAGTGATTAGGCTTGGCCCACTCACATGCACAGTTCACCCACCATTTGTGGCTCAGGCAATACAGGCCACGGATGACGCGGTGTCAGAGCTGAGCCAAGCTACCGAGGCAGCGACTTCATCCGGCCAGTGACTGGTTAATGATAGGGTTTACCCCCCCCTTGGACATGCCAGCACAGTTACATTACCGCTTGGTGATTGGGCCGAGACGCCGCAGTCCAAAAAATATAACAAGTTGTCAAGGGACGAGGGACTATGCAAGTCAGTGAACGCCAGACCGAAATATTGGGCCTGTTGCAAACGGGGTTGACCAACAAAGATATCGGGCGCCAGTTGGGCCTGAGCCCCAATACGGTACGTGACCACATCAGCGTGCTGTTGCTGCGCAACGGGCTCACGGGTCGTGCCGCCTTGGCAGCCTGGCACGTCAGCAAAACGCTGGCGCTCCGCACATCCGTTGCAAGCCCAGCACCCCCAGCACCCCCAGCAACCACCCCCCTACAGATGTAGCCCCCTCCACTTGTAGGATGTGCAAAACGGGTGGCATTGGCCACAATGCCCACATGTTTCAAAGCCCGCTCACTGCCAAGCACTTTCGCCAGCTGCCCCCCGTTTTAACCGTGGGCAGCGCAGCGCCATGACCTTGTTTCGCCAAGAGGTGGCTGCGGCGCAGACCGCGCAGTGGTTGGGCAGTGTGCGCCTGCACCGGCCGCTATCGTTTTCGGTGGTCACTGGCACGGCCTTGGCACTCGCAATGCTGCTGCTTGCCTTTGCGGCATGGGGCGAGGTCAACCGCAAGGCCCAACTCTCGGGCCTGCTGGTGCCCACACTGGGAACGCTCAACATCACCACGCCCCAGGCTGGCACCATCGTTCAGTTGCCGGTGGCCGAAGGGCAGGTCGTGCAGGCGGGCGATGTGCTGTTGGTCATCAACGCCGAACGCAGCAACCTGCGCAATGGCGTGGCTGACGACACTGCTGCCCGTATCGCCCTACAGATCGAAGCACGGCAACAGACCCTGACCACCGAACGCACGCTGCGTGAATTACAAATGCGCCAGCGCGAACAGGCCTTGGGCGACCGTCTGCGCAGCCTGAACACGGAGCTTCGCCAGCTTGATGAAGAGGTGAGCTTGCTGCAACGCCGTGTGCAACTGGCACAAACCACCCTGGAGCGCAATGTGCAGCTGGCCAAAGACGGCTTTGTGTCCGCCGCCCAGGTGCAAACGCGGCAGGAAGAGCGCATAGATACCGAAGCCCGATTGCAAAGCACCCAGCGCAACCGGCT
>JBIIVW010000333.1:0-3603 GCA_044339205.1 Rhodoferax sp. | reverse complement strand
AAATCAGGCTCCACTTTGAAGTCCCCAAAAACTCCTCTGTCGACATAAGAAGAAAAGAAGTGGCTAACCGACTTGTATCAAGGGCCGAAGCCCTGGCGGCTGGCATCATGCCCCCATGCACACGCCCCACGCCCTGCCCCCAGACCTCCCCCCGCTCATCACCGCCCTGATGGACCCCCGGCGCTACCCGGGTACGGTGCAACAAGTTGAGCTGGTGCAAACCCATATCAGTTGGGTCCTGCTGGCCGGGGAGTTTGCTTACAAGATCAAAAAGCCTTTGAAGCTGCCGTTCCTGGACTTCAGCACGCTGGCGCTGCGTCAGCTGCGCTGCGAGGACGAGTTGCGCCTGAACCAGCGCTTTGCACCCGACATTTACCTGGAGGTGGTAGGCATCTTCAACACACCGGAAGACCCGCAGTGGCAAGGCACCGGCGCGCCGATCGAGTATGCGGTGAAGATGCGCCGCTTTGACGAGACCGCCCGGCTGGACCGGGTCTGTGCCCGGGGCGAACTGCGGCCCCAGCATTTATCGGACCTGGCCGCAACACTGGTGGCGTTTCACAAGTCGGCGGCGAGTGCATCGGCCTCGTCGCGCTTTGGCTCGCCGCCACAAATCGCTGCGCAGGCGCAAGACAATTTTGACGACCTCGCAAGCGCCCTGCCCGATGCCGACTGGCCTGCCCGCCTGAGCGCCTTGCAGCACTGGACGCAGGACCAGATGGCGCAGCTGACGCTTGTAATGCTGTCGCGCCAGCGTTCGGGCCGGGTACGGGAATGCCATGGCGACCTGCACCTGGCCAATCTGGTGCTGCTGGATGGGCAGGTGCGCTTGTTTGACTGCATTGAGTTCAACGAAGACCTGCGCTGGATGGATGTGGCAAGTGAGATCGCCTTCACCTACATCGACCTACTGGCCCACGGGCAGCCCGGGCTGGCGGGCTGGCTTGTGAACGAGTACTTGAGCTGCAGCGGCGACTATGAGGCTGCGCAGGTGTTGCGGTTTTATGCCGTGTACCGGGCGCTGGTGCGGGCCAAGGTGGCCGGCATTCGGGCCCGGCAGACGGAGCCAGCGGCTGCAAAGGACATTCAGGAGGTGCAAGCCTATATAGCGCTCGCCGAGCGGCTGGCTGCGCCGCCGGCACCCCGGCTGGTGATCACGCATGGCTTGTCGGGCTGCGGCAAGACGGTGGCGTCCACCGCGCTGCTGCAAAACGACTTGCGGGCAGCCACGCTGCGGCTGCGGTCCGACGTGGAACGCAAACGATTGTTCGGCTTGAACGCCACGGCCCGCACCGCCAGCGGTGTGGGTGATGGCATCTACACGCCCCAGGCCCAACGACGCACCTTTGGGCACCTGCAGGAAACCGCTCAGAAGCTCTTAAACGCGGGTTGGTCGGTGATTGTGGATGCGACTTTTTTGAGGCGGGCCGATCGGGCGGTATTTGAGACGCTGGCCCACGACACCGGCATGGCCTTCGGCATCCTGGCGCCCCAAGCCACGCCGGCACAGCTGCGTGAACGCATTGAGGCGCGCCGCGCCTTGGGGCAAGATGCCTCCGAGGCCACGCTGGAGGTGCTGGCCCAACAAACGCAGGTTTTGGAGCCGTTGACTGCCGATGAGCGCCAGCATCTGATCGCCCTGCCCTGACGCCAATGTGGCCTTAAAGCCAACCACGCCAACGACCTGAATCACGCCGGACGGTCACCCCCAGCGCGGGGCGGTATCGGCTTTGAGTTGCCGGCGCAGTTCGGCGTAGTTGGGCACCACGGAACGCACGGTATCCCAGAAGCGCGGGCTGTGGTCCATCACCCGCAAATGGCTCAACTCATGGGCCACCACGTAGTCAACCACAGGCATGGGGAAGTGCATGAGCCGCCAGTTGAGCCGAATGGCACCGTCAATGCGGGCGCTGCCCCAGCGGGTTTTGGCATTGGTAAGCGCCAAGGTGCGCCACTGCACCTGCAGTTGCGGCGCAAAGTGGTCCAGGCGCTCAATGAACACGCGCCGCGCTTGCGGCAGCAACCAGGCCTGCACGGCGTTGCGGATGTGCTCGGGGCTGGCCGCTGGTGCCAGCGCCAGCCGCAACACCGGGCCTGACGCCGCAGAAGTCAACTCCGGTGCGCGAACACCCGGAAAAGGGCTCTGCCCCAGCACCACGGTGAGGGTTTCGCCCAAAAAAGGCAAGGCGACACCGTCACGCCAATCGATGTGCTGCTCGGCCAAACGCTCGCCGCGTGCGCGGGTCTCTCCGAGTTTGCGCAGAATCCAGGCTGCCTTGGTTTGCAATGCGCGCTCCACCTCATGGAGCGCCACCCACTTCGGGGCATGCACCACCAGACCGTCCGGCCCGACCGAGAACCCGATCGTGCGGCGCTGGCCGCGCTTGAATTCAAAGGCCACCACTTGCCCGTCAAGCCGCGTTTCCCGGCTGGCGCGGGGGTGACGAAAGACGGGCGCATTTAAATCAACTTCAGTAGCACTCAAGGCTTTATTCGTGCCGGCTAGAGGCTGATTTGACTCAAAAAGGTCCAGGGTGGTCCTGAGCAGCGGGTGCATGGCGTGCAATCTAGCGGTAGGCCTCGGGGTCGATGCGACGCATCTCGGCCTCGATCCAGGCCTCCACTTCGCGCATCAGCGCCTTGGGATCGCGCCCCACGCTGGGAATGGCCGGGCCAATCGACACTTGCACCACGCCACTGTGCTTGATAAAACCCTTGCGCGGCCAGCACTTGCCAGATGACACGGCGATGGGCACCACCGGCGCACCGGCCTCCACGGCCAGGCGGGTGCCGGCGGTCTGGTAGGTGCCTTTTTCGCCCCGGCTCATGCGGGTGCCCTCGGGGAACATGATGATCCAGGTGCCCTGCGCCAGCAGCGCCTTGCCCTGCGCCACCACATGCTTCATGGCAAGCGCCCGGGACTCGCGGTCGATGTGGATCATGTCCAGGCGGGCCATGGACCAGCCAAAAAACGGGATTTTCAGCAACTCGCGCTTGAACACAAAGGCCAGCGGACGCGGCATGAGGGTGGGAATGAGCAAAGTCTCCAGGGTGGACTGGTGTTTGGACAGCAGCACCGCCGGGGCTGTGTCGCCCTGGGGCAGGTTCTCCAGCCCCGTGACCCGCACCTGAACCCCCAAGAACACCCGGGTGCCCCAGATGACCACGCGAAACCAGTTGACCGCAAACCACCACAGCGGCGTGCGCTTGACCCACAGCGAAACAAAGACCAGTGTGAGCCCCCACGGAATGACCGTGAGCAGCATCCAGGCCATGTGCAAAATTGAACGAATCAGTGACATTAAGTGAGTTTTTGGCCTCTGGCCGGCGTATTAATTGGGTATGGCGCTATTATTTTTAGCACAAGGCGAGTTATCAGGCGGCGTCACTCTCGCGTAACAGCAAAAAGTCGGCAAAGGCGGCCAGATCGTCGTGCACCCGGGTGTTCGGGGGAAAGGACTCCGGCAGGCTCACGCCCCGGTAAATGGCGCCTTTGCCCGTCAACACAAAGTGTGGCTCGCAACCTGCGGCAGCGCCCGCCAGCACGTCGCGGGCGGTATCGCCGACCATGGGCACATCGGACAGCTCCAGGCCATAACGCTC
>JBIIVW010000007.1:0-38131 GCA_044339205.1 Rhodoferax sp. | reverse complement strand
CGGTAGCGGCGGCTTGTTGTTCGGCCTTGCGCGGCAGGATCAGGCCCACTGTTTGCTGGTACATGGCCCGCACAAAGCCGCTGCAGTCAAAACCGGTTTCAGCCGTGTTGCCGCCCCGTCGGTAGGGTACGCCCAGAAAACCCATGGCCGTGAACACCAGGTCAGAGGCGGTGTTACTGACAGATTCCCTGACTTGGTCCAGCTTGGCCAACAGGCCTTTCTCAGCCAGAAATTGACTCATGTCATCGCTGGTACCAGGTGGGGCGGCGTACGCACTGGCAGCAAGGAGAAGGGCTATCAAGGTGGCAAAAATTCGCATGGGCGCTAGGATAACGGCACGACAAGCGCAGTGTCAAGCAAGCATTTGTGTCAAGACGCTCGTAACTTGTTGATATTTAACTATTTTTTCAGGATCACTATGTTCAAGGCATTGGTATTGGATAACACCGACGGCTTCAAGGCGAGCGTCACGCAACTGGACGAGTCGCGCCTGCCCCCAAGCGAGGGGTCTGGTGAGGTGACGGTATCCGTCGCCTATTCGACCCTGAACTACAAGGATGGCTTGGCCATTACCAACAAGAGCCCGGTCGTGCGAAGCTGGCCGATGGTGGCGGGTATTGATGGCGCAGGCACCGTCATCGATTCCACCCACCCGGACTGGCAGCCTGGCGATGTGTTCGTGCACAACGGCTGGGGCGTGGGCGAGACCCGCTGGGGTTGCCTGGCCGAGAAAGCCCGGCTCAAGGGGGACTGGCTGGTCAAGCTGCCCACCGTCTTCACCCCGCGCCAGGCCATGGCCATTGGCACGGCGGGCTACACCGCCATGCTGTGCGTGCTGGCACTGGAGGACCAGGGCGTCAAGCCGGGCTCGGGCGAGGTGCTGGTGACGGGTGCGACCGGGGGGGTGGGCAGTGTGGCCATTGCCTTGCTGGGCCGGCTGGGCTACACCGTGGTGGCGGCCACCGGCAAAGCCAGCGAGGAGGCCTATCTCAAGTCATTGGGGGCGAGCAGCATCATGGATCGGGCGCTCTTGACCGCCCCGGGCAAGCCGTTTCAAAAGGAGCGCTGGGCCGGCGTGGTGGATGCTGTGGGCTCGCACACGCTGGCCAATGCGCTGGCCCAAACCCGCTACGGCGGTGTGGTGGCCGCGTGTGGGCTGGCGCAGGGCATGGATTTGCCGACCACGGTGATGCCGTTCATCTTGCGGGGGGTGACACTGGTGGGGGTTGATTCGGTGATGGCGCCGCTGGCCAAACGCCAGCGCGCCTGGAGCCGCCTGGCCCGTGACCTAGACGCTAATTTGCTGGAGTCCATGGTGGTGGAGGTGCCGCTGGAAGGCGCCATTTCCAAAGCGCATGCGCTGATGGATGGCCAAGTGCGGGGCCGGGTGGTGGTCAAAATCACCGCCTGAACCTCAACAATGATCGTTTTGAGTTTTTTTTGATTAAATGAGGCGGTAGCCGGCATGTTTAAATACGTTGTAGGTTCTATTTTGATAGCGTCATCGCTGGCGGCTCAGGCCCAGGCAGTTCGCCCCGAGGTGGTGGCCTCCGGGCTGCAGCACCCTTGGGCCGTGGCTTTCTTGCCCGAGGGGCGATTTTTGGTGACCGAGCGCACCGGGGCGTTGAGGGTTGTGGAGGCTGATGGTCGCGTGCAGCCGGCGGTGGCCGGGTTGCCCGCTGTGGCAGCAGCCGGGCAGGGCGGATTGCTGGATGTGGTGCTGGACGCTGATTTTGCGAACAACCGCGCCCTGTATTTCTGCTTCTCTGAGCCCGGCGCGGGCGCCAACAGCACAGCCCTGGCCCGGGCAAGCCTGTCCGAGGACCGCACTCGCCTGGAAGACGTCAAGGTGATCTTCAGCCAAAAGCCCAAGGTCAACAGCTCGGCACACTTTGGCTGCCGGATTGTGGAGGGACAGCCAACGGGCAAGCCTGATGGCCTGTTGTTCATGACTCTGGGCGAACGTTTCACCCGCAGGGACGATGCGCAAAGGCTCGACAACCACCACGGGAAAGTCATTCGCATCCACAAGGACGGCCGCGTGCCCGCTGACAACCCGTTTGTGGGACGGGCAGGTGCGCTGCCCGAGATTTGGAGCTACGGCCACCGCAACCCGCAGGGAGCCACACTGGCCCCGGACGGTATGCTGTGGACGCATGAGCACGGCCCGCAAGGTGGCGATGAAATCAATCTGCCCCAGCCGGGGCGCAACTACGGCTGGCCGGTGATCACCTATGGAGAGAACTACGGCGGGGGTCCGATTGGTCAAGGCCTGACCGAGCAGGCCGGCATGGAGCAGCCGCTTCATTACTGGGTGCCGTCCATTGCACCTTCTGGCATGGCCTTTGTGACCAGCACGCGTTATGGTCAGGCGTGGGTGGGCAATCTGATGGTCGGTTCACTCAAGTTCGGCTACCTGAACCGGATCGAACTGGCGGCGCCCTTCAAAGGTAAAGTGGTGCGCGAGCACAAGCTGCTGGCCAATGAGCGCGAGCGCATTCGCGATGTGCGCCAGGGGCCGGACGGGCTGTTGTATGTGTTGACCGACAAGGCCAGTGGTCGCCTTATCCGGCTGCTGCCCAATTAAGGACTGGGCTGCGCCTGCGTTCTAATCACCCCTTGCCTGAATTAGCCCCAACCCTGAAAGACCCGCTCGCCATGTTGCTTGATGCCGCCGAATCCCAACTCGTCCTGGTGGACTACCAAACCCGCCTGATGCCCGCCATTTTTGAAGGCCCGCTGGCCGTGGCGAATGCGCTGCGCCTGGCCCAGTTGGCTCAATTGATGGAAGTGCCCGTGTGGGGCACGGAGCAAAACCCGTCCAAGCTGGGTGAGAATCCGGCTGACATCAAGGCTTTGTGCCAGCGCACCCTGAGCAAGATGCAGTTCAGCGGGGTTGAAGAAGGCTTGGGCGAGTGGCTGCGTCCGCCGGCCAAGCCGGTGGCCGGCAACGCCCGCAGCCTGCCCAAGCACCTGCAAAAGTCAGTGGCACCAACCGAGCGCAACATGATCGTGATTGCCGGCTGTGAGGCGCATGTGTGCCTGCTGCAAACCGCTCTGGATTTGCTGGAAGACGAATTTGATGTGTGGGTGGTGACCGATGCCTGTAGCTCGCGCACCGAACGCAACCGCGATGCTGCGTTTGACCGCCTGGCTGGCGCCGGGGCAGAGCTGGTGACGACCGAGATGGTGGCCTTTGAGTGGCTGCGCACGGCCGAGCATCTGGCCTTCAAAGCGGCGCATGCCTTGATCAAATAGAGAGGGTTTGAGAGGTCAATTGCCTGAGTCGGCCGGCGCATTCTCGGCTGGCGCCTTTTCTTCCAGCAGTTGCCCGTCAACAATTTGAATCTGCCGCTGGCAGCGCGCCGCCAGACCAGGGTCATGGGTGACGATGAGGCACGCTGACTGCTGCTCCCGGTTGACGGCTTGCAGCAGCTCAAACACCTCGTTGGCGCTGTGGGTGTCCAGGTTGCCCGTGGGTTCATCGGCCAGGATCAGCCGGGGCGCCAAGGACAGCGCCCGGGCAATGGCTACACGCTGCTGCATGCCACCCGACAGTTGCGAGGGCCGCTTGTGGGCCGCGTCTTGCAGCCCCACTTGTTTCAACAGGGCCATTGCGCGGTCTTTGGCCTCGGTGGTGGGCCAGCCCAGATCAATGATGGACGGCATCATCACGTTCTCCAGTGCGGTAAAGCCCGGCAGCAGGTGGTGGAACTGAAAGATGAAGCCGATGCTGCGTCCGCGCAGCGCAGTGAGCGTGGCGTCCGTCATGCCGGCTGTGTCCACGCCGTCCACTTGCAGGCGGCCACTGGTGGGGGCCTCCAGCAAGCCAATGAGGTTGAGCAGGGTACTTTTGCCCGAGCCGGACGGCCCGGTCAGCGCGGCAAACTCGCCCTCTGAAATAGCGAGGTTGATGCCGTGCAGCACTTCAGTCTCCACCGGGGTGTCCAGGCCGTAGCTTTTGCGCACATCACTCAGTTCAACAATGGTTTTCATGGCGCGCTCAGACCCGAATGGCCTGCACCGGGTCCAGGCGAGCAGCGCGCCGGGCGGGCAGCGCAGCCGCCAACAGGCCCACGATGATGGCCAAAGCGCAAGCACCTGCCACCACCGATAAATCCACCTGGCCATTGAGCAGGGAGGTACCGTCCGCATTGCGGGTAACTTTGGAGAAAAACTTCAGCAGGCCCACCGACAAGGCGGCACCGAGGGCTGAGCCTACCAGCCCGTAAAGTCCACCTTGCAGCAAGAAAACCGCCATGATCCGGTTCGGGCTGGCCCCCATGGCCCGCAAAATACCGATTTCCTTTTGCTTTTGCACCACCGACACCACCAGCACGCTGGCAATGCCCACCGCCACGATGAGCGTGACAAAGGAGCGAATCAGGTTGTTAGACATGCTCTGGCTGTTGAGCGCCGAGAGCAGTTGCGCGTTGGTTTGCATCCAACTCTCGGAGGTGAGCCCGGTTTGGCCCTGAACCCGGCGCGCAATGGCCTCAGCTTCAAAAAGATTCGCCACGCGCAGGTCAATCTGGGTGATGCCGCCGGGCAGGTCCAGCAGGGACTGCGCTACTTTCAGGCTGCTGTAAACCCAGCGCCGGTTCAGGTCGCGGTTGCCAATGTCAAAAATGCCGGTGATGGTGAGCAGGTCGGCCCGGCCGTCCACGGTGACGATGCGAATTTTGTCGCCCAGGGTCACCCCCAGATCTTTGGCCAGTTCAATGCCCACCACCGTATTGGTGCCGCTGATGTCGAAGCGGCCTTGCTTCACATAGGTGGACATGCGCACGATGCGCTGGTAACGCTCGGGGTCCACGCCCAGCAGGGCGATGGGCTGACTGGCCTCGGCCCGTCGCGCAAATCCAGCGCCGGTGACCATGGGGGACGCTGCCAGCACGCCCTGACTTTGCTCGGCCAGGGCGTAGGCAGCCGCCCACTGGTCGATGGACCGCAGGCCCTGTGTGCGCGGCTGAATGATGGCTGCTGTGTGCTCGGGCGGCAGAGTGCTGCGGTTGACGGCCTGAGGCGGCCTGAGCACCACATGCGCCTGGCTGCCCAGCGTCTTGTCGATGATGGAGTCCTGCAACTGGCTGATCAGCGTGGTGAGAAAAATGATGACGGCCACGCCACCCGTGACGCCTGCCAGGATCAGCACGGTTTGCATGCGCCCTTCGCGCAAATAGCGAAGGCAGACCATCCAGGCAAAGGGCAGGCCGGTGCGCGAGCCTTTCATCACGGCGCCCCACCGGGCTGGGCTGCCGCTTGGGGGCGCGGCGAACGAGTGCCTGTTTCACGCACCCGGTCACCGTCTTTCAGGCCTGTGCCCAGCAAGATAGCGTGTTCACCTGCCGCCAGGCCTTGGGTGATTTGGGTGGCGCCCGCGCCTTGCAGCCCGACTTGGACCTTGACCCGACGGGCGCGGCCTTCGCGGTTCACCCACACAGTAGACATGCCATCCGCGTCTCGGCTCACGGCATCGGACGGCAGCATGAGTGCATCAACGACTTGGGCGGTCA
The DNA here is from genome assembly GCA_044339205.1 of Rhodoferax sp. Lineage (GTDB taxonomy): Bacteria > Pseudomonadota > Gammaproteobacteria > Burkholderiales > Burkholderiaceae_C > Rhodoferax. The sequence continues at coordinate 32,615 of JBIIVW010000007.1, read as the reverse complement.
CGATTTCGACGGACACGGTCATGTCGGTGCGAAGGTAATCCATAGGAGGCGCCACCTGGAGTCGCAGTTCCAAGGTGCCCCGCTGGGGGTCGACGGAAGGTGCGATAAAGGTCAACTTCGCGGGGAAATGGCGATCGGTGTAAGCATCTGCCGTGGCATGGGCCATTTGCCCCAGGCGCAGAAACCTGAGATTTTTTTCGTCAACGCTTGCATCAATGCGCATCTCGTTCCCGCCCGCCAGGGTCAGCAGGACTTTCCCCGCTTGGGCCGTGTCGCCGGGGTCGGCGGCACGCGTGATGACGGTGGCGGGGCCGGGTGCCCGCAAGCTGAACTGGTCCAGCCGGGCCGTTGCCGCGCTTTGGGCCGCCAGGGCCTGGGCCAGCCGGGCTTGGGCCATGGCAAGTTCGGCGCCGTTGGCCTGGTTGCCCTGCGCTTGCGCGCTGGCGGCGAGCACGGCGGCCCGGCTGCTGTCGGCCGCGCGCTGGGCTTCATCCAGGCGAGATTGCGAGACAAAGCCCTGGCGTACCAAATCTTGCGCCCGTGCCAGCTCTTGCTGGGCTTGTTGCTGGTTGACGCGTGCCTGCGCCAGCTGTTGATCTGTCACGGGGCCTTGAATGGTCTGAATCTGCCGGATGCGCAGGCGGGCTTCGTCGACGCTGGCGCTGGCTTGGCGCAGTGCCGCCTGGGCTTCATCGTCACGCAGTTGCACCAGAACCTGGCCGGCCTGAACACGGTCGCCCTCGCGCACAGCCATGCTTTCAATGCGGGCAGTGGTCTGGCTGGCAATGTCCGTGCGTGCTGGCGTGGCCATGCGGCCGCTCGTGACCACGGTTTGGGTCAGGGGGCCTTGGGTAACGAGGACGACCTCAACCGGTTTGCCCCTTGACAGGAATACGGCCGTCAGTGCCAGCGCGCCCAAAATAAGGGCGCCACCGATTGCCATTTGCTGTCTGTTAATCTTCATGGTGTGATTGTCGGGCCAAGGCCTGCGGTGTCGGTTAGCGGGCGCACATCAGGATCACTGGGGGCGCGTTTTCAAGTCAGGTTCCAGCAAGTTGGATGGCCATAATTATGAATTCAGTTTCAAGACAGCACAGGAGACAAACCCATGACAACGTACGCTGACTTCCACAACCGCTCCCTCAACGAGCGAGATGCTTTCTGGTCCGAGCAGGCGCAACTTGTGGACTGGCACACACCGCCCCAACAGGTGTGTGACTACAGCAATCCCCCGTTTGCCAAGTGGTTTGTCGGCGGTACGATCAATTTGTGCCACAACGCGGTAGACCGTCACCTGAAAGATCGTGCAGACCAAGCCGCGCTGATCTTTGTGTCCACTGAGACCAACGAAGAAAAGGCCTACAGTTTTCGCGAGTTGCACGCCGAGGTGCAGCGCATGGCGGCATCGCTCAAAGACCTGGGTGTAAAAAAAGGGGACCGCGTCCTGATTTACATGCCCATGATTGCCGAGGCGGCCTTTGCCATGCTGGCCTGCACCCGTATTGGTGCCATTCATTCGGTGGTGTTTGGCGGGTTTGCCTCCGGTTCACTGGCTTCGCGCATTGAAGATGCGTCACCCACGGTGGTGGTCAGTGCCGACGCGGGCTCGCGCGGCGGCAAGCCCGTGGCTTACAAGCCCTTGCTTGATGAAGCCATTCGCCTGTCCAGCCACAAACCTGCCGCAGTCTTGTTGGTTGACCGCGGTCTGGTGCCCATGGAGTTGCAAGCCGGGCGCGACAATGTTTGGGCTGATTTGCGTCAGAGGCACATGGATACCGTGGTGGACTGCGAGTGGGTGGATTCGACCCACACCAGCTACACCCTGTACACCAGCGGGACCACGGGCAAGCCCAAAGGCGTGCAGCGCGATACCGGCGGCTACGCCGTGGCGCTGGCCGCCAGCATGAAGCACATTTACTGCGGCAACGCGGGTGAAACGTATTTTTCCACCAGCGATATCGGCTGGGTAGTGGGCCACAGCTACATCATTTATGGCCCGCTGATTGCCGGCATGGCGACCATCATGTACGAGGGTTTGCCAACCCGTCCGGATGGTGGCATCTGGTGGAGCTTGGTCGAAAAATACAAGGTCTCGGTCATGTTCAGCGCGCCTACGGCGGTACGCGTACTCAAAAAACAGGACCCGGCTTTTCTCACCAAGTACGACCTGTCCAGCCTGCGGGCGCTGTTTTTGGCCGGCGAGCCGCTGGACGAGCCCACTGCCCAGTGGATCAGCCAGGGCCTGGGCAAGCCCATCATCGACAACTATTGGCAGACCGAGACAGGCTGGCCGATTCTGTCGTTGTGCAACGGCGTGGAGCAGGCTGACAGCAAGTTTGGCTCACCTGGCAAGGCGGTGTATGGCTACAACGTCAAGCTGCTGGATGATCAGACCGGCGAGGAGTTGACGGGAGCGAACCAAAAAGGCGTGGTCGCGATTGAGGGCCCACTGCCGCCTGGCTGCATGCAGACGGTCTGGCGCGATGACGAGCGTTTCATCAAGACGTATTGGTCCAGCGTGCCGGGAAAAATGGTGTACAGCACCTTTGACTGGGGCATTCGCGACGCTGACGGCTATTTCTTCATATTGGGTCGCACGGATGACGTGATCAATGTCGCGGGACACCGCTTGGGCACCCGCGAGATCGAAGAAAGCATCTCGGCTCACCCCAATGTGGCCGAGGTGGCCGTAGTCGGTGTGGCTGACCAACTTAAAGGGCAGGTGGCCATGGCATTTGTAGTGGCCAAGGACGCCACGCTGTTGGGCGACGAGATGGCCTGTCTCAAGTTAGAGGGGGAAATCATGAATCTGGTGGATCGGGATCTGGGGGCAGTGGCACGTCCGGCGCGCGTGCGCTTCGTCACCACGCTGCCAAAAACTCGCAGCGGCAAGCTGTTGCGAAGGGCGATTCAATCGGTTTGCGAAGGCCGTGACCCGGGCGACCTGACAACGATGGACGACCCTGCGGCGCTCCAGCAAATCAAGGATCTGATGGTTGGGTAGCAACCCTGGGCATCGGCCCAGGTTGACGGCTGTCATCTTATTTGGTGGCACAATTGACACGTAACGAGGCCCTTCCATCGCCACAGTCGCATCCGCCAAACGGTCAAGCCGTGCCGCGGAAGGTTAATAAACAACAGCTTTAACCAGCTAAAGTTTCCCCAAGGGAAACGGAGTTCAGCGAAAAATGAGTGAGACCAATCAGGTTTACCAAGCCTATCAGGCGAATACCTATCTTTTCGGCGGCAATGCCCCGTACGTCGAAGAGATGTACGAAAACTACCTGGCCAACCCCGGCAGCGTGCCTGACACTTGGCGCGATTACTTTGACGCGTTGCAGCATGTGCCGGCAGTTGATGGGTCGAATGCCAAAGATGTGCCGCATCAGCCTGTGATCAACGCCTTTGCCGAACGCGCCAAGCAGGGAGGCACCAAAGTGGTGGTCGCCAGCGACAACGCCGAAATGGGCCGCAAACGCACCGCAGCACAACAATTGATCGCCGCTTACCGAAATGTCGGCCAGCGTTGGGCAGATCTTGACCCCCTGAAGCGCACCGAGCGCCCGGCGATCCCTGATCTTGATCCAGCCTTCTACGGCTTCTCAGATGCCGACCAGGAAACAGTATTTGACACCAGCAACACGTTTTTTGGCAAAAACAGCATGTCCCTGCGTGAGCTGCTCAATGCGCTGCGCGAGACGTATTGCGGCACCCTGGGTGCCGAGTACATGTACACCACCGACCAAGCTGAAAAGCGCTGGTGGCAACAAAAGCTCGAAACCATTCGCAGCAAGCCCAGCTTCAATGCGGAGAAGAAAAAACAGATTCTTGAACAGCTGACAGCCGCCGAAGGCTTGGAGCGTTTTTTGCACACAAAGTATGTGGGTCAAAAGCGTTTTTCACTTGAAGGCGGCGAGAGCTTCATTGCTGCCATGGACGAGCTGATTCAGTCAGCTGGCGCCCAAGGAGTGCAAGAAATTGTGATTGGCATGGCCCACCGGGGTCGCTTGAATGTGTTGGTCAACACCATGCGCAAGTTGCCAGCAGATTTGTTCGCGGAATTTGATCACACGGCGCCGGAAGAGTTGCCGTCCGGCGACGTCAAATACCATCAGGGATTCAGTTCCGATGTCTCTACCAGTGGCGGTCCCGTGCACTTGTCACTGGCATTCAATCCGTCGCACCTGGAAATCGTGAATCCGGTGGTGGAGGGCTCCGTGCGTGCCCGCATGGACCGTCGGGCAGACCCCATGGGCAAACAGGTGTTGCCGGTACTGGTGCACGGCGACTCCGCATTTGGTGGTCAGGGTGTTAATCAGGAAACGCTGGCGCTGGCGCAAACTCGGGGTTACACCACGGGCGGCACGGTACACATCATTATTAACAACCAGATCGGTTTCACCACCTCTGACCCGCGCGACATGCGCTCAAGCGTTTTCTGCACAGATATCGTGAAAATGGTGGAGGCTCCCGTGTTGCACGTGAACGGGGATGACCCTGAGGCCGTGGTCCTGGCAACCCAATTTGCGCTCGAATACCGCATGACGTTCAGCAAAGATGTAGTGATCGATATCGTGTGCTTTCGCAAATTGGGTCACAACGAGCAGGACACGCCGGCACTGACCCAGCCGCTGATGTACAAAAAAATCGCCATTCATCCTGGCACCCGCAAATTGTTTGCCGACAAGCTGGCCACTCAGGGCTTGGGCGAGACTTTGGGCGATGACATGGCCAAGGCCTATCGTGCCGCGCTGGATGCGGGCAAGCACCTTGGCGAAGCTGTGCTGACCAATTTCAAGACCAAATTCACCGTGGATTGGTCCCCGTTCCTGGGCAAAAAGTGGACGGATGCTGGCGACACGGCCATTCCGCTGTCCGAGTGGAGGCGGCTCGCTGAACGAATCACCACGATTCCGGATTCTGTGTCACCTCATCAACTTGTAAAAAAGGTGTACGACGATCGCGCTGCCATGGGTCGGGGTGAAATTCCGGTTGATTGGGGGATGGGTGAGCACATGGCTTTTGCCACGCTGGTTGCGAGTGGTTTTCCTGTGCGCTTGTCTGGCGAGGACAGCTCACGCGGGACCTTCACGCACCGTCACGCCGTGATCCATGATCAAAAGCGCGAAAAGTGGGATACAGGAACTTATGTGGCTCTACAAAATGTCACAGAGAATCAAGCACCGTTCACGGTGATTGATTCGATCCTGTCCGAAGAAGCCGTGCTTGGTTTTGAGTATGGTTATGCGTCCAATGACCCCAATACGATGGTGATCTGGGAAGCGCAATTTGGTGACTTTGCGAATGGTGCCCAGGTGGTGATCGACCAGTTTATTGCCTCGGGTGAAGTGAAGTGGGGTCGCGTCAATGGCTTGACCTTGATGCTGCCACACGGCTATGAAGGCCAGGGCCCCGAGCACAGCTCAGCCCGTTTGGAGCGTTTCATGCAGTTGGCGGCTGACACCAACATGCAAATCGTGCAGCCCACCACAGCTGGCCAGATCTTCCACGTGTTGCGTCGCCAGATGGTGCGCAATCTGCGCAAGCCGCTGATCATCATGACGCCGAAGTCGCTGCTGCGCAACAAGGATGCAGCCTCGCCTGTCAGTGAGTTCACCAAGGGCAGCTTCCAGACCGTGATTCCCGAGAACAAGGAGTTGAAAGCGGAGAAGGTCAAGCGTATCCTTGCCTGCTCAGGCAAGGTTTACTATGACTTGGTGAAAAAGCGGGAAGAAAAGGGCGCGGATGACGTGGCCATCATCCGGGTGGAGCAGCTTTATCCATTTCCGCACAAGGCGTTCGGTAACGAACTCAAGAAGTACCCCAACGCCACAGAGATCGTCTGGACACAGGATGAGCCCCAAAATCAGGGAGCCTGGTTCTTTGTGCAGCATTACATTCACGAAAACATGGCTGATGGTCAAAAGCTGGGCTATTCCGGGCGAGCTGCCTCAGCGTCTCCCGCTGTGGGCTATTCACACCTGCATCAGGAGCAGCAAAAGGCGCTGGTTGATGGCGCATTCAGCAAGCTCAAAGGCTTCATTCTGAGCAAATAAGCTTCCCGGAATATCGAAAAAGTTTGGGGCCCTGAGCACAGGGTCCCAAAACCCAGACAATAAATATTGAAAGAATTGACATGGCTATCGTTGAAGTAAAAGTCCCACAGTTGTCCGAATCAGTGGCTGAAGCCACCATGGTGACGTGGAAAAAGCGGGTGGGCGAGTCGGTTGTTGCTGACGAAATTCTGATTGAAATTGAAACCGATAAAGTCATTTTGGAAGTCCCTGCGCCAGCGTCGGGAGTCCTCGTTCAATTGGTGCGCAATGACGGTGAAACCGTGGCGACCGAAGAGGTCATTGCGCGTATTGATACAGAAGGCGTAGCGGGCGTCAGCCCCCTGGAGGTGACGACAGCGCCCGTGACAACCTCAACCGTGTCGACTCCAGTAATGAGTTCCGGTGGCGGCAAGGGCGACGTGGCGATGCCGGCGGCGGCCAAGCTGTTGGCTGATAACAATTTGGCTGTGAGTGCGGTTGCCGGGACAGGCAAAGACGGCCGGGTAACCAAAGGCGATGTTCTCAGCGCTATTGCCTCAGCTGCAGCGCCAAAAGCGGTGGTGGCTCTGGTGGCTCCAGTGAAGGCCGTGACGGCTTTGCTGCCTCAGGTTGCCTCCGCTGCGCCCGCACTGGGTGATCGCCCCGAGCAACGTGTGCCCATGAGCCGCCTGCGCGCCCGTGTGGCTGAGCGTCTGCTGCAGTCCCAGTCCACGAATGCCATTTTGACCACCTTCAATGAAGTCAATATGGCGCCTGTGATGGACATGCGCAAGAAGTTCCAGGATGCCTTCACCAAAGAGCATGGCGTGAAAATTGGCTTCATGAGCTTCTTCGTGAAGGCTGCCGTGCATGCTTTGAAGAAATTCCCCGTCCTCAATGCTTCGGTGGACGGCAATGATATTGTTTATCACGGGTTTTTCGATATCGGTATCGCCGTGGGTTCCCCTCGCGGCCTGGTGGTGCCTATCCTGCGCAATGCCGATCAGATGAGTTTTGCAGATATTGAAAAGAAAATTGCAGAGTTCGGTCAGAAGGCCAAGGACGGCAAGCTCAGCATGGAAGAAATGACTGGCGGCACATTCTCTATCAGCAATGGCGGCACATTTGGCTCGATGTTGTCCACCCCCATCATCAACCCTCCTCAGTCGGCTATTTTGGGTGTTCACGCGACCAAAGACCGTGCAATGGTGGTGAACGGTCAAGTGGTAGTGCAGCCGATCAATTACCTGGCCATGAGTTACGACCACCGGATCATTGATGGCCGCGAAGCCGTGCTGGGCCTGGTGGCCATGAAAGAGGCGCTGGAAGATCCATCCCGCCTGTTGTTCGACATCTAAGCATCCCTGTATTGAGCCCACCCATTTGGCCGGACTGTAGTTCCCGCCCAGGGGTGGGCTTTTTTTAACCTGATTTCTGGAATATTCATGAGTAAACAATTCGACGTGATCGTTATTGGTGGAGGCCCCGGCGGCTACATTGCTGCCATTCGTGCGGCCCAGCTGGGTTTCAGCGTGGCCTGCATTGACGAGTGGAAGAACGCCAAGGGCGGCCCGGCTCTGGGCGGCACCTGTACCAATGTGGGTTGCATACCCAGCAAGGCGCTGTTGCAGTCATCTGAGCACTTCGACCACGCAAGCCACCACTTTGCCGATCACGGCATTTCAGTGTCGGGTCTGAGCGTGGATGTGGCCAAGATGTTGGGGCGTAAGGACACCGTGGTGAAGCAAAACAACGACGGTATCCAGTACCTGTTCAAGAAGAACAAGGTCAGTTCTTTCCATGGACGCGGCTCTTTTGTCAAAGCCGTTGAAGGCGGCTATGAGATCAAGATGGGAGGTTCAGCTGAAGAGACGCTGATTGGCAAACAAGTCATTGTGGCTACAGGCTCTAATGCCCGCGCCTTGCCGGGTACGCCGTTTGACGAAGAAACTGTTCTATCTAACGATGGAGCCTTGCGGATCGGCTCTGTTCCCAAGAAGCTGGTTTTGATTGGCGCCGGTGTGATTGGCCTGGAGATGGGGTCGGTCTGGCGACGTCTGGGCTCTGATGTGACTATCCTGGAAGGCCTGCCGACATTTCTGGGTGCAGTCGATGAACAAATCGCCAAGGAAGCGCACAAGGCTTTTGTCAAACAGGGCTTGAAGATCGAGCTCGGTGTCAAGGTGGGTGAGATCAAGACCACCAAGAAGGGTGTGAGCGTGGCCTGGACCAACGCCAAGGGTGAAGCCCAAACGCTGGACGCAGATAAACTGATTGTGTCGATCGGCCGTGTGGCCAACACCATTGGCCTAAATGCCGATGCTGTCGGCCTTAACCTGGATGATCGTGGCGCCATTGTGGTGGACGGCGACTGCCGCACCAATCTCCCTGGCGTCTGGGCAGTCGGCGATGTGGTACGTGGCCCCATGTTGGCACACAAGGCAGAAGAAGAGGGCGTTGCCGTGGCTGAGCGCATCGCCGGTCAGCATGGTCATGTCAATTTCAATACCATTCCCTGGGTCATTTACACCAGTCCCGAGATTGCCTGGGTGGGTCGCAACGAGCAGCAACTCAAGGCAGATGGCATAGCCTACAGAGCAGGTATATTCCCATTTCTGGCCAACGGGCGCGCCCGCGCGCTGGGTGACACCACTGGCATGGTGAAAATGCTGGCTGATGCGACAACCGACGAAATTTTGGGCGTCCATATCGTAGGTCCGATGGCCAGCGAGTTGATCGCAGAGTGCGTCGTCGCCATGGAATTCCGTGCCAGCAGTGAAGATATCGCCCGGATTTGCCATGCGCATCCTTCGTTGAGCGAGGCCACCAAAGAAGCTGCGCTTGCTGTCGACAAGCGGACCTTGAACTTCTAGAACGGACCTTTCGGAAGTGAAACCATCCTTGAGATCCGGCGTCTGCAGTGTCACTGGGATCGCTACCATGTCCCGTAGGAGCTAATTCGATGTCTGTTAAGTCAGTCTATGAAGCCGAATTAGAAGTCCGGGGATTTGAGAGCGATCCGGCTCAACTCCGCGCGGTGGAAGCATTGGATCGTTGCGCCCGGGAATGGGCCGCTTTCAAAGGCAAGCGTTCCAACGCCCTCAAGAAGCTGATCAACCGGCCTGACATTCCACGCGGTGTGTACATGCACGGTGGTGTCGGACGTGGCAAAAGTTTCTTGATGGACTGCTTTTTCAGTGCAGTCCCTTTGAAGCGCAAGACGCGTCTACATTTTCATGAGTTCATGCGCGAGGTCCATCGTGAGCTGGTTGGTCTGCAGGGGAAGGCGGATCCACTGGAGTTGTTGGCCAAGCGAATGGCTGGCAAGTACCGTTTGATTTGTTTTGATGAGTTTCATGTTGCAGACATTACCGATGCCATGATTCTTTATCGTCTGTTGGATGCGCTGTTCGAGAATGGTGTGGGTTTCGTTGTCACTTCCAATTTCAAACCGGACGATTTGTACCCTGATGGACTGCATCGCGATCGCATTCTTCCCGCGATTGCGCTGCTTAACAAAAAACTGGAGGTGCTGAGCGTCGATAACGGAACTGACTATCGTTGCAAGGTGCTCGAACAGCTCAAGCTCTACCACAGCCCGCTGGGCGCCGAGGCTGACTTTGCGATGGCTGCAGCATTTGATCAGTTGGCGGTGACGCAAGACGAAGATCCAGTCTTGCATATAGAGTCACGCGAGATTCAGGCGCGCCGCAGAGCTGGAGGGCTGGTTTGGTTTGATTTCAAAACCTTGTGTGGCGGGCCACGTTCACAAAACGATTATCTTGAAATTTCGTCCCAGTTTCACACGGTTCTTCTCAGTGATGTGCCCCATATGCCGGTCAACAAGGCTTCCGAAGCACGCCGTTTTACGTGGTTGGTCGACGTTCTTTACGACAGGCATGTCAAGCTGATCATGTCCGCAGCGGTGCAACCTGAGGCTCTGTATAACGAGGGTCCTCTGTCGCACGAGTTCCCCAGAACAGTCTCGCGTTTGAACGAAATGCAGTCAGGTACGTTTTTAGCCTTGGAGCGTCGCATCGTCGATACGCGATTAACATGAATCGGCTGACAGCTCTTTTGCTACTCACATTGCCTTTGACGCTTTCATTTGCGCATGCAGTGGATACGGTGGGTGCACCATTGGACATTTTGGCTGAGCGCGGAAGGATTCAATCCGAGCGGGATGCCGGCGAAGCTCGTTTTATTGAACAAGAGGCAGCCTGCTACGCCAAGTTTGCTGTCACGGATTGTTTGCATGAAGTGCGATTACGGCGACGTCACCTGAACGACGACTTGCGTCGTCAAACGATGGTTCTGAACGATATGGAGCGAAGAAAAAAGACGCTTTTGAAGATGGACCAAACTGAACTCAAATCCTCGTCTAAGACAACTGACTAAAGAGATCGGTTTTCACGCCTAGGACGTGTGCTTGACTAAACCTATGAACGGTCAAACTTGACCACAACGAGGGACAAGTTATCACCACAGCCCCGGCCCCGAGTTCTGGCTTTTTCAATCAAAAATTCGGTTGCTTCACGCGCGGACAAACTCGACAAGACAGATCCAATTTCAGCTGTATTGAAATAGTGCCACACCCCATCGCTGCAGGCCATCAGCGCATCACCTGCACGCAGCTTGGGAATAAAGTGGACATCAATAGGAGGATCGTTTTCAGTCCCGAGACAACCGAGAAGAATATTTGACTGAGGATGCACGCTGGCCTGCTCCTCTGTTACCTCTCCTCGGTTGACCAAGGCTTGAACATAGGAGTGATCCAGGGTCCGTTTGACCAATTTACTGCCATGAAAGTGGTGAATTCGCGAATCCCCCGCGTGTGCCCAATGGCAATCGCCACCGGGATTGATCAGAAAAGCGGCGACGGTGCTGTGAGGCTCTTCTTCTGCTGAAATGGCCGTCAATTTGATGACTGTGTGTGCTTCAGTAACCAGCTGCATTAGAGTCGCTGCAGCATCATCAGTCTCTGGGGAATATCGCTCAAAAAGCTGCTTTGCGGTCATCATGACTTGATCAGAAGCTTTTCGTCCACCGCTTCGACCTCCCATGCCGTCCGCCAGCACAGCCAGAATGCACCCACTAACCCGGCTGTGGTTCAACAAGATGACTTGGTCTTGTTGGTATTCGCGATCACCTTTGTGAATGCCCGTCGCTGCCGTGAGTCGATAGCCTGTGTACATCTTGTGCCACTTAAAGTGAGCGCCTCGTTTTAAGGATCAGTACTTTTCGAGCAAATAGATTTCAACCAAGTGGCTCACCAGAATTTCCACCAAGGATCTGTGTTGCCCTTGAATCCCCGCGTCAAATACTCGGTTTTGGGGTAATTTTTTTCTAGCACACGCTTGGTGTCGTCTCGCAGCAAGGTCATGCCAAGGGCATCATATGACTTAACCATGATAAAAAGCGCCTCTTCGACGGCAGGGACGCCCTGGTAGTCTGAAACGGTAATTTGAGCCCGGCCGATGGCTGCCACGTAGGCACCTTTGCCGAAGTAATAGCGAGCAACATGCACTTCATATTGAGCCAGTGAATTGACGATGTAGGCCATTCTCTGGATGGCGTCAGGTGCATACCGCGAACTGGGGTAGCGGGTGGATAACTCCTTGAATGCTTCGAAAGACTCTTTAGCTGCCTTTTGGTCTCGTTCTGCCAAGTCTTGACGAGTGATAAAGGCAAACATACCCAAGTCGTCATTGAAATTGACGATGCCTTTGAGGTACAGAGCGTAATCCAGTGCTGGACTGGCCGGGTGCAGTTTCATGAACCGGTCAAGAGTTGCAATGGCTTGTGCCGACTCGCCGGACTTATAGTGTGCATAGGCTTTGTCGAGCTGGGCTTGCTGGGCCAGTGGCGTCCCCGCAGCGCGACCCTCCAGTTTCTCGAGCAGCGTGACGGCTTTGTCGTAGCCGCCTGAACTCATTTCGTCTTTGGCTTCCGCATAGATCTTGTTGGGACTCCAGCCAGCAGTTTGATCCTCCACAACGGATGTGCAACCACCTAGCAGCAGCGCCGCACCTGCCGTTGAGCAGGCACAGACAAACGATAATTTGGCTCGAAGCATAAGGAACAACTTTCTTGAACAATACCAATTTCATTATATCGGCCGGGTTGGATGGCGAAGACGTTGAAGATCGGGCCGAAGTTGGCCTTGACGTTGAGTTGCGTGAATTGGTCTTTGGCGAAGATCAGCATGGGTTGCGTCTGGATCGTGCCCTCGTTGAAATGGTTTCGGAGTTTTCACGCAGTTACTTGCAGCAGTTGATTGAGCTCGGCGGGGTAACAGTCAACGGCACTGTTGCTTCCAAAGCTTCAGTTCGCGTCAAGGCGGGAGACGCTGGTGTCATCGAATTGCGCCCCACACCTCAGAGCCAGGCGTTCAAGCCGGAACAAATGCCCCTGAACATCGTCTACGAGGACGAGCATTTGCTGGTCATTGACAAGCCTGCGGGGCTTGTGGTTCATCCGGCACCGGGTAACTGGAGCGGAACGCTTCTGAATGGGCTGTTAGCCCACGACGCCGGAGTCATGAATTTGCCCCGGGCGGGAATCGTGCACCGGCTTGACAAGGACACCAGCGGCCTGCTGGTGGTTGCAAGAACCCGTCAGGCTATGGACGCTTTGATCAAGGCGATCGCCGCGCGGGAAGTGGGTCGACAGTATGTGGCGATTGCACACAAGCCGTGGTTGGGCAGTCGCCATCGGCAAGTAGATTCTGCGGTTGGACGGGACCCGCGAAACAGGTTGCGAATGGCAGTGGTTGACCTGGAAAAATCTGCTGGAAAGACCGCTAGGACTGACATCGAACTGCTTCAAAACGCCGACCTCGGATGCTTTGTGCGTTGCACCTTGCACACCGGGCGAACACATCAAATTCGCGTTCACATGACTTCGATTGGACATCCACTTTTGGCGGATTTGACCTATGGCGGCAGCACTTCTCCGTTCATTCAGCGTCAGGCGCTCCATGCGTGCCGTCTTTCTTTTGTTCACCCTATGACCGGCCAGCAGATGTTCTTCAATGCGGTTTTGCCCAACGACATTAAAGCGGCGCTGGATGATTGGTCTATTAGTTATAATATAGGCGCTGAATAGTGCCCCTACGCCTCTGTTTCCATGCAAAACCACTTAGATTTTTCAATCTAACGAACGCTGTCCAAGCATGGCTTCTTCATAACACTTAAACAGTGTTTTCTTCGGAATTACAAGACCATGAATACATCGGATGCGAAACGCATCCTTGAAACTGCACTGATTTGTTCACAGCGGCCCCTGCAGCTTCGCGATTTTCGCGTGCTGTTTGACGAAACTTTGGGCGTCGATACGATCAAGCTCTTGCTAAGAGAGGTGCAGCAGGACTGCAAGCACAGAGGCGTCGAGTTGGTATCCGTAGCAACAGGATGGCGTTTTCAAAGTCGGCCAGAAATGCGGGTATATCTTGATCGCTTGCATCCGGAGAAACCTCCCAGATATACCCGCGCCACGTTGGAGACTCTGGCAATTATTGCGTACCGGCAACCGGTGACTCGTGGCGATATTGAAGACGTGAGAGGGGTGACGGTAAACTCGTTGCTGCTAAAGCAATTGGAGGACAGGGGCTGGGTGGAGGTGATCGGTCACAGAGATACAGTTGGGCGTCCGGCTTTGTTTGCCACGACCAAGCATTTTCTTGATGACTTGGGCCTGGAGTCTCTTGATCAGCTGCCCCTGCTCGAAGCATCGACTACAACAGCCGATTTTTTGAATGCAATCGACTTACATGCGCCGGGTTTCAAGGCTGATTTGGTGACTTCTTCGTCTTCACCTGATGTAAACGAAGATCAAAGCAGTGCGTGTGCACAGCCAACAGCAATCGGTAATGTCGCTTTGGGCGACGATTTATTTATCTTGGACAGGACTCAATCATGACCGCTTCTAGCGCCGAAACCCCGACTACTTCAGCAGAAAACTCGATCCAACCCGCATTGACTGCTGGGTCTGAGTCTCCAGTGAATGCTGAATCCAGCTCTGTAACAGCTGAAAACAGAAGAGCTGAGTCCAACGTCGTAACAGCATCTTCAAGTGCTTCCACAGGACTTGCGGCAGAATTTGGCATCCGCTTCGATGATGTGGTTTCCGGGCAGTTCGATGCTGATGAGGCTGCAGTTGACTCCGCTCCTGTCAAGCGGGTTTTAGCGCCTTTGGCTGAAACACCCAAGCTTCACAAAGTACTGGCCCAAGCGGGGATGGGATCTCGCTTGGAGATGGAGCAGCTGATCATGGAAGGGCGAATTACCGTGAACAACGAACCTGCCCATATTGGTCAAAGAATTCAATTTGGTGATCACGTGAAGGTGAATGGCAAGCCCATTCGATTTCGGATTGACGCCCCACCAGCCCGAGTGATTGCTTATCACAAGCCAGTTGGGGAGGTGGTTACCCACGATGATCCGCAAAATCGACCTACGGTATTTCGCCGACTGCCCAAGCTGTACCAAGGGAAGTGGCAGTCAGTTGGGCGACTCGATCTAAACACCGAAGGTCTGTTGTTGTTCACTAGTTCGGGTGAGTTGGCCAACAATCTTATGCATCCTCGTTTTGGTTTGGAGCGTGAGTATGCTGTTCGTGTTCTTGGGGCGTTAAATAAGGAAGAAAAACAAAAATTGCTCGATGGTGTCAAGTTGGATGATGGTTTTGCCCAGTTTGGCTCGATTGAGGTCGGCGGCGGTGAAGGGTCTAATTGTTGGTACCGAGTCACTATTTCCGAGGGGCGCAATAGGGAGGTCCGCCGGATGTTTGAAGCAGTCGGGCATGCTGTGAGTCGCTTGATCCGCATTCGGTATGGTGCCATGGTACTGCCGCGCGGCCTCAAGCGTGGAGCATGGATGGAGCTTGATGAAGGGGATATCAAATCCTTGATGCAGATGGCCGGTGCGAGACCGGACGGAAGCGCAGTAGAGGGCAGCGCCTCAAACCGCGGTGGCTCTGATCAAGAATCGGGTCCAAAAAACAGGCGTCGTGGTGTTCGCGGCAGCGGACCGCGCAGTTCAGGCACCGGCCAGCGTTCTGCGCCCACTAACGGTCCGAAGCTCGGTGCTCCAAATCGAAGCAATCGCCAGGACAAGTCAGATCGTCAAGCGGGGGCGAACCAGCCTGATCCGATGAAAACGGCCTTTGGCTATATTGGTGCGGACAGTTTTACTCGCCAGCGCCAAGATCAGGGCTCAAGGCGGCCCGGGGCTTCGGGGGGCGGCGGTCAAAGGCGAACTGGACGTGGGCGTTGACCTCTGGCGAAGTAGGCTATGGGTGCTCGGCCGCCGTAAGTCGTTGATTACCGCAGGTTAAAATACTTAGTGTTGCACAGGTTGCAAAAATTTAAATAACATTTTCAGGAAAAATATATGACTATCGAACGCACTCTATCCATCATCAAACCAGATGCCGTTGCAAAAAATGTCATTGGTCAAATCTATGCCCGTTTCGAAGCAGCCGGTTTGAAGGTGGTCGCGGCCAAAATGGTTCGCTTGTCTCCTGAAGAAGCGGGTGCTTTCTATGCGGCTCACAAAGAGCGCTCATTCTTCAAAGACCTTGTGGACTTCATGATTTCCGGTCCCGTAATGATTCAAGCCCTTGAGGGAGAAAACGCGGTACTGAAGCACCGCGACCTTATGGGAGCGACAGACCCCAAGAAAGCAGCTCCCGGCACAATCCGTGCTGACTTTGCCGACAGTATTGACGCCAATGCGGTTCACGGATCCGATGGTGTCGAAGCTGCTGCAGCAGAAGTCGCATTCTTTTTTCCTGGTATGAATGTTTACCCGCGCTAAATAATGAACTTATCGAGCCACTGCCACTTGTTGCGTCCGCACTGCACGGCTGCTGGGTTAAAGCGGCTCCGATTTCTTATCGTCCAATGACTGCCAACCTCCTTGATTTCGACCTTGAGGGGTTGGCTTCCTTCTGTCTTGATCAGGGTGAAAAACGGTTTCGTGCTGTTCAGCTGTTCAGATGGATCCATCAGAAAGGTGCCTCCAATTTTGACAACATGAGTGACTTGGCAAAGTCATTGCGCGAAAAGCTTAAAGCCTACGCAACGGTCACTGCGTTGGATGTTCTTTCCGAACATGTTTCATCAGATGGCACGGTAAAGTGGCTGTTTGACGTAGGTCATGGCGATGCGGTGGAAACGGTATTTATTCCCGAAGAAGATCGTGGCACCTTGTGCATCTCGTCACAAGCGGGCTGTGCAGTGGGTTGCCGATTTTGTTCCACGGGCCATCAGGGCTTCAGCCGAAACCTCCGGGCGGGCGAGATCATCGCGCAGCTTTGGTTTGCCGAGCACTCGTTGAGGAAGCGCTTGGGACGAGATGAACGCGTGATTTCCAATGTGGTGATGATGGGTATGGGCGAGCCCCTTCAAAACTACTCTGAACTTCTGCCGGCGTTGCGGGTTATGTTGGATGATCATGGTTACGGACTTTCACGACGTCGCGTAACGGTGTCTACGTCAGGGGTGGTACCGATGATGGACCGACTATCGCAAGATTGCCCAGTTGCTCTGGCGGTGTCACTACACGCCCCAAATGATGTCCTTCGGGATAATTTGGTGCCTCTCAATCGAAAATACCCGATCTCGGAGTTGCTTGAATCCTGTAATCGGTATTTGGCGCATGCACCGCGCGACTTCATAACGTTCGAGTACTGTATGCTAGACGGGGTTAATGACCTGGAAGAGCATGCGCACCAACTCGTTAGTCTGGTTCGTCAGTATTCATCCGGTGGGGTGTGGTGTAAATTCAATCTGATTCCTTTCAATCCATTTCCTGCATCGGGCTTGACCAGATCTCCAGTCGAAAAAATCAAAGCATTTGCCGGAATATTGATTGACGCCGGTATTGTGACGACCATACGCAAAACCCGCGGAGATGACATAGACGCAGCCTGTGGTCAATTGGCTGGTGATGTCAAAGACCGGACGCATGTCTCAGATCGGATTGCACGCCAGCGTACATTCATTTTGAAACCTGCTCATCTTTTGGACTCGAAAATCAAGGAACTTGAACCATGAGTAGTTCTCCGGCGGGGTGGTTTAAAGTGGTTTTAGGGTATTTGTTTGTGGGATCGATTGGGTTCATGCTCTTGAGTGCTGCTGGATGCGCCTCAAAAATGGATGGTGTATCCATGGGTGGCAATCGGCCTGAGATAGTGACTGACTCGGATGAGCCAGAGGTTCGTCGGCGAGCACGCATTCGACTCGAATTGGCGGTGGGCTATTTCGAGCAAGGACAGACGACGATCGCATTGGATGAGCTGAAGCAGTCCCTTGCGACTGATCCGGAGTACGCTGATGCTTACAGCTTGCGGGGGCTTATCTATATGCGCTTGAATGACTTCCGATTTGCCGAAGAAAGCTTTAAAAAAGCCATTGCTTTGAATCCTCAAGATTCAAACGTGGTGCACAACTTGGGCTGGCTCGTGTGTCTTCAGGCAAGATACCCTGAGTCCTTTGGGTTGTTTTCCAAGGCGCTTTCGAATCCTCAATACGGCGAGCGTGCCAAGAGTTACAGGGCCCTGGGGCTCTGTCAGCTCAGGGCAGGGCTGCGGGGTGAGGCTGAGGCAAGTCTCTTAAAGTCTCATGAATTTGACGCGGCGAACCCTGTGACAGCCTTCAATCTTGCATCGCTGATGTTCCAGCGTGGAGATTTCGTCCGTGCCCAATTTTATGCCCGGCGTTTGAACAACAGCGAGGTGGCAAATGCGGAGTCGCTGTGGCTGGGCGTGAAGGTTGAACGCCGAATGGAAAACCGAGATGCGATGTTGCAGCTCGCAGCGCAATTGATGAAGCGCTTCCCCCAGTCTAACGAAGCTGCGGCCTACCAAAGAGGCTCGTTTGATGAGTGAAGCAGAATCCAACCCTTCAATTGAGGCCCTGACTATGCCAAGCGCCGCTGCCCCTACGTGTGGGGGTGCGCTACTGAAAGCTGCGCGCGAAAGTCAATCGATGCCCATTGCCGCGCTGGCTTTGGCATTAAAGGTGCCAATCAAGAAGCTTGAAGCTCTGGAGGATGATCGCCTTGATTTGTTGCCTGACATTGTCTTTGTCAGGGCTTTGGCAGCGAGCATTTGTCGTTCCCTAAAAATCGATCCAGTACCGATACTCGCAAGCTTACCCAATGTGACCGGCGTGCACCTTGGTTCAAAGGCGCCTGCCATGAGCGTTCCTTTTCGGGCTCCCCGTGATCAGATAGGGGCGTCCTTTAGGGATCAGCTTTCAAAGCCCTTGATTTTTGTTGTTTTGCTGTTGTTATTGGGTGGAGGGGTGCTTGTTTTCGCCCCACTCCCTCAGTTGGCTGAATTATCTGGATCTTCTCTTCCCGGCCCATTTGTCGAGAACGTGCAAATCTCGCCCACCCCCGCAGTTGCAACTGACATTCCCCTTGTGCTGGCAGACACCTCTACAACGGTTGTTGATACCCCAGTTGCAAGGGAAAACGTGTCTACGGGAATTAGTCAAGCGCCGGCAAAAACTGAGCTTGCTTCGCCGTCGGCCGTTCCAAGCATGCCTGCTCTGGGTGTTTCGGCAGCCTCGAGCGGGGCTCCGAACGTCGTGGTCTTTGCGGCGCGCGGTGCTTCTTGGGTTGAGGTAATCGACTCCACTGCTTCAGTAAAACTGCGCAAGACGCTGGCTGATGGGGACGTTGTGAGCGCCACTGGGGTAGCACCACTTTCAGTTGTGGTTGGGCGGGCTGACGTTGTGGACGTGCAGTGGCGTAACAAGCCCGTTGATTTGATGCCGGTTGCAAGAGAAAACGTTGCTCGTTTTGAGGTGAAATGATGAATAACCTGTTGCCGATTGAATCGGCCATGCCCAAACCCAGGAAGTCTCGGCAATCGATGGTTCGCTGGGGCAGTCGGGTAGTGACCGTGGGCGGGGATGCGCCTGTGCGCATTCAGTCAATGACCAATACCGACACGGTTGATGTGATAGGGACGGCTATTCAGGTCAAAGAGTTGGCACTTGCCGGTTCTGAAATGGTGCGTCTGACAGTCAACACACCGGAGGCCGCCGAGGCAGTGCCGCACGTGCGCGATCAACTTGACCGGATGGGCATTGATGTTCCATTGATCGGTGACTTCCACTACAACGGCCACCGATTGCTCACGGATTATCCCGCTTGTGCACAAGCTTTATCCAAATATCGAATTAATCCGGGCAATGTAGGTAAGGGGGATAAACGAGACAAGCAGTTTGGCTTGATGATCGAGGCTGCGATGCAGTGGGACAAACCCATTCGTATTGGGGTAAATTGGGGTAGCCTGGATCAGGCTCTTCTCGCCGGTTTGATGGATGAAAACAACAAGCGCTCTGAGCCTTGGGGTCCAAAGTCCGTCATGTATGAGGCCTTGATCACTTCAGCCATTGAGTCCGCGCGCAGAGCCGTATTGATGGGAATGAATGAAAATCAGATCATGTTGTCCTGCAAGGTAAGTGGCGTGCAGGATTTGATTTCCGTCTACCGTGAATTGGCGAAGCGTTGTGACTTTGCGCTCCATCTGGGCTTGACCGAAGCCGGGATGGGGACCAAGGGTGCGGTCGGCTCAGCAACTGCGCTGTCCATCTTGTTGCAAGAAGGAATCGGGGACACGATTCGTGTCTCTTTAACGCCGCAACCAGGAGAGTCTCGCTCTCAGGAGGTTGTTATTGCTTGCGAGATATTACAGGCGCTGGAACTAAGGTCCTTTGTTCCCAGCGTCACGGCTTGCCCGGGTTGTGGGCGAACAACAAGCACGACATTTCAGGAGCTTACCAAGCAGATTGAAGGTTTTTTGCGGACGCAAATGCCCGTCTGGCGTGAAAAATATCCAGGTGTAGAGAAGATGAAGGTTGCCGTGATGGGCTGCATCGTCAACGGTCCAGGCGAAAGCAAGCATGCTGATATCGGCATCAGCCTACCGGGAACGGGAGAGGCTCCCGTGGCGCCTGTTTATATTGATGGTGAGAAACGTTTGACACTAAGGGGCGAGTCAATAGCAAACGAGTTCCAGTCGATTGTTGAAAATTATGTTGAGCAACGCTATGGAAAGCGTGTGGCTTCAGCTAAGCCATGAGTGAATCAATGATTGAAAAAGCAGTTGCAGTGAAGGAAAAAGTGGAAAAGTTGACCGGTGTTAAAGGGATGAACGATCTCTTACCGCCAGCTTCAGCCACTGTTGAGTGGCTTGAGTCGAGAGTTCGTTCCTTGATGGCTCGCTATGCGTACCGAAACATCCGTACACCGATCGTCGAGAGAACGCCGGTTTTTGTCCGTGGTCTTGGCGAAGTCACTGATATTGTCGAAAAGGAGATGTATTCTTTTGAAGACAGATTGAACGGCGATTCGCTGACACTCAGACCTGAGGCGACTGCTGGCGTGGTCCGGGCCGTTGTCGAACATTCCATGTTGTATGACGGAGGAAAGCGGCTTTATTACATTGGCCCCATGTTCAGGCATGAGCGCCCACAGCGCGGTCGGTACAGGCAGTTTGACCAAATTGGTGCGGAAGCACTCGGGTTTTCTGGGCCCGAGGTTGATGCAGAGTTGATATTGTTGGCCGTTGCATTGTGGAAAGACGTCGGTTTGACAGACGTTCGTTTGGAGTTGAATAGTCTTGGGCAACCTCAGGAACGAATGAGCCATCGGCAAGCACTGATCGCCCATTTTGAACTGCACCAAGACCTTTTGGATGAGGATGCGAAGCGGCGTCTCTACACCAACCCACTCCGAATTCTGGATACAAAAAACCCGGCGATGCAAAGTCTCGTTGAATCTGCACCCAGGCCGCTTGACTATTTGGGGGAGTCGTCGCTAGCCCACTTCAACTCGTTGAAGTTGATCCTGGATGCCAATGGCGTTGATTACACGGTCAATCCCCGCTTGGTACGCGGGATGGATTACTACAACCTCACTGTATTCGAATTCACAACCGATCGCCTGGGTTCACAGGGAACTGTGTGCGCTGGCGGTCGATATGACTATCTCGTTGAGCAACTTGGTGGAAAGCCAGCACCCGCTGTGGGCTGGGCGCTTGGGGTTGACAGAGTCCTTGAGTTGATTCGTGAGCAAGGCTTGGCTCCAACCGTTGAGCCCCTGGATGCCTATGCTGTCGTCCCGGATGCTGTGTTTTTACCTCTGGTTCTGAAAGTACTTCAGGTTCTCAGAGTAGCAGGGGTAAATATTCAAATGCATGCCAGTTCGGTGGATGGTATGGGTAGCATGAAATCGCAATTCAAGAGAGCGGACAGCAGTGGCGCGCGTTATGCCCTCGTCTTTGGTGTGGATGAGGTTGCAGCCAATCAGGTTACAGTCAAATCGCTCCGTGACGGTTTAGGTCAACAGGTTACCCACTCGCTACTCGACATCGCCCACTGGGCGACAACCCTACAATCTGACAACTAAACGTTGACGGGACCGATTGACAAATGCGTCCCCAACCGACAAAAGAGCACACATGGCAAATCATTTAGATCTTGAAGAGCAAGAGCAACTCGACCAACTGAAGCATTTTTGGAAGCAGTATGGCAACCCAATCACTTGGCTGCTGATTGTTGCGCTCGGGTCCGTCGCAGGCTGGAACTTTTACCAATACTGGCAACGGAGTCAGGCCTCTCAAGCGGCCGTCATGTTTGATGAGTTGGGACGAGCTGCTGCTGCAGGCGACAGTGCGAAATTGGAGCGAGTCTTTGGCGACTTGAAAGAGCGCTTCGGGTCAACGGTTTACGCTCAGCAGGCTGGACTCATCGCAGCCAAGCAGTACTACTCTGTCAAGAGTATCGATTCGGCTGTGGGCGCACTGAAATGGGTCGCGGATCAATCGACAGATGCCGGCTATCAAGCCATTGCAAGATTGCGTTTGGCAGACATCCTCGCAGAGAAGAAGTCAACTGACGAAGCCCTCAAGGTCTTGAGTGGATCTTTTCCTGTCGGATTCGAAGCGCTGGTAGCGGACCGCAAGGCTGATATCTTGTTGATCCAGGGTAAAAACAAAGAGGCCACGGCAGAGTATCAGAAGGCTTTTAACAGTTTCGGTGATCGAACGGAATACCGGCGTTTGGTAGAAATCAAGTTGAACGCTTTGGGTGTCAGTCCGCAGCTTGTGAGCAGTACAGTCGTTGCACCGGAAGGCAAAAAGTGAATTCAAGATCGAAATTGACTGTGGCGGCCAAAGCTCTAGTGGGATGTGCGGTCCTGGGCTTGGTCTTCGGATGTGCGAGCGGTCCTCAGAAACCAAAGCCTGTCGATCTGCCGCCCATTGCCGACCTATTGAAAGTGCGCCTGGCTTGGAGCATCAAGTCCACACCTTCTGACTTCCCGCTGAATATTCAGGTCGTGGGCAACACCGCGACTGTGGCTGGTTCGGATGGCTCTGTGACGTCAATTGATACGCAAACAGGAGCGGAGCTTTGGCGAGCAGCTTTAGGTAGCCCAATTCTTGCCGGAGTCGGGAGCGATGGCCGTGTTGCCGCGGTTCTGACCCGGGAAAATGAGTTGGTCGCCATGGTGGGCGGGAAGGAAACATGGCGCCAAAAAATGACAGCCCCAAGTTTTACTTCGCCCTTGGTTGCCGGAGGGAGAGTATTCCTGCTGGGGGCTGATCGCTCAGTCAATGCGTTCGACGCTCAATCTGGCCGCAAACTGTGGGGTGTGCAGCGGCCGGGTGAGCCTCTGGTTCTCCGCCAGGCAGGCGTATTGCTTGCGGTCGGTGACACGTTGCTTGCAGGATTGTCCGGGCGCCTTGTAGGCATCAATCCATTGAACGGTGCTGTTCTTTGGGAATCTCCGATTGCTGTTTCTCGCGGGACCAATGATATTGAGCGATTGGTCGATTTGGTGGGGCGAGTCAGTCGTGATGGTGGTGTCGTCTGCGCGCGCGCCTTTCAGGCTGCTGTTGGTTGTGTCAATGCTGAGCGTGGGAGCTTGCTCTGGACCCGGCCAGCTAATGGTTTTGTTGGTGTGCATGGCGATGGGAAATATGTTTTTGGTGCGGAAAGTGACGGAAAAATGCTGGCGTGGCGTCAGGCCGATGGGGAGCGCGTCTGGCAGTCAGAGCGCCTCCAGTTTCGAAATCTGACAGCCCCACTCGTCGTCGGACGTTCTGTTGCGGTAGGCGATGAAGCAGGTAACGTCCATTTGATGTCACGAGAAGACGGGACGCTGCTAACCCGCCTTGCAACTGATGGCTCGGCCATCACTGCGGCACCGGTTTTAGCCGGTCAAACATTGATTGTGGTGACGCGCAACGGTGGAATTTTTGGTTTTAAGCCTGAGTGAGCGCCAGTTAGTACATATGAAACCTGTTTTGGCCCTCGTTGGCCGGCCTAACGTAGGCAAATCAACCCTCTTCAACCGTCTGACAAAATCGCGTGACGCGATCGTTGCAGATTTCTCCGGGTTGACCCGGGATCGTCATTACGGCAATGGCAAACAAGGCAAGCACGAATATATCGTGATCGATACTGGCGGGTTCGAGCCTGATGCCGCCAGTGGAATTTTCAAGGAGATGGCTAAGCAGACGCGTCAAGCTGTTGCGGAGGCCGACGTGGTCATTTTCGTCGTGGACGCTAGAGACGGTATTTCTGCGCAGGATCACGAAATTGCCATGTACTTGCGCCGTCTGGGCAAGCCTTGTGTACTAGCTGCCAATAAGTCAGAAGGAATGGCTGCGGGAGCCCAACTGGTTGAATTCTTTGAGTTGGGTCTGGGCGAGGTGCACGCTGTATCGGCTGCTCACGGGCAGGGCATTCACTCCTTGGTGGAGTTGGCATTGGAGCCACTCCATTTAGAGGACCCCGATGAAACTCTTGAGACCCATGAGCCAGGTGTGATCAAGTTGGCAGTGGCCGGACGACCGAATGTCGGCAAATCAACATTGATCAACACCTGGTTGGGTGAGGAGCGATTGGTTGCCTTTGACATGCCCGGCACGACCCGTGATGCTATTTCTGTGCCTTTTGAGCGCAACGGTCAAAAGTTTGAATTGATTGATACAGCGGGTCTGCGTCGTCGTGGCAAGGTGTTCGAAGCGATTGAGAAGTTTTCGGTTGTCAAGACACTGCAAGCGATTGAGTCTTCAAATGTAGTCTTGCTATTGATCGATGCGACGCAAGGTGTCACTGATCAAGATGCTCATATCGCTGGCTATATTCTTGAGAATGGCCGTGCGGTGGTTTTGGCGGTCAATAAATGGGACGCCGTGGACGAGTATCAGCGGGAGCTGGTCAAGCGTTCCATTGAAACTCGGTTGCCTTTTTTGAAGTTTGCAACGATGCACTTGATTTCGGCGACCAAAAGACAAGGGTTAGGCCCGTTATGGGCTTCCGTGACGCAAGCTTTCAAGGCCGCCAACTGCAAGATGTCGACCCCGATCTTGACGCGTTTGTTGCTTGAGGCAGTTCAATTTCAGAGCCCTAAGCGATCAGGTATGTTTCGGCCCAAATTGCGCTATGCGCATCAGGGCGGCATGAATCCGCCGGTGATCATCATCCACGGAAACTCTCTTGAACATGTGACAGCTGCCTACAAAAGATACCTGGAAGGTCGGTTTAGAAAAGAGTTCGATTTGGTGGGCACACCGATGCGCATTGAGCTAAAAACGTCGAGCAATCCATTCACCGATAAATAAACTGAGTTATCCCCATTGTCATGGGGGTGCCGAACCAGTTTTCCCTCGCAATCCATTTTTGGCTTGATACATTGTTAATTGTGGGATTGCTTTCTATCAGCCAAAGAACACCATGTGCTGTGTTATCGTGACATCTTCATTAATTTTTTGAACACGGAGAATATCGTGAGCAACAAAGGTCAGTTACTTCAAGACCCTTTTCTCAACGCTTTGCGTAGGGAACACGTACCGGTCTCAATCTATCTTGTCAATGGGATCAAACTCCAAGGCCAGATTGAATCATTTGATCAGTATGTTGTGCTTCTGCGCAACACAGTGACACAAATGGTTTACAAACACGCCATCTCGACGATTGTGCCGGGGCGCGCCGTGAACTTCGCAACCGGCGACGGTGACGAGCCTGCAGCCGCCTGATCGCAAGTCAACACCCACCATTTTGGTGGGTGTTGACTTTGGACTTCCCAATTTTGATGGTGAGCTTGCAGAGCTTGCTTTGCTGGCGCAAACCGCTGGCCTGGATCCTGTTGCCAAGTTGACGTGCAAGCGTAGAGCGCCGGATGCCGCCTTATTTATAGGCAGTGGTAAGGCGGACGAAATCAAATTGTTGGCGACTCAGCTTGGCGCGACCGAAATTTTATTTGACCAGAGCCTGAGTCCCGCGCAGCAACGTAATTTAGAGCGTCACCTCGAATTACCTGTCAATGACAGGACGCTGCTGATCCTGGAGATCTTTGGCCAGAGAGCACGCAGTCATGAAGGCAAGTTGCAAGTTGAGCTTGCACGGATGCAGTACCTGAGTACCCGCCTCGTTCGTCGATGGTCACATCTTGAGCGCCAAAGTGGTGGCATCGGCATGCGGGGTGGACCTGGCGAAAGTCAGATTGAGCTGGATCGGCGGATGATTGGCGACAACATCAAGAAGATCAAAGAGAGACTTGTCAAGGTCAAGCGCCAAAGGCAAACCCAGCGCCGGCAGCGAGAACGCCGAGACGCGTTCAACATTTCGCTGGTTGGGTACACCAACGCGGGTAAAACAACACTCTTCAACGCATTGGTTAAAGCACGAGCCTACGCCGCAGACCAGCTGTTCGCCACGCTCGATACAACAACCCGTCAGCTGTACTTGGGCGAGGCCGGTCGGTCGGTCTCTCTGTCCGACACGGTTGGATTCATTCGGGACTTGCCACACGGCCTGATAGATGCGTTTCAGGCCACCCTGCAGGAAGCCGTTGACGCTGATTTGTTGCTGCATGTGGTCGACGCCGCAAGCCCCAATTTCCTGGAGCAGATCGCTGAAGTCCAGCGTGTACTCAATGAAATTGGTGCTGCCGATATTCCGCAGATTCTGATCTTCAACAAGATCGATGCGCTTGCAGTTGAGTATCAGCCCTTGCAGGCGGAAGACAGCTTTGAGCTGGATGGTGTCCAGACACCCCGGATATTTTTGAGTGCGAAGAACGGCGCGGGCCTGCAAGCACTGCGGCTAAAGCTGTCTCAGATCGTGACAAACCCGACCCAAGGTCAAAATGCTGACACCGATTTCCCTGATGATCATGGGGCCGCCCCCTGATTGGGCACAATCCGCTAACGATATTTAAGAGTCAAATAGATGAAACTTTCACTACGCACTTTCCGTTGGGCTGTTTTGCCGGAACGGTTGAGGGGCATGTTTAACCTGAACGATCCTCGTTGGGGCCGCAGTGACGACGCACCCACTGGGGCAGACAAGCCAGTTCCTCAGCGCCCAGAGGTTGAGCCTCCCGAGCAGGGGCCCCAAAGTGGCAATAACCGGGGTCAAAAGCGGGGTCCCAATCAGGGTCCGCCGGATTTGGACGAGTTGTGGCGTGATTTCAATCGCAAATTGGGTGGGCTGCTTGGTGGCGTGAAAACTCCCGGGCGAGGCGGTGCAGGTGGAGGCAGCGGTGGGTCAGGCGGGGGCGGTTTTCAGCCCGACATGAAAAGCGCCGGTATTGGAGCTGGGCTGATTGCGGGAGTTGTGGTCTTGATCTGGCTTGGCACAGGCTTTTTCATAGTGCAAGAGGGTCAGCAAGCGGTGATCACCCAATTCGGCAAGTACAAGTCAACGGCTAGCGCGGGCTTTAACTGGCGTCTGCCCTACCCGATTCAACGGCATGAACTCATCTTTGTTACCCAGATCCGTTCTGTGGATGTGGGACGCGATACGGTCATCAAAGCCACGGGCCTGCGTGAATCAGCCATGCTGACCGAGGATGAAAACATTGTCGAAATCAAATTCGCGGTTCAATACCGACTCAACGATGCCCGGGCCTTTTTGTTTGAAAGCAAGGACCCCACAGCGGCCGTTGTCCAAGCGGCAGAAACATCGGTCCGAGAGGTTGTGGGCAAAATGAAAATGGACAGCGCTCTGTCGGAAGAGCGCGACCAGATTGCTCCCCGTGTGCGGGCCCTGATGCAGAAAATACTTGATCGCTACAAGGTCGGCATTGAAGTGGTGGGTATCAACCTTCAGCAAGGAGGCGTACGCCCTCCTGAGCAAGTGCAAGCCGCATTTGATGATGTGTTGAAAGCAGGTCAGGAGCGGGAGCGTGCCAAGAATGAAGCGCAGGCTTATGCCAATGACGTTATTCCGCGCGCAGTGGGTTCTGCTTCACGCCTCAAGGAAGAGGCAGATGCCTACAAGGAAAGAATCGTGGCCCAGGCGCAAGGCGACGCGCAACGCTTTCGGTCGGTTCTGACTGAGTATCAAAAGGCACCCCAAGTGACCCGTGACCGCATGTATGTGGACGCCATGCAGCAGGTGTACAGCAGTGTGACCAAGGTCATGGTTGATTCCAGCCAAGGCTCGAACCTGTTGTATCTCCCGCTGGACAAAATCATGCAGATGACAAACCAAACCGCAGATGGAGCGGCTGCGGTAACGCCGGCTGCAGTGCCGACCAGCACGGTTACAGCCCCCGCTATTGATGCACGTGCCCGGGACGCTGGACGTACCCGTGATCGTGATGCCCGCTAGGAGTTGAACATGAATAAATTAGGTTTGGTTTTTTCCAGTTTTCTGGTGCTTCTCGCCTTGGCGAGCTCCATGTTGTTCGTGGTCGACCAGAGGCAGTTTGGTGTTTTATACGCGTTGGGGCAAATCAAGGAGGTGATTACAGAACCTGGTTTGAACTTCAAGTTGCCACCACCCTTCCAAAATGTCTCTTACATCGACAAGCGACTGTTGACGCTCGATAGCACGGACAACGAGCCCATGCTGACCGCCGAAAAGCAGCGCGTGGTCATTGACTGGTATGTTCGCTGGAGAATTTCAGAGCCGGACCAGTACATCCGCAATGTGGGTACCAACGAGGCCGCTGGTGCCAGTCAGTTGAACCGTGTGGTTCGCAATGCGTTTCAGGAGGAGATCAACAAGCGGACTGTGAAGGAGCTTTTGTCCCTGAAGCGTGAAGCATTGATGGACGATGTGAAGAAAGAGGTGTTGACTCAAGTTCGCGGAGCCAAGCCTTGGGGTGTGGATGTGATTGACGTTCGAATCACACGGGTTGACTACGTTGACGCCATCACTGAGTCGGTCTATCGGCGGATGGAAGCCGAGCGAAAGCGTGTGGCCAATGAATTGCGCTCGACTGGCGCGGCGGAGGGTGAAAAGATCCGTGCCGATGCCGATCGCCAGCGCGAAGTGACAGTGGCCAATGCCTACCGCGATGCGCAGAAGATCAAGGGCGAGGGCGATGCCGAAGCCGCACGCGTTTACGCTGAGTCCTTTGGCCGTGATCCCCAGTTTGCCCAGTTTTACCGGAGCCTGGACGCCTATAAAGCAAGCTTCAACAAGAAGAGCGACGTGATGGTGGTTGACCCATCGTCCTCCGAGTTCTTTAAGGTCCTTCGCGGCAACGCACCATCGCCACCCGCAAAAAAGTAAATCTGTATTCTGGCTGACGTGAGCAGCCAGTCATGCCGAACTCCCGAGGCCTTCGTTCTGTTGATCGAGGGCCTTTGCATTTCAGGTGCCGGCGCTGGGCTAGAGGTATGCTTTTAGCCGTTTGACTTGTGTTTTTCGAAGCACTAATCACTGTGCAGGTCTTGCTATCTTCGGATGAGCCATTGATTTGAATTCGACCGGGAGGTTTTTCGGCTCCCAAGCCCGGTAAAATCACCTTTTTAACAGCCTCCCAAATTCACATGTCTGCTTGGGTATTGCCTGATCACATTGCCGATGTCTTGCCCTGCGAAGCGCGTCACATCGAGGAACTTCGTCGAGAGTTGCTGGACATGGCGCGATGCTATGGCTATGAGCTGGTCATGCCTCCCATGATGGAGCATCTTGAGTCACTGCTTACGGGTGCCGGAGAAGCGCTTGACCTGCAAACCTTCAAGTTGGTGGACCAACTCTCGGGACGCACCCTGGGACTGCGTGCAGACAGCACGCCGCAGGTTGCTCGCATTGATGCGCATATTTTGAACCGTCCAGGAGTGACGCGTTTGTGTTACTGCGGCCCGGTATTGCACACCCGCCCGGGTGTGCCTCACGCGACGCGGGAGCCTTTGCAGTTCGGTGCTGAAATCTACGGCCATGGCGGTCGCGAGGCTGATCTTGAAGTCTTATTGCTGGCCCTGGATTGCCTCAAGCGCGCACGCGTGACCTCACCCAGTGTGGACATGGCCGATGCCCGCATTGTTCGGGCCCTGCTGGACGGCTTGATGTTGAGCGGCCAACAGCTTGCGGCTATTCACGCCGCGCTGGCAGCCAAAGACAGCAGGGAGTTGTCTGCATTGACCAAAAATTTTCCTGGTGCAGTGCGTCAGGATCTTTTGGC
The DNA here is from genome assembly GCA_044339205.1 of Rhodoferax sp. GTDB lineage: Bacteria > Pseudomonadota > Gammaproteobacteria > Burkholderiales > Burkholderiaceae_C > Rhodoferax. Next base: position 3,130 of record JBIIVW010000007.1, on the reverse strand, counting down.
GCTGGTCCAGTTGTATGGCGACAGCGCCATACTGGATGAGGCTGAAAAAGTACTGCAGCCTCTGCCCGCTGTACGCGAGGCACTGTCAAACCTGAAATGGTTCGCCAGCCAGCTTTGCGGCAACCAAGTGACCTTTGATTTGTCCGATCTGCGTGGCTACGCCTATTACACGGGTGCGCGTTTTGCCATTTACGCACAGGGCGCCGGTGATGCGCTGGTGCGCGGCGGACGTTACGACGAAGTCGGAGCTGTATTTGGCCGAAACAGGCCGGCAGCCGGCTTTAGTCTGGATATCAAAGCCTTGGTCAGCGTCCTGCCAGCGCGACCCCTGCACGCGGCGATCAGGGCGCCGTGGCGCGATGCGGCCAATTTGAGCGCGGCTGTCGCCAGCCTGCGCGCCCGGGGCGAGACGGTGGTGTGCGTCCTGCCAGGGCATGAGAGTGAAGTTGATGAGTTCCACTGCGATCGCGAACTGATTCAGGTTGCGCAGCAGTGGGTGGTACAAGCTATTTCCCAATAATCGGAACAAACGTAAAAATGATCGCAACCAAAGGACGTAACGTCGTCGTCGTGGGCACCCAGTGGGGTGACGAAGGCAAGGGCAAGCTGGTCGACTGGCTGACCGAAAGTGCACAAGGTGTTGTTCGCTTCCAGGGCGGGCACAACGCAGGCCACACATTGGTGATCAATGGCGTCAAGACAGCCTTGCATCTGATTCCCAGTGGCATCATGCGCCCGGGCGTTCGGTGCTATATCGGCAACGGTGTGGTGCTGTCCGCGGCCAAGTTGTTTGAAGAGATCGAGGGGCTTGAGAAAGTTGGCGTCGAATTGCGTTCGCGTTTGCGCATCAGTGAAGCCTGCCCGCTGATCCTGCCGTTTCATGCGGCGCTGGATGTGGCCCGTGAGGCCGCACGCGAAAAGGGTGGCAATGCCAAGATTGGTACCACCGGACGCGGCATTGGCCCGGCTTACGAAGACAAGATTGCGCGCCGCGCATTGCGGGTGCAAGACCTGAAGTACCCCGAGCGTTTTGCGACCAAGCTGCGTGAACTGCTGGATCTGCACAACCATGTGCTGACTTCCTACCTGGGCTCTGCTGAATTTGATTTCGGGCCCACGCTGGCACCGTACATGGTTAAGGGTGTGGTGCAGTTTCAGCCCGTATTTGACGAAGCCATGCGCCACGCCGAGTTGCTCAAGCCCATGATGGCCGACGTGTCGCGTGAACTCAATGAGGCGCACCTCAAAGGCGCGAACCTCTTGTTTGAAGGCGCTCAGGGAACCCTGCTTGACGTTGACCACGGCACGTATCCCTATGTGACATCGAGCAACTGCGTGGCGGGCAATGCTGCTGCGGGTTCGGGCGTGGGCCCCGGTATGTTGCACTACATCCTTGGCATTACCAAGGCCTATTGCACCCGTGTTGGTGGCGGCCCGTTCCCCACAGAACTGGATTGGGAAGTTCCCGGCACACCGGGTTACCACATGAGCACCATCGGTGCTGAAAAAGGCGTGACCACGGGTCGCAGTCGTCGCTGCGGCTGGTTTGACGCTGCGCTGCTCAAGCGGTCTGCTCAGGTCAATGGCCTGACAGGTTTATGCATTACCAAGCTGGATGTGCTGGACGGTTTGAAGGAATTGCGGCTGTGCACCGGTTACGAGTTGGACGGTGAAGTAGTCGATATTCTGCCGATGGGCGCGGACGACATCGAGCGCTGCGTCCCGATTTACGAAACCATGGAAGGCTGGACAGACAGCACAGTGGGCGTTACGCAATATGACAAATTGCCGGTCAATGCGCGTTTGTACCTGCAGCGCATTGAGCAAATTACGGGCGTTCCCATTCACATGGTGTCGACCAGCCCTGACCGCGATCACACCATCATGATGCGCCACCCGTACCTCGCTGACTGAAAAATCAGTAATTTTTGGCAAATAGGCTTCTAGACAGCGTATTTAAACGCTGGGTCGCTATTAATTCAGGAGTAAATACATGTTGACAGAAGACGGCAAGCACCTGTATGTGAGCTACGACGAGTACCACAACCTGATTGAAAAACTGGCCATCAAAATCCATCAGTCCGGCTGGGAGTTCGACACTATTTTGTGTCTGGCACGGGGCGGTATGCGCCCTGGCGACATACTGTCTCGCGTGTTTGACAAGCCGCTGGCGATCATGTCCACCAGTTCTTACAGGTCAGAGGCCGGTACCGTGCAGGGCAACCTCGATATTGCCCACTACATCACAACCCCCAAAGGCGAGATCGCTGGCAAGGTTTTGCTGGTGGACGACCTGGCGGATTCCGGCCACACGCTGAATGCCGTGATCCAGCAGCTCAAGAACAACTACGCACCCATCACCGAGTTGCGCAGCGCCGTGATCTGGACCAAAGGGCTGTCCATCTTCAACCCTGACTATTCGGTGGAGTTCCTGCCGACCAACCCCTGGATTCACCAGCCTTTTGAAAGCTACGATTCACTCCGGCCGGAGCAGCTGATCCAGAAGTGGAGCGTCTGAAACTGGAGCCCCGCATGACCAGCCTCACCACCGCGCTGATTCACCACCCGTACAGGCCGCCTGAGGGGTTTGCGGCGCCACAGCCTGGTGTCTTCAAGGCGTCCACCGTGATATTTCCCAATGTTGCCGCGATGCGCAGCTTTGAGTGGAAAGACAAGTCGGCTTATACCTACGGTCTGCACGGCACCCCGACGACTTATATGCTGGAGGAGCGCCTGTGCAAATTGGAAGGCGGCTTGCAGTGTCTGCTCTTGCCCAGTGGCCTGGCCGCCGTGGCGCTCGTTGCTTTGTCGCTGCTTCGCACGGGTGACGAGGTCCTGATTCCAGATAACGCCTATGGCCCCAACAAGGCACTGGTCGAAGGGGAGCTCACATCCTGGGGCATCACGCACCAGTATTACGATCCCCTGAACCCTCAGGATCTGGCGTCCCGGATCGGCCAAAACACGCGCTTGGTGTGGCTGGAAGCCCCGGGCTCGGTCACTCTGGAGTTTCCTGATCTGTGCGAAATGGTGCGGGTTTGCAAGGCTCAAGGCGTTTTGACGGCTCTGGACAACACCTGGGGTGCTGGCCTGGCTTTTGCTCCGTTTGATCTGATGCCGGGCAACAGTC
>JBIIVW010000094.1:0-12604 GCA_044339205.1 Rhodoferax sp. | reverse complement strand
CGCGCAGGTGGCGCGCATTGGTCATGAGCGGCGCACCCTGCAGGTTGCTGGCAAACACCTTTTCACAAAACGCAATGGACTGGGCTTGGTCGGCCTGGTCCAGCCCGTGGGCCAGCCACACGTCTTCAGGGCATTCCACAATGAAGGTGGTGGTGTTCTCGTCAAACTTGTAAATGTGGGCCTGAAACCAGCCGTGCTCGGTTTTCTCGAACAAAAACGTGAAGGCGTCGTACAGCTTGTGCGTGCCCAGCCAGATATAGCGGTTGGGCCGGGGCACGATCTCGGGCTTGAAGATGTCTTTGTACTGCGTGCGGATGCCCGAGTTGATGCCGTCACTGGCAATGATCAGGTCGGCCTGCGGGTAATCCAGGTCGGAGTTGGCGTGGGTCTCAAACACCAGCGCCACACCGAGTTGCTCGCAGCGGTGCTGCAGGATGTTGAGCAGCTTCTTGCGCCCGATGCCCACAAAACCATGCCCCCCCGAGCGGATGACTTCGCCCTTGAAGCCCAGCTCAATGTCATCCCAGTGGTTGAAGGCCAGCTCGATCTCGGCCGCTGTTACCGGGTCTTGCTGACGCATGTTGTCCATGGTGGCATCCGAGAAAACCACACCCCAGCCAAAGGTGTCGTAGGGCTTGTTTTGCTCCACCACGGTGATGGCATGGGCGGGGTTTTGCAGCTTCATCAGCAGGCCAAAGTAGAGGCCGGCGGGACCGCCGCCGATGCAGACAATATTCATGGGTTCTCCAGGGAGTGGTGATGCTGGGCCGCAGCCGGTCGGGCTGTGTGGCTTTTAAATTAAAGTTGAATTGTTGATGCTTAAAGCAATTTAGCGAGGCGCTTGCGCGCTGTCAATGGGATTTGCCCCGGTTGACAGAAAATAGTTCAGGTCTAAACTATTCTCAAATCAAATAAGGACTTGCGATGGACAAAGAAGCCCGCTTGCATGGCACCACCCCGGCACAACACCCCGAGGCCTTGCGCCTGTGGCTGCGCATGCTCACCTGCACCCAGCTGATTGAAACCCAGGTGCGCGCTAGCCTGCGTGACCAGTTTGAGACCACCTTGCCGCGCTTTGACCTGATGGCGCAACTAGAGCGTTCGCCCGAGGGCTTGAAGATGAACGAGCTGTCGCGCCGCATGATGGTCACCGGCGGCAACGTCACCGGCATCACTGACCAGTTGGTGACTGAGGGCCTGGTGGAGCGGGCGGAGGTGCCGGGTGACCGGCGTGCCTTTCGCGTCAAGCTCACGCCCAAGGGCCGCACGCAGTTCATCGAGATGGCCCGCCAGCACGAGGCCTGGATTGTGGAGGCCTTTGGTGGCCTCACCGAGAAAGAAATCGCGACCTTGCACCGCCTGCTGGGCAAGGTCAAGGCTCGCACCCAAACCCCCCTGGAGATTGCATGAAACACTTTATTGGCGCATCCAACCCGATGCGCGGCCAATTTGTCGCCACCGCAGGCCACGTGGCCCGGCATTTTGTCTGGGGCTTCTCGGACGGCGTGGGCACCATCACGCTCAACCGCCCCGATCGCAAGAACCCGCTTACCTTTGAGTCGTACGCCGAGCTGCGTAACCTGTTTGAGGGGCTTAAATATTCCACGGATGTGAAGGTGGTGGTGGTCACCGGCGCGGGAGGCAACTTTTGCTCCGGCGGGGATGTGCACGAGATCATCGGGCCGCTTACCCAAATGAGCATGCCCGAGATGCTGGAATTCACCCGCATGACGGGCGATCTGGTCAAGACCATGCGCAATTGCCCGCAGCCGGTCATTGGCGCGATTGACGGCATTTGCGCTGGCGCCGGCGCCATGATGGCGCTGGCCTGCGACATGCGCCTGGGCACTGCCGCCACCAAGACCGCTTTTTTGTTCACCCGCGTCGGCCTGGCCGGGGCCGACATGGGGGCGTGTGCCTTGCTGCCGCGCGTCATCGGGCAGGGCCGGGCGTCCGAGTTGTTGTTTACCGGGCGGGCCATGACGGGCGCCGAGGGCCTGGCCTGGGGGTTTTTCAACAGCCTGCACGAGCGCGCCGACTTGCTGCCCCGGGCGCAGGCGCTGGCCGCCGAGCTGGCCGTGGGCCCCACCTTTGCCCAGGGCATGACCAAGACCATGCTGCAACAGGAATGGGCCATGACCATCGAGCAGGCGATTGAGGCCGAGGCGCAGGCGCAGGCCATCTGCATGCAAACCGGCGATTTCAAGCGCGCCTATGACGCCTTTGCCGCCAAGCAAAAACCTGTGTTTGAGGGAAATTGAGATGACGCCCCTTGCCCCCACCCAGCACCTCAGCCTGCCGTTCTTCAGCCCCGAGCACCAGCACCTCGCCCAAGGGCTGGCGGCGTGGGCGCCCCAGCAGCAGGTGGACGAGCGCGATGACCGCAGCGCCTGCAAAACCTGGGTCAAGTTGCTGGGGGAGGCTGGCTGGCTGCGCTACTGCGTGCCGGCGCAGTTCGGCGGCGCCCTGGCGCAGATGGACTCCCGGGCGTTGGTGATTCTGCGCGAGACGCTGGCGTTTCATTCGCCGCTGGCCGACTTTGCCTTTGCCATGCAGGGCCTGGGCAGCGGGGCCATCACACTGGCCGGCACACCCGCGCAGCAGCAGGCGTATTTGCCGGCCGTGGCACGGGGCGAGAAGATTGCAGCCTTTGCCCTGAGCGAGCCCGAGGCTGGCTCGGATGCGGGTGCTATGACAACAATAGCTACTTACACAGGTGATACGCCGGCTGGAGGCCAAAATGATTCAAATTTGACTGATTTAGTCACTTTGGACGGCTGCAAGACCTGGATCAGCAACGGCGGCATTGCCGACTACTACTGCGTGTTTGCCAAGACCGACCCGCAGGCCGGCACGCGTGGCATCACGGCCTTCATTGTGGACGCCACCACACCGGGGCTGGATGCGTCCGAGCACATCGAAGTGATGGCCCCGCACCCGTTGGCCACCCTGCGCTTTGAGCAATGCCGTGTGCCCGCCAGCGCCCAACTCGGGGAGTTGAATGGCGGCTTCAAGCTGGCCATGCGCACGCTTGATATCTTCAGGGCCAGTGTGGCCGGGGCCGCGCTGGGCATGGCGCGCCGCGCCCTGGCTGAAGCCGTGTCGTATGCCCAGGCGCGGCCGATGTTCGGCCAACGCCTGGCCGACTTCCAGTTGACGCAGGCCAAGCTGGGCGAGATGGCGGCCCTGATCGACGCTGCCGCCCTGCTCACCTACCGCGCCGCCTGGATGCGCGACTGTATCGGCATGGAGACCCCGGCCCAGGCGCAGGCCTACACGGCGGCGGCGGCCATGGCCAAGATGACCGCCACCGAGAACGCCCAGCGCGTGATTGACATGGCCTTGCAAATGCACGGCGGCATGGGCGTGAAGGTCGGCACCAAGGTCGAGAGCCTGTACCGCGACATCCGCTCCCTGCGCATTTACGAGGGCGCCACCGAGGTGCAGCAACTCATCATCGGCAAGTCGGTGCTCAAGTCGCTTGCCACGTCCGCCTGAAACCTGAAAGGCCCTGCCATGATCCGCTCCGCCCAGACCGACTCCTTTGTTCATGACCGGTTGCCCCCTGTGGCAGAGCGGCCGCAGATGCGATATGACTTGCCGGAGCTGCAGCGCCTGCAGCAGACGCCGCAGCTTAACCTGGTGGTGGAGTTGCTGGACAAGGCAGAGAGCAAAGGTTTTGCCGATCGCCCCCTGCTGCGCTCGCCCACCCTCACGCTGACCTACGCCGAGGTGCGAGAACGGGTTGACCGCATGGCGCAGGTGCTCACCGATGACCTGGGCCTGGTTCCCGGTAACCGCGTGTTGCTGCGCGGAGGCAATTCGATTGAGATGGTGCTGGCCTGGCTGGCCGCGGTGAAGGCGGGCCTGATAGCGGTGGCCAGCATGCCCATGTTGCGCGCCAAGGAACTGGGCGAGATCATCGAAAAAGCGCAGCCCTCTGTGGCCTTGTGCGCCGCCAATTTGCCTGAGGAGTTGCAACTGGCGCAAGCCCAACACCCCGCGCTGCAGCGCATCGTGCTGCTCAGTGGTGCGCCCGGGCAAGTGACGCTGGCCAGCTTGGCGGCGACCCAAACCGGCCCGTTTGCGCCATGCCCTACCGCAGGGGATGACATCGCCCTGATGGCCTTCACCTCCGGCACCACCGGCCAACCCAAAGCGGTGGTGCACACGCACCGTGACGTGCTGGCCGCCTGCGAGGCCTGGCCGCGCCATGTGCTGCAGGCCACGCCCGACGACATCGTGATGGGCTCGCCGCCGCTGGCCTTCACCTTCGGGTTGGGCGGTCTGCTGATTTTTCCGATGTGGGCCGGCGCCTCGGTGGTTTTCCCTGAAGCGGCCTACACCCCCAAAGGCATGGCGCAACTGATCTTTGATACGGGTGCCACCATTTGCTACACCGCCCCCACCTTTTATCGTCAGATGGCCGCGTGTATGCAAGAAGAAGCTGCCCGGCGCGCCGAGCCCGCGCGCCTGCGACTGTGCGTGAGTGCGGGCGAAGCTTTGCCGGATGCCACCCGCCAGCTCTGGCGCGAGGCCACCGGTATTGAATTGCTGGACGGCCTGGGCGCCACCGAGATGTTTCATATCTTCATCTCGGCCGCGCCTGCCGACGTGCGTCATGGCGCCATTGGCAAGGTGGTGCCGGGCTACACGGCCAAGGTGGTGGATGACGAGGGCGCCGAGGTGCCGCTGGGCACGGTGGGCAAACTGGCGGTCATCGGCCCGACGGGTTGCCACTACCTGGACGATGCGCGCCAGCTCAACTATGTGAAGGCCGGCTGGAACCACCCTGGCGACACCTTTGTCCAAGACGCCGATGGCTACTTCTTCTACCAGGCCCGCACCGACGACATGATCATCACCGCCGGCTACAACGTGGGCGCCCCCGAGGTCGAAGACGCCATGCTCAAGCATCCGGCCGTGTCCGAGTGCGGCGTGATCGGACAAGCCGACGAGGCGCGCGGCATGATCGTCAAGGCGTTTTGCGTACTGCGCCCCGGCTACGTGGGTGATGCCGCGATGACCCGCACCCTGCAAGACCACGTCAAGGCCAGCATTGCGCCTTACAAATACCCGCGCGAGATCGAGTTTTTGGAGAAGCTGCCCCGCACCGAGACCGGCAAACTCCAGCGTTTTAAATTGAAACTCTTAACCAGTTGAGGACAGGGCTAAAGGTCTGTCCCACAAAATCATATGACTAAACTTCAACCGCCCGGATGGGCCCCGGCCAAAGGCTACGCCAATGGCATCAGCGCCCGTGGCACCCAGATTTTTGTGGGTGGCCAGATTGGCTGGAACGCCCAGCAGCAGTTCGAGTCCGATGACTTCATTGCCCAAACCGCCCAGACCCTGCGCAACATCGTGGCCGTGTTGAACGAGGCCGGCGCCGGCCCCGAGCACATGGTGCGCATGACCTGGTATGTAGTGGACCGGGTCGAGTACAACGCCCGCCTCAAAGAGTTGGGCGCGGTTTACCGCGAGGTCATGGGCCGGAACTTCCCGGCCATGAGCTGCGTGCAGGTGGCCGGCCTCATGGAGGCGCGGGCCAAGGTCGAGATTGAGGTGACGGCGGTGTTGCCGGACTTTGGCTAAAATAGCCATTAAGAGCATTTGAGAGAACCGTTATGCAAGTTACTGCCACCCAGGCCAAGAATCGTTTTGGTGCCATCTGTGCCCAAGCCAAAACCGAACCCGTTTTTGTCGAGAAAGACGGCCGTATTGACACCGTCATTGTGTCGGCGAAGCAGTTTTCCGAGCTTCAAGCCGCAGCCCGAACCGACACGCTGGTGCAGCGCCAAGCCCGGTTTGAGCAAACGCACAGTGCCTGGATTGCAGAGCAGAACCAGCGCTTTGAGTCGCACGGCCTGTGGTGCGATGACCTGCGTGTTTGGTAGCGCCACCATGCAGTTTGATGTGTTTGAAAACCCCAGTCCCCGCATGCGCCATGTTTATCCGTATGTGGTGGATGTGCAGAGCGACTTGCTCAGCAGTCTGGCCACACGCATGGTGGTGCCGCTGGCGGTCACCGCACTCGCTGCCCACGAGCTGCCCCGCCGACTCTGCCCTTTGATCACCGTCAATGACCAGCCGCTGGTGCTGGTTCCTTTTGAGGCAGCCCCACTCGACAAACGATTGCTCAAGGCTGAGGTGACTTCCCTTCGGGACCGATCGCACGAGATCATTGAAGCTATGGATGCGGTGCTGAGCGGTCTTTAGCCTTGGCTTTGGGTTTCTTGCCTGATTTTTCGCGTTTGTCAGCTTTCTCGGGCTGGATTTTGTTTCCTGCGCCCGACAGCGCACAAGGCAACGCCGGACCATTCAGTTCCACTTCCAGGCGCTCGCACAGCGTGCGCAAAATCTTGACGCGCGCGTAGTTTTTGTCATTGGCCTCCACCAGCGTCCAGGGGGCATTGCCGGTGCTGGTGCGATCCACCATGTCGCAGATGGCTTGCTGGTAGGCGTCCCACTTGTCGCGGTTGCGCCAGTCTTCCTCGGTGATCTTGAAGCGTTTGTGGGCAATGCCTTCGCGCGCCTTGAACCGGATCAATTGCTCCTCCTGGCTGATTTGCAGCCAGAACTTCACCACAATCACGCCGGCTTCGGCCATTTCGTGCTCAAAGTCATTGATTTCGCCGTAGGCCCGCAACCAGTCGTGGGGCGCGCAAAAGCCTTCGACGCGCTCCACCAGTACCCGGCCGTACCAGGTGCGGTCAAAAATGGCCACATGCCCTTTGCGGGGCAAATGCCGCCAAAACCGCCACAGGTGAGGCTGCGCACGTTCTTCTTCGGTGGGCGCGGCTACCGGCGTCACCTGGTACTGGCGCGCGTCCATCGCGGCCCCAATGCGCCGGATGGCGCCGCCCTTGCCAGCCGCATCGGCGCCTTCAAAGGCGCAAACCAGTGAACGCCCCTTGAAGCGTGCATCGCGCATCAATTCCGACAAGCGCCCCTGCCACTGGGCCAATTCATTCTCGTAAGGCTTGTCCGCCAGTTTGAGGTCGAGGTTCAGCGCCGACAGCACATTGCGGCCATCCGTGTCCACACGCACCAGCGGCGCCACGGGGACGTCCTGCCTTGGTGGGTTGCCCAGTTTCTTCTGCAATGCCTCCAGCAAGACCTGTCCCACGGTCAGGGATCGGTAGCGGTCATCTGCGCCCTCTACTACTACCCAAGGTGCAGCGGCCGTGTTGGTCACCCTCAACAGGTGACCGGCCACGTCTTGCAACTGATCGTAGGTTTTGAGGCGCTCCCAATGCCATGGTGTGACCCGCCATGAGGTGCGGGGGTCGCTCTCCAGGTCTTTCAGGCGTTTCTTTTGCGCCTCTTTGGTCAGGTGAAACCAGAACTTCAGGACCAGTGCGCCCTCGTTGACCAGCATGGCCTCAAACCGGTTGATTTGCGCGGCCCGCGCATCCAGCTCTTGCAGCGATATCTCGCCCTGGATGCGTTGGCGAATCGGGTCCGAATACCAGGAGCCCGCAAAAATACCAATGCGCCCCTTGGGTGGGAGTGAGCGCCAGTAGCGCCACATGGCCGGGCGCTCCTGCTCCTCATCCGTGGGCGCCGCAAAGGCCAGTGTGGAGATAAAACGGGGGTCCATCCATTCATACAGTACGTTGATGGTCTCGCCCTTGCCCGAGCCGTCCTGACCACTGATCAGCACCACCACGGGGATCTTCTTGTTGTTGTGCAAATCAACCTGCGCACCCAGCAAGGCAGCGCGCAGCACCGGCACCGCCTCCTTGTAGGCGGCCTTGCCGATCTTGTGACCAATTTCTGCCGACTCGAACATCAAAAAACTCCTTGGGGTGATATGTCGTGGGTTGAGATTTTGCAACGCGTTGCCACACTGACTCAGCCGTACATGGCCTGCGCCACGGTGCGCACCGACATCAGCAAGCGTTGGGCACCGGGCGAGAGTACATGGCCGCGCCGGGTGATGAGGCCAAAGCTGTCCATCTTGCAAGGCAAGTCCAGCGGCAGGATGGCCAGCTCGCCTGACTGCACGTGATAGCGGGCCACGTCCAGCGGCATCACGTGGATTGAATCGGTTTGCTGCAACAGCCCTTGAATCACTGGCATGGCAGTGGTCTCCACCACATTGGCCGGGGGCTCCAGATCCAGGCGGCGAAACAGCATGTCAAACCGGTGGCGCAGGATGCTGCCGCGCGGCGACAGAATCCAGCTGGCGCCCACCAGCGCCTGCAAGCTCAGGTCTGGGTGCGCCAGCAAGGGGTGGCCGGGGCGCACCACCGCGCACTCGGTTTCTTCAGACAGGTCTTCGTACAGCAGGCCCTGGTCGTCTTCCTGCTCCAGAATGCGGGCGATCAAAAAATCAAGCTGGCCGCGCTTGAGCCGCGCCACCAGCTCATGGCTGGTGCCCACCTCCACGCCAATACACAGCCGCGGGGCCTCGTGTTTGGTGTGCGCAATGGCCTGAGGCACCAGCGTCATGGCGGGGGTGAGGATCACGCCCATTTTCACCTGGCCGGTCAGGCCGGCCTGCAGGGTGGCCAGGGCTTCCTGCCCCTGCAGCAGGTTGTTCAGGGCCATGCGCACGTGGCGAATCAAGGTCTCGCCATACAGCGTGGGCCGCATGCCACGTGGCAGGCGCTCGAACAGGGGCAAGCCCATCACATCCTCCATGTCCTTGAGCATTTTGGAGGCGGCCGGCTGGCTCATGTGCGTGTCGCGTGCCGCCAGGTGCAGGTTGCGCGCCTCGTCCAGAGCCACCAGCAAGACCATCTGGCGCGTCTTGAGCGGCGTGCGCAGCTTTGGGGTGTCGGGGGCAGACAGGGGGAGTGGTTCAGGCGGCATATTGATATACAAAAACGTATCAAAAGTGGATATTAATTCATTTGTTTTGTATGAAAGAGCGCTCTAAGATGCCGTCCCTTGCTCTCTTAACCCTCTGAAGGTCACTGCCATGTCCAACCCGCCCAAACGCCCCCTGCGCTCCGCTGCCTGGTTCGGCACGGCCGATAAAAACGGCTTCATGTACCGCAGCTGGATGAAGAACCAGGGCATTCCTGACCACGAGTTCCAGGGCAAGCCTATCATCGGCATTTGCAACACCTGGAGCGAACTCACACCCTGCAACGCCCACTTTCGCAAGATCGCCGAGCACGTGAAGCGCGGCATCTCGGAGGCCGGTGGGTTTCCGGTCGAATTCCCCGTGTTTTCCAACGGCGAGTCCAACCTGCGCCCCACCGCCATGCTCACCCGCAACCTGGCCAGCATGGACGTGGAAGAGTCGATTCGCGGCAACCCCATGGACGCCGTGGTGCTGCTGGTGGGCTGCGACAAGACCACGCCCGCGCTGCTGATGGGCGCGGCCAGTTGCGACATTCCGACCATCGTCGTCACTGGTGGCCCCATGCTCAACGGCAAGCACGAAGGTCGCGACATCGGCTCGGGCACCGTGGTCTGGCAGCTGCATGAGGCGGTCAAGGCCGGAAAAATTTCGCTCAACGAATTCATGTCGGCCGAGGCCGGCATGTCCCGCTCGGCGGGCACCTGCAACACCATGGGCACGGCCTCCACCATGGCCTGCATGGCCGAGGCGCTGGGCACCTCGCTCCCCCACAACGCGGCCATTCCCGCAGTGGACGCGCGTCGCTACGTGCTGGCGCACATGTCGGGCATGCGCATTGTGGACATGGTGTGGGAAGACCTCAAGCTCTCCAAGGTGCTGACCCGCGAGGCGTTTGAGAACGCCATCCGCGTCAACGCCGCCATTGGCGGCTCCACCAACGCGGTGATTCACCTCAAGGCCATTGCCGGGCGCATTGGCGTGCCGCTGGAGCTGGAAGACTGGACCAATGTAGGCAAAGGCACGCCCACGCTGGTCGACTTGCAGCCCTCGGGTCGTTTTCTGATGGAAGATTTTTACTACGCCGGAGGCCTGCCCGGCGTGCTGCGCCGCATGGGCGAGGGCGGTTTGTTGCCGCACAAAAATGCGCTCACGGTCAATGGCAAGTCGATCTGGGACAACGTGCTGGATGCCCCGATTTACAACGCCGAAGTCATCCGCCCGCTGGACAAACCGCTGGTGGCGGACGGCAGCATGTGCATTTTGCGCGGCAACCTGTCGCCGCGCGGTGCGGTGCTCAAGCCCTCGGCCGCCACGCCCGCGCTCATGAAGCACCGTGGCCAGGCCGTGGTGTTTGAGGACTTTGACCATTACAAGGCCCGCATTGGCGACCCTGATCTGGATGTGGATGCCAACTCGGTGATGGTGCTGAAAAACTGCGGTCCCAAGGGCTACCCCGGCATGGCCGAGGTGGGCAACATGGGCTTGCCGCCCAAGCTGCTGGCGCAGGGCATCACCGACATGGTGCGTATCTCGGACGCCCGCATGAGCGGCACCGCCTACGGCACGGTGGTGCTGCATGTGGCCCCCGAAGCGGCCGCCGGCGGCCCGCTGGCCATCGTGCGAGATGGTGACTGGATTGCGCTGGACAGCGCAGCAGGCCAACTGCATCTGGAAGTGAGCGACGACGAGATCGCCCGGCGCCACGCCGAGCGCGAAGCCAAAGCGGCTCAAACCATAACCCCACCCAAAAGCGGCTACCAGCAGCTCTACATCGACCGTGTGCTGCAAGCCGACGAGGGCTGCGACTTTGACTTTTTGCTCGGTTGCCGGGGTGCCGAGGTGCCCAAGCATTCGCACTGAGCCGTTCGGTGTTTCCGCGTGGGGCAGGGAAATTACCTAGGCGATCTGGACGATGAACGGCTGACAATTGCAAGTTGTCATACAACTTTACGGGTAGCAATCTCCATGTCGGAACAATCTAGCTTGCCGGGCAAAGCCTGCCATGTCGTTATCACCGGCGGCGCCGGATTTCTGGGCGTGCGCCTGGCCCGCACCCTGCTGGCCCAAGGCCAGCTGTCTGTAGCGGGCGCACCGGCCGTGCCCATTGGCCGCATCACGCTGGTGGACCGCGCCGCACCGCCAGCCGATTTGGCTGCGGATTCGCGCGTAGTAGCCCAAATTGGCGATTTAAATGAGTTTTTAGAGCAAAAAGAGACTCTGGCCGGCGTATTTAATGCCCAAACTGCTATTGTTTTTCATCTGGCGGCGGCCGTCAGTGGCGAGTGCGAGGCCGACTTTGACCTCGGCATGCGCAGCAATTTTGCGGCCACGCTGGCCTTGCTGGGCGTTTGCCGCGCCTTGAAGACCCGCCCGATGCTGGTGTTTGCCAGCTCGTTGGCGGTGTTTGGCGATTCGCCACACCAGCCCCTGCCTGCGGTGCTTGAAGACAACACCCTGCCCACGCCGCAGAGCAGCTACGGCATCCAGAAATTCATTGGCGAGCAGCTGGTGGCGGACTACACCCGCAAGGGTTTTGTGCAGGGGCGCAACGTGCGCCTGATGACGGTCAGCGTGCGCCCCGGGCGCCCCAACGGCGCGGCATCCTCCTTTTTGAGCGGCATGCTGCGCGAGCCGCTGGCCGGTGTGCGGGCCACTTGCCCGGTCCCGGCTGACACGCCGGTGGCCTTGTCGTCTCCCGAGCGCACGGTGCAGGGCCTGATTCGTGCCGTCGAGACAAGCGACGCAGACTGGGGCCCGCGCACCGCGCTGAACTTGCCGGCATTGACCACCACCCCCGCCGAGATGGCCGCAGCCCTGGAGCGGGTGGCCGGGCCGGCCGCAACGGCGCTGATCGACTGGGTGGTTGACCCGGCCGTTCACAACATTGTCAAGACCTGGCCCGCGCGCATCAACGCCGAGCGCGCGCGTGGCCTGGGCTTGCTGCCCGAGGCCAGTTTTGAAGACATTGTTCGCGAGTACATCAGGGAAAACACGGATGCCGTGACCTTGACGCACCCCTGACAATCGGAAGTTGTATGACAAATTTTTCGGATGGACGGACCTCGAAAAACACCGTCCTATTTTTCTAACTGAGGAGACACTGCATGAAATTGAATAAATTGGTTATCGGCCTGTCCATGGCTCTGGGTTTGGTTGCCGCTGCGGGCGCCCAAACGGTTTTGAAAATTGGCTACGCCACCACGGCTGCTTCCCACTACGGTGTGGGCTCAAGTGCGTTTTGTGATGACATGGAGAAGGGCACGCAAGGGCGCTACAAGTGCCAGCAGTTTCCCTCCAGCGCATTGGGTGGCGAGCGTGAAATGATTGAGGCGGTGCAGCTCGGTACGCTGGACATTGTGAACACCTCTACCGGACCCGTCGGCAACTTTGTGCCTGAAGTCAAGATTGTGGACATTCCGTTTCTGTTTCGTGACTATGACCATGCTCGGCTTGTGATGGATGGCCCCATTGGCCAGGAAATTCTTGGCAAGTTCCCAGCCAAGGGCCTGGTCGCCTTGTCCTGGACAGAAAATGGCTTTCGCCACATGACCAACAGCAAGCGCCCCATCGTCAAGCCCTCCGATGCAGCTGGTTTGAAGATGCGGACCATGGAAAACAAGGTGCACATGGAGGGCTATCGCACCTTTGGCATCCAGCCCACGCCCATGGCGTTTCCTGAGGTGTTCGGTGCGCTGCAACAAGGCACCGTGGATGGCCAGGAAAATCCTATTCCCGTGATCCTGGCGTCCAAGTTCTCACAAGTTCAAAAACACCTTTCACTGACTG
>JBIIVW010000332.1:0-3641 GCA_044339205.1 Rhodoferax sp. | reverse complement strand
GGCTTAGGCTTCAAAAAAACATGTGGACCAGACCCTGTTGGCGCTGTACTCAAAACGATAACAACTTTCAAAAGCAAGCTTGACCTGTGGATAAGTGGCTGCTTATCCTTTATTTATCCACAGCTTTGTCCATTGACAGGCCGCACAGCAGGTGCTGCGCCTGAGCTGGCCTTAAGTTTCGAGCTGCTCTGCAATTCCCCTAACTTTGAAGAGTCTTTTTGAAGCGCAAAATCTCTTGTCACTTTGTTCGGAGAATCGCTTGTCAGCCAAACCTATTTACAAATCCCTCTACGCTCAGGTCATCACAGCCATCGTGTTAGGCGTCCTCTTAGGACACTTTTATCCGGAATCTGGTGCTGCAATGAAGCCGCTTGGTGACGGCTTCATCAAGCTGATCAAGATGATCATTGCGCCAATCATCTTTTGTACGGTGGTGGTCGGCATTGCCGGCATGGAAGACATGAAAAAGGTCGGCAAAACCGGCGGCATGGCTTTGCTTTACTTTGAAGTTGTCTCCAGCCTTGCGCTTGTCATTGGCTTGGTCGTGGTCAACGTGTTGCAGCCCGGCGTCGGCATGAATGTCGATCCGGCAGCGCTTGATACCAAAGCGATCGCGGCCTATACCGGCCCCGGCAAGATGCAAACCACCACCGAATTCATACTGGCCATCATCCCGAACACCGTGGTGGATGCGTTTGCCAAAGGTGAAATGCTCCAAGTGTTGTTGATTGCCATGTTGTTCGGCTTCGCACTGCACCGGTTTGGTGGCCGTGGCACGCTGGTCTTCGATCTGATCGAAAAAGCGTCTCACGTGCTGTTCGTCATCGTCGGCTACATCATGGTGCTCGCACCGATCGGCGCTTTTGGTGCGATGTCGTTCACCATCGGCAAATATGGCCTGGGTTCGCTGGTGCAGTTGGGCAAGTTGATGGGCAGTTTTTACCTGACCTGCCTGTTGTTCGTCTTTGTGGTGCTGGGCACGATTGCACGGGTACACGGGTTCTCGATCTGGAAATTCATCAAATACATCAAGGAAGAACTGCTGATCGTGCTGGGCACCTCATCTTCTGAGTCGGTATTGCCGCGCATGATGGCCAAGATGGAAAACCTGGGTGCTCGCAAGTCGACGGTCGGGCTGGTCATTCCGACCGGCTATTCCTTCAACCTTGATGGCACTTCGATTTATCTGACGATGGCTGCCATTTTTATCGCGCAAGCCACTAATACACCGATGAGCTTGACGCAGCAGCTGACTCTGCTGGCTGTCCTGCTGTTGACCTCAAAAGGTGCAGCGGGCGTGACTGGCAGCGGCTTTATCGTGTTGGCAGCCACGCTGAGCGCGGTAGGCGGCGTGCCGGTGGCAGGTTTGGCGCTGATTCTGGGCATTGACCGCTTCATGAGTGAAGCCCGCGCGCTGACCAACCTGGTCGGCAACGGTGTTGCCACGTTGGTGGTTGCCAAATGGAACGGCGACCTGGACATGGTGCGACTGCACAGCCAGTTGAACAATGAGGGCGATATGGCTTCCCAAGAACCGGAAAAGCAATTGGACCCAATCGATCAGAAGATGGACAAGTCAGGCCACAGCTGACTTTATGCAAGCCTCGGTATGCATCACGCGTACCGAGGTCGCTTCAAAACTGAATTTCAAGCAATACCGATGACCTTGTGCATCTGCACCGACAAACGCCACTGCGGGTGAGCCATGCAGTAGGCGACCGCCTCACGGGTGTGCTGCGCTTTCAACACGCTGTCCATCGGTTGCAGGAAAAAATGCTGAAAGTCCAACTGCTCAAAGCGCTCGGGACGAGCCAGCGGTTGCGGATAGACCAGTTTCAATTCATGGCCTTGGGTCAACACCAGCTCACTGCCTGCTTTTGGGCTGACGCATATCCAGTCCAAACCCGTCGGTGCCAGTTGCGTGCCGTTGGTTTCCACCGCAATCTCAAAGCCCTGCGCGTGGAGAGCGTCTACCAGCGTCGAATCGAGTTGCAGTAGCGGCTCCCCCCCGGTGCACACGACATAGGGCTTGCCTGGCCTGCCTACGGGCCAGCAAGAGGCTATCGCCGCTGCAAGTTCATCTGCGTTTGCAAACTTGCCGCCGCCCTCCCCGTCAACGCCGACAAAATCGGTGTCGCAAAAACTGCAAACAGCGGCTTCGCGGTCTTGTTCACGCCCACTCCACAAATTGCACCCCGCGAAACGGCAAAACACGGCGGCGCGTCCAGCCTGTGCGCCCTCGCCTTGCAAGGTATAGAAAATTTCTTTAACGGCGTAAGTCATGTCGGCCTTGAAGGTGGAATCAAAAAGCGCTGTCAGACCGGAATCACCGGCCCGTCTCGCCCCACGCTGATGATTGCGCCACTACCGCGTGTCTCGTACATGTCCACGCGATCTAGCTGGGGCAACACCGCCCGACCCTTGGCCAGCACCCAGGCGGCCAAGCTGGCCGTATCGCCATCGGGTAAATCGGCGATTTCATACAAGGGCCTATGGTCGATGGCCTTGAAAATCGGCGCGAACAGGGTTTTGACATCGCCAAAATCAACTGTCCAGCCCATCACTGCGTCCAAATCTGCACACAAGTGCAAGCGCAGGGTGAACGTGTGGCCATGGATGCCCCTCAATAAACTGCTCTGCGGTGCGTGTTTCAGGCGCACAGCGCTGTCCAAAGTCAGCTCTTTCCAAATCCGGTACGCCTTGCCGTCGTAAGTTGCCCCACAAGAACCGGTTTCGTACACCGTGATCCAGGACAGCTCGGGCAGCTGCAGCTTCAATTGACGCCACAACCAGGACGAGATCACCTCACTGGTCGGGTTGTGCAATCCGTCGATCTCGTTCAAGCACTGGTAGTTCAACTGCATGTGGAAAGGTGCCCAGACTGCGTCCAAATGGTCGTAATCGATGCTGATGTCGCGTTCACCCAAGTCTTGATTGGCATGAACGATAACTTCGAAACCGTGACCATGCATGCGACCACATTGATGGCCGACCGGCACATTCGGTAACCGGTGCGCGGCTTGGAAGCGGTAGCGACGCCACACATGAGCCATGCCGTCCACATCGAGATCGACACCGGACTGCTGCGTGCTCTGGATACCAACCTGTTGAATACCGGGCACAGCAAATTCGTCCGCCAATCGACGCCGAATCCAGCGTGCGATGTTTTCGTCTGTCGGTTGTTCGATCAGATGGTTTAGCAAGGCATGGTCAAGCGGTGCCACACAAATTTCCAAACGACGGCGCAGCTCTTCCACTTCACCGCCGGGGAATGACGCCCACCCGGCAGGCAGTTCTGCTCTGACAGTGGCGAAATAGCTGTGACCGTGCAGGTCTCGACTGCGGTGTCCCAGTGGCAAGGCTGAAATTTGACAAGCGGATTCAAAACCGCAAGAAGCTAGGTGGAGCGTAGAAGTGGTCATTGTTTTGGCATGCGGCTTTTAGGCTAACGCGCGGGGCTGGAAGTGTGACATGCGTTGGCAAAGGGCTTCTTTGCAATGTCAAAAGCTGACAGGAACGGAATAAAACTTCAAGCAAAAACCGGCGCTCTCTACTTTCTTGTTTTTTGAAGATTTCAAGGTAGTTGTAGTAATAGAGCCCGCACCATCGTGTGGATAAGTCAAATTTCTTCAACTGTGACA
>JBIIVW010000331.1:0-3651 GCA_044339205.1 Rhodoferax sp. | reverse complement strand
CACCTGGAAATCAGTCGACCCTGCGCAGCTGCAATGCCAGCGAGAACGGGCGCTGCGTTACTGGCATCATCGGGTACCTTGACGAAGTTGGCGCAAAGCTTGCTAAGCTATCAATAAGAGAGGGCTTTTTTATGAATAAATTTGACGAGATGTACACCCAGCTGCCCTATGAGTTCTTTACTCACGGGGCCCAAATTCGCGATCACTACAAGATCTATGACGAATGGCTGGCCAGTCAACCTGGCGACATGATGGCCAAGCGGCGGGAAGAAGCCGAGATGATTTTTCGGCGTGTTGGCATCACCTTCGCCGTCTATGGCGAAAAAGACGAGGAGGGCGCAGGCAATGAGCGCCTGATTCCCTTTGACCTGATTCCCCGCATCATTCCTGCGCACGAATGGGCCAGCATGGAGCGCGGCCTCGTCCAGCGCGTGACCGCCCTCAACCGGTTTATTCACGACGTGTATCACGGTCAGGAGATCATCGAGGCGGGTGTGGTGCCGCGCGAGCAGATTGAGCACAACGCCCAGTTTCGCCCCGAGATGATGGGGGTGGACGTGCCCAACGGCATTTATTCCCATATTTCCGGCATCGATATCGTGCGCGCTTCCAACGCCCAAGGCGAGGGCGAGTATTTTGTGCTGGAGGACAACCTGCGCGTGCCCAGCGGGGTGAGCTACATGCTGGAAAACCGCAAAATGATGATGCGGCTTTTCCCCAAGCTCTTCAATGCCCATCGCGTTGCCCCGGTCACCCGTTACCCGGACCTCTTGCTGGAGACGCTGCGCGACAGCAGCCCCGCCACCACGGCCGAGCCCACGGTGGTGGTGCTCACCCCCGGCATGCACAACAGCGCTTATTTTGAGCATGCGTTTCTGGCCCAGCAAATGGGGGTGGAGCTGGTCGAAGGCCAGGATCTGGTGGTCAAAGACAACTTTTTGTACATGCGCACCACGCGCGGACCCAAGCGGATTGATGTGATCTACCGCCGTGTGGACGATGATTTTCTGGACCCCAAGGTTTTCCGGTCCAGCTCCACGCTGGGTTGCGAGGGCTTGATGGACGTGTACCGCGCAGGGCATGTCACCATCTGCAACGCGGTCGGTACGGGCGTGGCCGATGACAAGTCGATCTACCCCTATGTGCCCAAGATGATCGAGTTTTATCTAGGTGAAAAGCCTATTCTTAACAACGTGCCCACCTACATGTGCCGCAACAAGGACGACCTGGCCTACACGCTGGCCAACATGAAGGACCTGGTCATCAAGGAAGTCCATGGGGCCGGTGGCTACGGCATGCTGGTGGGGCCTGCCGCCACGCAGGCCGAGATCGAGGACTTCCGCCAGGCAGTGTTGGCCAACCCGTCGGGCTATATCGCGCAGCCCACCTTGAGCTTGTCGAGTTGCCCGACCTTTGTGGAAAGCGGTATTGCACCCCGCCACATTGATCTGCGGCCCTATGTGCTGAGCGGCAAGACCGTGCAAATGGTGCCGGGTGGTCTGACCCGGGTAGCGCTCAAGGAAGGCTCGCTCGTGGTCAATTCATCACAAGGCGGGGGCACCAAAGACACCTGGATTCTTGAGCCTGAGCAGGACAGCGGGGTCGAGCCTGAGGTCGCAACGCCTGCATCCGAGGCAGCTCCCGAGGAGCGCCAGTCTCAGTCCCAATCCCAGTCATCCTGAGTTCAAGGAGTCACTTTTCATGCTGTCCCGCACCGCCGACCACCTTTTCTGGATGTCCCGTTACACCGAGCGCGCTGAGAACACGGCTCGCATGCTGGATGTCAATTACCAGACCTCATTGCTGCCCCAATCCCAGGCCGCTGCCTTGGTGGGCTGGCAAGGCCTGCTGAGCATCAGCGAGCTGCTGCCTACCTATACCGCGGCCCACGGCGATATCAACCTGCGCGACGTAATGGATTTCATGGTGAAGGATGAGAGCAATCCGTCCAGCATCGTGTCTTGCCTGGGTGCAGCGCGCGAAAATGCGCGAGCCGTGCGCGGCACCTTGACCACCGAAGTCTGGGAAACCCAAAACCAGACCTGGCTGGAGGTCAAGCGCCGCATCAAGGAGGGTGAACATGAGCATGACCCAGGGCAATTTTTTGAGTGGGTGAAGTACCGCTCGCACCTCTCACGGGGGGTGACGGTGGGCACCATGCTCATGGACGAAGCCTTGCACTTCATGCGCCTGGGCACTTTTTTGGAACGGGCTGACAACACCGCCCGGTTGGTGGATGTGAAGTTTCATGCAGCCAACACCGACTTTTTCGATCCCGGTAACGAGAAAGATCAAGAGCACGATTTCTATCACTGGAGCGCGATTTTGCGCAGCGTCTCGGGTTTTGAGGTGTACCGCAAGGTTTACCGTGATGTGATCAAACCTGAGCGTGTGGCCGAATTGCTGATCCTGCGCGCCGACATGCCGCGCTCATTGCATGCCAGCCTGAATGAGGTGGTCAGTAATTTGAGCCTGGTGGCCAACGATCCCTTGGGGGAAACTCACCGTCGTGCCGGCAAGTTGCGCGCTGAGCTCCAGTATGGGCGCATCGATGAAATCCTGGCGACTGGTTTGCATGCTTACCTGACCCAGTTTCTGGATCGCATCAATGATCTGGGCATGCACATCAGCCGTGAATTTTTGATTCCTTCAACGGCTTGATTCAGGGTAAGTGCGGCTTTCTTTTTTTGCATAATGTCCGCAAAAGGACATCAATATGACAGTGGCAGAGATCAACCGCAAACTGGATATGGCCCGTGAGCACGGGCCTTTACAAGACATCATCGTGCCACCCTGCCCGGAGTTGCTGACGGCGCTCCAGCGGGAGGTCAGTCAACCTGACCCGGACCCCGCCGTTATTGCCCGTATTGCGGGTAGCGATGTAGCCATGGCAGCGGCGCTCATCCGGATCGCCAACAGCTCTTACTATGCACGCAGCCGATCGGTCCGCACGGTGAATGAGGTGGTTGCCATGTTTGGCGTGAAGCCCACGGTGGCGATTTTGACCGGGTTTTTGACCTGCAATTCGATGCCCGTGAATTCACCCTTGCTGGGTCATTTTTGGGAATCTTCCACGCGACGATCGCTGGCCATGGGCTATATTGCCCGCCAGATGTACGGCCTGGACGCTGACGTAGCGCAAATGTGCGGTCTGTTTTGTCATGTGGGTATTCCGGTCATGCTGCAAGGCGTGCGAGGCTACAGCGGCACGCTGGCTGAAGCGCTGGCTCGCCAGGACCGCAGCTTCACGGAGACTGAAAACGCCGCCCATCGCACCGATCACACGGTGGTGGGCGCGATTGTGGCCAAAACCTGGCGTTTACCCGCTGTGGTGTACCTCGCGGTGCGCTTGCACCATGATTTCACGGCGCTTAACGATGCCGCCATACCCTCAGAAGTGCGCAGTCTGGTCGCTATCGGCTGCATTGCCGAGCACCTCGTGAACCGGCACGAGGGGGTCAGGGAGCAAAAGGAATGGGCGCTGCACGGGCCCGAGTGCCTGGCCTATTTGCAGGTCAATGAACTGGAAGTGGCCGCCTGGGAGGATGCGTTGCACGCTGTATTTGAAGGCGTGGTGCTGGCTTGAGCCTGAGCCCGCGCGACTTCTTGCCCTAGTTCGATTACGGCCATAGCGTAGTAGCTGCTCCAGTT
>JBIIVW010000143.1:0-8764 GCA_044339205.1 Rhodoferax sp. | reverse complement strand
CTGGCAACGCTTCACCATTCCTGCAGACAGCCAATACAAGTCACCCGGCGCCCTGCACGTTGAAGCCGACGCTTCATCAGCTAGCTATTTCATAGCATTAGGAGCAATTAATACGCCGGCTAGAGGCCAAAAAGGCCTAATAATTCAGGGTGTAGGTGAAAACTCCATCCAGGGTGATATCCGATTCATTGACGCAGCCAAAATGATGGGGGCACAAATCACCAGCGGCCCCAACTGGCTGGAAGTCACTCGCGGTGAGCCCGGCAAAGGATGGCCACTCAAAGCCATCGATCTGGACTGCAACCACATCCCGGATGCGGCAATGACGCTGGCCGTCATGGCCCTGTACGCCGAGGGCACCACCAAGCTTCGCAACATCGCCAGCTGGCGAGTCAAGGAAACAGACCGCATTGCCGCCATGACCTGCGAGCTGCGCAAACTCGGTGCCACGGTAGAAGAAGGTGCTGACTATTTGTACATCACACCGCCCGGTTCTCCTGCTGCCTGGAAGGCCGCCAGCATTCACACCTATGACGACCACCGGGTGGCCATGTGTTTCTCTCTCGCTGCGTTCAATCCGGCTGGTTTGCCTGTTCGCATTGAAGACCCCAAATGCGTCGCCAAAACCTACCCGGATTACTTCGAAGCTCTTTTTTCACTGGCTGAGGCGCCTGCGGCATCGATTCCCGTGATTTGTGTTGACGGCCCCACGGCCTCGGGCAAGGGCACGCTGGCCGCCGTTCTGGCCAAGTCCCTGGGCTACCACTTTCTGGACTCCGGCTCCCTGTACCGCATCACCGCACTCGCGGCGCTGCAATCCGGCTTGTCGCTGGAAGTTCGGGATGAGTTGGCCATCGCCAACATGGCCAAAGGCCTGTCGATTGAATTCACAGGCGGGCGTGTGTTGCTCGACGGCACAGATGTCAGTGACGCCATCCGAACCGAAGAAGCTGGCATGAACGCCTCCAAAGTGTCAGCCCTGCCGCAGGTCAGGCTCGCACTGGTTGATCTTCAGCATGGCTTTCGCCAATTGCCGGGACTGGTCGCTGACGGTCGCGACATGGGTACGGTGATCTTCCCGGATGCGCCGTTTAAGGTGTTTTTGACCGCCAGTGCCGAACGCCGTGCAGAGCGGCGATACAAGCAGTTGATTTCAAAAGGCATAACAGCTACACTCGACAGTCTTCGCGCTGATTTAGAAGCGCGCGACGCCCGGGATTCAAACCGAAGCGCTGCGCCTTTGAAACCAGCACAAGACGCGCTGTTGCTCGACAACTCCGATTTGACGATTGAGAAATCGCTCGAAGTGGTGCTGGGCTTGTGGCAGGGCAAACAGCCTTTCAGCAATATCTGAGAGCAAACCCGCAGGGGCTGAGAAGCTCTTGCAACGGCCCCCACAAGCCTTATCGCGCATCAAGCGCACTGCTTGCGGGGTTCACACTACTAACCCCGCGGATAAAACCGCAAATTAACCTGCGGTTAATGCCGCATCAAAAATGTCCGAATCTTTTGCCGCCCTATTTGAAGAATCACTACAACGCACCGAAATGCGCCCCGGTGAAGTTATCACTGCTGAAGTGATCCGTATTGAGCACAGCTTTGTTGTTGTGAATGCTGGCCTCAAGTCCGAAGCCTATGTGCCGTTGGAAGAATTCAAGAGTGACAAGGGCGAAATCGAAGTCCAGGTTGGCGACTTCGTGTCGGTGGCCATTGGCTCCATCGAAAACGGCTACGGCGACACCATCTTAAGCCGCGACACCGCCAAGCGTCTTGCTTCGTGGATGAGCCTGGAAAAAGCCCTGGAAACCGGCGAGTTTGTCACTGGTACTACCAGCGGCAAAGTAAAGGGTGGTCTGACTGTGCTGGTCAATGGCATCCGCGCTTTCTTGCCCGGTTCGCTGGTTGACACACGTCCTACCAAAGACCTTTCTCCGTACGAGAACAAGACCCTGGAATTCAAGGTCATCAAACTCGACCGCAAGCGCAACAACGTCGTGTTGTCGCGCCGTGCCGTGGTGGAAGCATCCATGGGCGAAGAACGCGCCAAGTTGATGCAAAACCTGAAAGAAGGCGCAGTGGTTCAAGGCGTTGTCAAGAACATCACCGAATACGGCGCATTCGTGGACTTGGGCGGTATCGACGGCCTGTTGCACATCACCGACATGGCCTGGCGCCGTGTGCGTCACCCCTCCGAGGTGGTGACCGCTGGTCAAGAAATCACAGCCAAGATCCTGAAGTTCGACACCGAGAAAAACCGCGTGTCCTTGGGTCTGAAGCAAATGGGCGACGATCCCTGGATGGGCGTGAACCGTCGTTATCCCCAGGGTACCCGCATGTTCGGCAAGATCACCAACATCGCCGACTACGGCGCATTTGTGGAACTCGAGCCCGGAATCGAAGGCTTGGTGCACGTGTCCGAGATGGACTGGACCAACAAGAACATCGCCCCAAGCAAGATCGTTGCTTTGGGTGACGAAGTTGAAGTCATGGTTCTGGAAATTGACGAAGACAAACGCCGTATCAGCTTGGGTATGAAGCAGTGCAAGGCCAACCCATGGCAAGAGTTTGCTCAGAACACCAAGCGCGGCGACCGCGTGAAGGGCCCGATCAAGTCGATCACCGACTTCGGCGTGTTTGTTGGCTTGGCTGCCGGCATCGACGGTTTGGTTCACCTGTCTGACCTGTCCTGGAACGAGCCCGGCGAAACCGCTGTGCGCGAATACAAAAAGGGCCAGGAAGTCGAGGCTTTGGTCTTGGCAGTGGACGTGGATCGCGAGCGTATCTCCCTCGGTATCAAGCAGTTGGATTCCGACCCGTTCACCACCTTCGCCACCATCAATGACAAGGGTCAAGTGGTTACCGGCAAGGTTAAGACCGTGGACGCCAAGGGCGCTGAGATCGATCTGGGTGATGACATCATCGGTTACCTGCGCGCGTCTGAAATCTCCCGCGATCGCGTGGAAGATGCCCGTAACGTGCTCAAAGAAGGCGACGAAGTCACCGCTGTGGTCGTTAACGTGGATCGCAAGACCCGCAATATCCAGTTGTCCATCAAGGCCAAGGATGCCGCTGACCAAAACGAAGCCATGTCGACACTTAGCCAGCAATCCGCTCGCGAGAACGCCGGCACGACAAGCTTGGGCGCCCTGTTGCGCGCCAAGCTGGATAACAACAATTAATTGTTGAACTTCCTGTAAAAGGATGACCGGTTGCGTAGCGCACCGGTCTTTTTTTTGTCACAACCCATTCACCACATGACCCGCTCTGACCTTGTTGAAGAACTGGCGGCCCGTTTTGGCCAACTGACTCATCGCGATGCTGAATTCGCCGTCAAGACGATTCTTGACGCGATGAATGACGCCCTGGTGCGGGGCCACCGAATTGAAATTCGGGGATTTGGCAGCTTTTCGGTCACCCATCGGCCTCCACGCATGGGTCGCAACCCACGCAGTGGCGAGAGTGTGGCTATCCCCGAAAAGCGGGTACCTCATTTCAAACCCGGTAAGGCCCTGCGTGAAGCAGTCGATCAGCGTACAGCCGAACTCGAACCCAAGGCGAAACCCTGACAGGGCAACGTTAGAATCCAGTCCTCTTGGGGGTCATTGATGAAACACTTTATGTGGTTGCTTAGGTGGGTACTTAAGGCAGCCATTTTTTTTACCCTGTTTGCCTTTGCACTGAATAACCAGCAGGACACGACTGTGCATTTCTTCTTTGGCACCCAGTGGCGTGCGCCCCAGGTCTTGGTGGTTTTGTCTGCGTTTGCCATGGGGGTGGCCGTAGGCGTGCTGGGCATGGTGCCGCGTTGGTGGAAGCAGCGCCACGCCAGAGTTCAAGGTACAGCAGCAGCCAATAGCTCTGTAGACGCCCACGACGCTCAGTTACTTCCCACGCATGGACTTTGACCTGAGCTGGATATTGCTGGGCCTGCCTCTTGCCTTCGGCTTGGGCTGGATCGCCTCCCGTCTGGACCTGCGCCAATTGCGCATTGAAAACCATCAGGCGCCCAAGGCCTATTTCAAGGGTCTGAACTTCTTGCTCAATGAGCAGCAAGACCAGGCGATCGATTCTTTCATTGAAGCAGTCCAAAACGACCCTGACACCTCGGAGCTCCACTTTGCACTCGGCAACCTGTTCCGCCGACGAGGCGAATACGAGCGTGCCGTACGTGTTCATGAGCACCTCCTGTCGCGGGGCGACTTGAGCCTGACAGACCGCCAGAGAGCACAGCACGCCTTGGCGTTGGATTACCTCAAGGCTGGCCTGCTTGACCGGGCTGAAGATGCCTTGATCAAACTGGAGGGCACGCCCTTTGAAGCCCAGGCACGGCTGGCCCTGCTGGCCAACTACGAACGCAGCCGGGACTGGGAGCACGCCGCGCAAGTGGCTTTGAGACTGGCGCAATCCGACCAGGGCAACTTTGATGGGCGCCTGTCCCATTACCTCTGCGAACAGGCTGTTGGTTGCCTTGCCAACCAGCAAGCTGAAAAGGCGGAACACCTGTTTCAAGCTGCGATTCAGACTGCGCCTACGGCGGCGCGTCCACGCATGGAGCTTGCCAGCCTTCTAGCTGGCCAAGGCAAGCATGCAAGAGCCTACGAGTCCTTGAGGGATGGCTTTGAAGCATCGCCCGCGGCGATTCCCCTCATCGCAGGGCCCCTCGCGAAGCTGGCCATCATTTGCTCGAAGGAATCGGATGCATTGACTTTGCTGAAGACCAATTACGAGGTCACTCCCTCCCTGGACGTGCTCGATGCCATCGTGACGCTGGCTGACTCCATCGGGAGCGACTCTCCCAGCGCTCGCGACTGGTATGTACGACATTTGGAACGCGAGCCCTCGCTGGTGGCAGCTGCCAAATGGATCGCTGGCGAAAAGCTGGAGCACGAGCAGTTTCACCCCCAGGTCCAACGCGCGTTGGACCATGCCGTCAAGCCGCTGACACGCTATCGCTGTGCTGCCTGCGGTTTTGAAGCCAAACAGCACTTTTGGCAGTGCCCCGGCTGCCAGGCCTGGGACAGTTACCCAGCCCGCCGGGTAGAGGAACTCTAGATAACGCCATGACCAAGATATTTGATCCGTTGACAAACTCCCGTGAAGCCCTCGCCCAAGCACGCGTTCTGGTGGTGGGAGATGTGATGCTGGACCGCTACTGGTTTGGCGCTGTCGACCGCATTTCTCCCGAAGCACCCGTGCCGGTGGTGCGCATCACCCGCGAAGAAGATCGCAACGGCGGCGCTGCCAATGTAGCCTTCAATGTCGTCACCCTGGGGGCCCAGTCGTCCCTGCTGACGGTGGTGGGCGATGACGAAGCCAGCCACAAACTGGAAGCGCTGGTCAGCGAAACCGGCATTCGAGCCCATTTCGGCCGGGACGCCGACCTGAAAACGACCGTCAAACTCCGGGTGATCGGCCGCCAGCAACAGCTTTTGCGGGTGGACTTTGAAAACACGCCCAAAACGGAGGTGCTGGCCTCCCAAACCACCGCGTTTGCCAACCTGCTGCCGTTACACGATGTGGTGCTGTTCTCGGACTACGGCAAAGGCGGCCTGGCCCATATCAGTGACATGATTTCTCGCGCGCGTGCCCAAGGCCGGCCCACGCTGATCGATCCCAAAGGCAGCGATTACTCACGCTACAAAGACGCGACAGTCATTACCCCCAACCGGGCCGAATTGCAGCAAGTCATCGGACCTTGGTCGGATGAGGCCGATCTTCAGGCCAAGGTCCAGAACCTTCGCGTGCAGCTCGGTCTGGATGCGATTTTGCTAACCCGCAGCGAAGAAGGCATGACGCTGTTTGATGCTGCTGGCCAGCTCAGCGTGAGCGCGCAGGCACGGGAAGTATTTGACGTCACCGGCGCGGGCGATACCGTCATTGCCACTCTGGCTGCACTGGTAGCTGCAGGTCTTGGCCTGCGTGAAGCCCTGCCCTGGGCCAACCGGGCCGGTGGCCTGGTTGTCGGAAAATTTGGTACCGCCACCATTTCTTATGAGGAGTTGTTTGCATGACCCGAATCGTTGTCACCGGCGCGGCCGGTTTTATTGGCAGCAATATCGTCAAAGGGCTCAATGCCCGCGGGTTCGATGACATCATCGCTGTGGATGACATGACGCAAGGCGACAAGTTTCTCAACCTCGCGGACCTAAAAATCGCCGACTACGTGGATGCGGGAAAGTTCTATGACCTGTTTGCGCAGGGGTCGTATGGCCAGGTTGAGGCTGTATTTCATGAAGGGGCCTGCAGTGACACCATGGAGGCTGACGGAAAATACATGATGGAGAACAACTACTCCACCTCTGTCGCCTTGTTTCAGGCTTGCCAAAAGCGGGGTGCGCGCCTCCTTTACGCCTCCAGTGCAGCCACCTACGGCGGGTCGGACACCTTCAGGGAAGAGCCTGCCTTTGAGCGCCCGCTGAATGTTTACGGTTACTCCAAGCTGCTGTTTGACCAACGCATGCGACGTGAGTGCGGCGTCGGCTTTCATCGCTCCAATGCGGGCAAAACCGGCCAGGTCGTTGGCTTCAGGTATTTCAATGTCTATGGCCCGCGGGAACAACACAAGGGCCGCATGGCGAGTGTGGCATTCCACCAATTCAAACAGTTCGCAGCGGACGGCAAGGTGAAGCTGTTTGGTGAGTACGGTGGCTATGGCCCCGGTGCGCAAATGCGTGATTTCGTTTTTATTGACGACGTAGTGGCGGTGAACCTCTGGTTCTTTGACCACCCCGGTGTGTCCGGTATTTTCAATCTGGGGACCGGGCGGGCTCAGCCATTCAACGATGTCGCCACCTCGGTGCTGAACGCCATGCGAAGACACCACGGCCAGTCGCCTCTGTCGCCGACGGAGTTGGTGACGGAGGGATCGATTGAATACGTCGGGTTTCCGGATGCCCTGCGTGGCAAGTACCAGTGCTACACCCAGGCAGACCTCACTGCACTTCGGGCTGCCGGCTGCCATCACTCGTTCGCTGACGTACAGACCGGCGTGGCCCGCTACGTGAAGTGGATGACTGACCAGGCCTGAACGCGGCGAAGCATTAATCTGAAACGCTTTGCTTAATTCAAGTCAACGCATCTTGAATGGATGGCGTTGTGGTGCGGGTAGCAGCAGCGTCTATGCCCATTGAGTTGTTCAGTTTGTTTTTTTAACCATCAGGAGTGATTTATGTTGAAGAAAATTCTAGCCATTGCCGCCATGTTGTACGCTGCAGCAAGCTTTGCAGCTGTTGATGTGAACAAGGCAGGTGCTGCCGAGCTTGACAGCATCAAAGGCATTGGTCCGGCCATGTCGACCAAAATCCTGGACGAACGGAAAAAGGGCAATTTCAAAGATTGGAACGACTTCATCGAACGCGTCAAAGGCGTTGGTGAAGGCAATGCCGCCAAGTTTTCCGCTGAAGGCATGACCATCGGCGGCGCCGCATTCAAGGGTGCAGCAGCTGCGCCTGCTGCGAAAAAGGACGAAAAGAAAGATGCCAAGGCTGAGCCGGCCAAGCCGGCTGCCAGTGCAGCCAAGAAGTAATTCGCAGCTGACAAAAAAACCCGCCAAGGCGGGTTTTTTTTTGGCAGCCATCAATTAGGTTCAGGCCCCGAATCCTCCGCCCCCGGGCGTGGAAATCTCGAACACATCACCGGGCTGCATCTCGGCCTGTCCAATGTGACCGAGCTCTTCCACCCGACCATCTGCACGCCACACACGATTCAATCCGACCTCCCCGGCTTTTCCACCGGCCATACCAAACGCACCGTGCACGCGGCCGTTGGACAAAATGCTGGCCGTCATGGGTTCCAGGAACTTCACCCGCCGCACACCACCGTTGCCCCCTTGCCACTTGCCGGCACCGCCCGAACCATGACGAATCTCATAGCTTTCCAGGCGCACCGGAAAACGGAACTCAAACACCTCAGGGTCAGTCAGCCGGGAATTGGTCATGTGGGTTTGGACCACACTGGTGCCATTGAACCCATCGCCCGCCCCCGAACCGCCAGAAATAGTCTCGTAATACTGGTAGCGTGCATTGCCAAATGTGAAGTTGTTCATGGTGCACTGGCTGGCAGCCATCACACCCAGCGCACCGTACAGGGCGTTGGTGATGCAACTCGACGTCTCCACATTGCCCGCCACGACCGAGGCAGGCGGATTCGGATTCAGCATGGAGCCCGCAGGGATGATGACCTGCAGCGGCTTGAGACAGCCCGCATTCAGCGGAATGTCGTCATCCACCAAAGAACGGAACACATAGAGCACCGCAGCCATACACACGGCGGTAGGCGCATTGAAATTGTTGGGTTGCTGTGGCGAGGTACCGGTGAAATCAATCACTGCGCTGCGCTCAACCGCGTTGACACGAATGGCCACCTGGATCTGCGCGCCGTTGTCCAGCGGGAGCGTGAACGCACCGTCTTTCAGGCGTGTAATCACGCGGCGCACTGACTCCTCGGCGTTGTCCTGCACATGGCGCATGTAGGCTTGCACCACCGGCAAACCAAAATGCATCACCATCTTGCGCAGCTCCTGCACGCCTTTCTCGTTGGCTGCAATTTGGGCTTTCAGGTCCGCCATGTTTTGCTGTGGGTTGCGCGACGGATATTCACCACTTTGCAGTAGCGCCACCATCTCGGCCTCACGCAGCACGCCCCGGTCCACCAGCTTGAAGTTGTTGATTTGCACGCCCTCTTCTTCAATCCGCGTGGAAAACGGTGGCATGGAGCCCGGCGTGATGCCGCCCACATCGGCGTGGTGCCCACGCGAGCCCACATA
>JBIIVW010000330.1:0-3666 GCA_044339205.1 Rhodoferax sp. | reverse complement strand
CGGCATCCGGCTTGCCATGCAAGAGGCGCAGGTAACCCGTGCCCTGTGCATTTGCACCACGCTGGAAGAGTTCCCCGACGTCCACGCCCTGGCCAACCGATATGACAATTTTTGGGCCACAGTGGGCGTGCACCCCGACAACGAGGGCGTGACCGAACCCAACCTGGGCGACCTGCTCAGTCGAGGACAAATGGCGCGTGTCGTGGGCATCGGTGAAACCGGGCTGGACTATTACCGTTTGGGTGAGCGCACCGTTGCGGATATGGAATGGCAGCGCAACAGGTTTCGCATCCACATTCGGGCCGCCCGCCAGTTGGCCAAGCCACTGGTCATTCACACCCGAAGCGCGTCGGTCGACACCTTGGCTATTTTGCGGGAAGAGGGTGAAGATGGCACGCCAGGCAGTGCCGGCGGTGTGTTTCATTGCTTTACAGAGACTGCGGAGGTTGCCCGGGCTGCGCTGGATCTGGGTTTTTACATCTCGTTCAGTGGCATCCTGACGTTCAAAAATGCCCAGGACCTGCGCGATGTTGCGGCCTTTGTGCCCCTGGACCGGTTGCTGATTGAAACCGACAGCCCTTATCTGGCACCTGCCCCGCACCGAGGTAAAACCAATAATCCATCGTATGTGCCTCTGGTGGCCGCTCAACTCGCTCAACTCAGAGGCTGCCCAGTCGAGGAGATTGCAGAGCTCACCAGTCGCAATTTTGATGCACTGTTCAGCGGTGTTTTGACGTGAAGGTCGCTCGTTTCAAGCGCGCCAGCCTGGGCGCCAGAAGTCTGGTGTGCTGTGTTTTCCTGATTGCTTGCGGCCTGAGTCACGCCGGTTCATACGACGACTTTTTTTCAGCCATCAAGCGGGATGAGCCCGCTGCCGTGGAAGGCTTGCTGCTGCGCGGATTTGATGCCAACACGGTAAGCCCGGCGGGCGATCCAGGACTGCTTCTGGCCGTTCGGGAGCAGTCATTGAAAGTGACCGGTGTTTTATTGAATTGGCCCAAAACCAACGTTGAGTCACGAAACCTGAAAGACGAAAGCCCGCTGATGCTGGCGTCGCTCAAGGGGCTCAATGAGATCTGCAAACAACTCATCAAGCGAGGGGCTGATGTCAACAAGCCGGGTTGGACCCCATTGCATTACGCCGCAACCAATGGGCATCTGGCGGTGATGGAACTGCTACTTAACCATCACGCCTACATTGATGCTGCGTCGCCCAATGGCACCACGCCTTTGATGATGGCTGCGCATTACGGCTCAACAGCCGCTGTGAAGCTGCTGCTGGACGCCGGTGCAGACCCCTTGCTCAAAAACGACTTGGGGTTGACCGCCATTGACTTCGCACAACGCGTGAACCGGCAGGACGCTGCTGAACTCATTGCCAGCGTTGTCCGACGCAAGCAACCCAAGGGAACGTGGTGAGTCTTGCTCGTTTTGCTTCATAGCAACTTCATACGATGTATATTATGTTAATAAATACACCGGTGTGAATTGGACTCGACAACATCTCGCATCCCCAGAAAAAGTGCAATGATCGATATACGAGCCACTCTTTGACCATCAGGAACTTCTTGCTTGAGTCGGTTTAACTTTGACCCGTCTGCCCGGTTTCTCGGCCATTCCTGCCTTGGCGGACACTGCCAACAACAATTGACTCAATTGGGCTTGTGTCAGGGTATTTTCCTTAACCTGGTCGTCCAACAAATCCCGAAGTTCACTGGCACGCTGCTGGGCCGCAAGCGATGTGTGACGTTCTGAGCGCAACGCCTGCTCAACGTCGAGCTGCTTCTGCGCCTGTGCTTGCAGTTGGCCCTGGAACTGCGTCGTCAAAGTCTCAACCCGGTGCTCTGACTTCTCCAGGTTCGACTTGAGCTGCTTGGTTTCTTGACGCTCCCGGTCCAACTCGGTCATCAACCGGCGCTCGGTGAGGCGGGCATGCTCCTCCAGCTTGAGTCGCTCCTGCGCGTGGTGCTGGAACTGTTCCTGAGCGCTGCGTTGGTCAGCGGCGCGCTGGGCGTCGAGGTGGGTCAGCTTCAGCTGCAGCGCGTCAATCTCAACTTCCCGCCGATTGACCAGTGTCGCGGACTGCTCCAGGCGGACACCCAGGTCAGCAACTTGGCTGCGTGCAAGGCGCAACAGCTCTTCCTGGGTAATTTGTCGGTCCTGGAGACCTTGTTGTAACCGAGCCAAGTCCAATTCACGCTGCTCGATGGACACGTGCGCGGCGTCCAAGATGTGTTGGGCGTCCATGAGCCGCTGGTCAGCGACAGTTTTGGCCTCCCGCAGCGCGGCTTCCCACAATTTTGAGGCCAACTGTCGCACCTCCGCTGGCAGTTCGTTCGCCGCAGGTTGGGCATGCTCTCCAACACCCAGCCGGGTTCCCAAGATGGCAAACCAGCCGTCCAGCATGGGGCTGACTGTATTGGGAGAACCACGACCCAACTTCAATCGCACACGCTCAATGGTTGGGCGCAGTCCCTCCCCCACCAACTGGTCAGCAGCCAACCAAACGTCCTCTTGTTGAACGCCTCGTGTACTTTTATGTTGCATCTTCATCCTTCAGCTCGTACATTTACCAACGATAAGAGATTGTTATCGTGATCTATTTAATCAAACTGTATTACATCATACATCGAATGTATGTTAAAAATGAATTGTATTAAGATTGACTATGCGACTACCCGTTCCCCAGAAAATACCGGCCTTGTGCCCCACCGAATTGAGCGACGTGACGCAGCGAGCCGTCGAAGACTTGCTGCGCGAAGGCGAGTCGCAAAATACGCTCGCAAGCTATCGCAGTGCCTTACGCTATTGGGCCGCTTGGTACGGCTTGAGGTATGGTGTGATGGTCGAGTTGCCCGTGGCCACTGCCTGCGTGCTTCAGTTCATCGTTGACCATGCCGAACGCATCTCCCCCAAAGGCCTGGTGTCGGAGTTGCCGACCGAAATCGACCACATGCTGGTTCAAGGTGGCTACAAGGGCAGGCTCGGTGCCATGGCGCACAACACGCTGGTTCACAGAATCGCTGTGCTGTCAAAAGCTCATCAACTGCAACAGCTGAAAAATCCCTGCCATGACCCCAAAGTGCGGGAGCTGTTGTCGCGCACGCGCAAGGCCTACGCCAAGCGTGGCGCCCGGCCTCAGAAAAAAGATGCGCTGACGAAAGATCCATTGCAAGCCATTTTGGCCACTTGTGATGAATCCTTGCGAGGCAAACGGGACCGCGCCTTGTTGCTGTTTGCCTGGTCAAGTGGCGGACGGCGTCGCTCAGAAGTGACCAGCGCAGACATGCAATTTTTGAAACGGGTGAGCGCAACAGACTTTGCCTACACCCTGCTTTATTCCAAGACCAACCAGTCCGGGGTGGAGCAGCCAGAAAATGTCAAGCCGGTGCTTGGTGCCGCGGGTACTGCACTGCATGAGTGGTTGCAACTCAGTGAAATCACAACAGGCGCCATCTTCAGGCGAATCCGAAAAGGCGGGCATCTGGGTGAGGCACTGTCCCCGGCTGCCGTGCGCAGCATCGTCAAGGAGCGCTGCGCCCTCGCAGGCATTGAAGGTGATTTTTCAGCTCACTCATTGCGATCAGGGTTTGTGACCGAAGCAGGCCGCCAAAATGTGCCGTTGGCTGACACCATGGGCCTGACAGGTCACCACAGCGTGTCCAC
>JBIIVW010000329.1:0-3670 GCA_044339205.1 Rhodoferax sp. | reverse complement strand
AAGACGGCCGCGGCATTCACGACATGTTCTTGCTGCAAGTGAAATCGAAAAAGGAATCGGTCGAGCCCTGGGACTATTTCAAAATAGTGGCTCGCATTCCTGGCGAAGAAGCGTTCACTAAACTAGCTGACAGCAAGTGCCCGCTGGTGAAAAAGTAACAGCTTGGGGACAGATCGATCGAATGTACTCATGAGTAGATCTGTTCCCCACCGTTCAAACGGGTTCCTGGGGGACAGGTCGATCTCATTGCTCGTGTGATGACTCGGTCACTTCCGTTCAGACAAGATTTTCCAGGGCGGATTCAATCCGCCCACCCTCTCCACTCCAACATTCAACCGCCCACATCACGATGACTGACTTTTTCGGCATCCCTTTGCCGGCCCTGCTTGGCCAGTTGTTGCTTGGCCTTGTGAACGGCTCGTTTTACGCGATGTTGTCGCTGGGCTTGGCCGTCATTTTCGGCATGCTCAACATCATCAATTTTGCCCACGGGGCGCTGTACATGATGGGTGCCTTCTTGGCCTGGATGGGGTTGGAATATCTCGGCCTCAATTACTGGGTGATGCTATTGCTAGCGCCGCTGGTGGTCGGTCTGTTGGGCATCTTGATCGAACGGCTGCTATTGCAGTGGCTGTACAAACTCGACCATATTTACGGTCTGCTGTTGACGCTGGGCATCACGCTGGTGATCGAGGGCATTTTTCGCTCGTTTTACGGTGTCTCCGGCCAGCAATATCAAGTCCCCGATGCCTTGGCCGGCGCGACCAATCTGGGCTTTATGGTGCTGCCCAATTACCGCGCTTGGGTCGTGGTGGCCTCAATTACCGTGTGCATTGCCGTCTGGGCCCTGATCGAAAAAACATCGCTCGGTGCCACATTGCGTGCTGGCACTGAAAACCCGAAATTGGTGCAAGCTTTTGGCATCAACGTACCGCGCATGATCACTCTGACCTATGCCGGCGGTGTGGCCTTGGCGGCATTTGCGGGCGTGTTGGCCGCGCCGATTCTGCAAGTCACCGCGTTGATGGGCAGCAACCTGATCATCGTGGTCTTCGCGGTGGTGGTAATTGGCGGCATGGGCTCGATTCTGGGGTCCATCCTGACCGGCCTCGGCCTGGGCATCATCGAAGGTCTGACCAAAGTGTTCTACCCCGAGGCGTCGAGCACGGTCGTGTTCGTGGTCATGGCCATCGTGCTGTTGGTTCGGCCGGCCGGTTTGTTTGGCAAGGAAAAGTGATGTCAAGCGCTGCACCCTCTTCGCAATCTCCCTCCACGCCTTCGCCGATAGCCGACCCCGTCACCGTGAAATCAAAAAACCCGCTGTTGGGCTACGCTGCCTTGTTCTTGGCCATCGCCCTGCTGCCGATGCTGGGCGTTTATCCCATCTTCATGATGAAGGTCCTGTGCTACGCGCTGTTTGCCTGCGCTTTCAACTTGCTGATTGGCTTCACCGGCCTGCTCAGTTTCGGCCATGCCGCTTTTTTGGGTACCGCCGCTTATTGCACTGGCCATGCGCTGAAGGTGTGGGGCTTGCCCGCTCCGCTGGGTTTACTGGTCGGCACAGTGGCCGCTGGCGGCGTTGGGCTGTTGTTCGGCCTGCTGGCGATCAAGCGCACTGGCATTTACTTTTCGATGATCACGCTGGCTTTGTCCCAAATGCTGTTTTTCTTCTTTTTGCAGGCGTCGTTCACCGGCGGCGAAGATGGACTGCAATCGGTACCACGGGGCAGCTTTTTTGGTCTTGACCTGAGCAACGACACCGCACTGTTTTATGTCGTGCTGGGTATCTTCATTGCTGGCTTCTGGCTGATTTACCGCACGGTCAACTCACCATTCGGCCAGGTGCTGACCTCCATCCGAGAGAACGAGGCGCGGGCCACCTCGCTCGGTTACGACACCGACCGCTTCAAACTGCTGGCTTTTGTTTTGTCGGCCGCGCTGGCCGGGCTGGCAGGTGCAACAAAGACCTTGGTGCTGGGCTTTGCCACTTTGACAGACGCGGTCTGGACCACCTCGGGCCTGGTGATCTTGATGACCTTGGTCGGCGGCATGGGCACCTTGGTTGGGCCCATGGTGGGCGCGCTGATCATCATTGCGCTGGAAAACAAGATCGGTGATTTGGGCAAGGCCCTGGCTGAGCTGACCGGCATCAATTGGTTCAACGGCTTGGGTGAGTCGGTCAGCCTGGTCACCGGGCTGATCTTCATCATCTGTGTGCTGGCCTTCCGACGCGGCGTGGTCGGCGAAGCGTTGGCGCTGCGCGACCGCTTGCTCAACAAATCAAGCGATAAACACTGATTGAATACATCGGAAGGTCAAGGGTTTGCCGGGATGGCCGGCCCTTGATCCGACTCGGTTCAAGCAAGGTGTGTGCACGGCCGAGGGCGGCGACAAGCGACGGGCCGCCCCAGCGAGGACAGGCGTCCAGATTCAAGAGACGGTGCGCAACTCCGGCGTGCCTTCGACACTCATCGCGCAAATGCGACGGGACAACATGCGCCGGAACGCGCCAGGATCAGCATCGCGTGCCACACCCGAGGGCTTGGGGTCTTTCAACAGCGGATGATCTTGCTGCACCGCGTTAGGACTGAAATGCGGCGCATAAATGCGTGCGGCTCCGTAAACCAAGCCGAAGTCAGGACCCAACCTTTCGGCCACTTCACCCGACACTTGGGGCGACAAATAAGCCACGTGAGCCATGCCGCGCACCGCTTCAGCCAGACCGCGCGGATCAACGCCGTAAAAACGTGAATGCGGGCTATTGGCCAACGCAATGATCGGCAAGGTGCGGCGCTCCGACATCACATGCTTGCAAAACGCATCCAGTTGATCGTCGTCGCTGACCTCTCGCGGTTCACCCAGCACGGCCAGCCCACCATCTTCCAGTTGCAGCCGTTCGACCCACAAGCTCAGCAAACGCGGTGGTGCCACGACCAATGGGGCAAAAGGCAGGTCGGTGCAAGAAGTTTGCAAACCCATCACATCGGCGTCACCGTCCTCGGCCACCAACACACGTGTCATCCAAGTGCGAGCCCCATCGCGCTCGCTGTGGGCCACGGCCAGCGACCAAGCAGTCCCATCGCTATTGCTCTGGACCGCCAACTGCACTCCGGGCAGCGAACATTCAAACTGACTGCGGCCACGATCAATCTGGCTCACCACCAAACGCGGCCACTTGGCACTCACCCAGGACCAAACGAGTTCTTGTGCGCGCCGCCGATTGGAAGGCGACAGCGTGGTACTGCGCAAGATCGAGCGAACGACAACACG
This sequence comes from Rhodoferax sp., assembly GCA_044339205.1. Classification (GTDB taxonomy): domain Bacteria; phylum Pseudomonadota; class Gammaproteobacteria; order Burkholderiales; family Burkholderiaceae_C; genus Rhodoferax. The sequence continues at coordinate 400 of JBIIVW010000329.1, read as the reverse complement.
CACGGCCAGCTGAGCTGTGGCGGTAACGGTGGCGGCCGGGCGTGAGGAACTGCGTTGTAGAGGAAATGAAGGTTGCGACATGGATGGTCCTGAGAAAAACTCAACGGGCTTGTGACCCTAGGGAAAACAGATCTTGCAATTTTCAGGCCAATTTTTTATGAAACGCTTGATGTAGACCTTAAATCATCGCGATCAAGACGATAACCGCAGCATTTAAAGCTGTGGGCAAACATGTGGGTAAGTTTTGAACAACCTGGCACTTATCCACAGGCCAAGCGCTAAAAGCAAAGTTGTTATCTATCCATGCCCGAGCTCCTGGACTCCCACCCACACACTTTGACCCGCATCAAGTGCCTGTCACTGTTGAAGAAATTTGACTTATCCACACGATGGTGCGGGC
>JBIIVW010000327.1:0-3699 GCA_044339205.1 Rhodoferax sp. | reverse complement strand
CCCGAGCGCAACAGCGCCTGAGACCGGCCCGCCACCACTGGCACCTCGCCAAACACGGTGATGCAGATGTTCAGCGGGCCTTGCGTGGTGTCGCCCCCCACCAGCTCGCAGCCGTGGGCATCGGCCAATGCCAGCAGGCCTTCAGAAAACGGGGCCAGCCACGCGTCATCGGCACTTGGCAAGGCCAGCGCCAAAGTAAAAGCCAGCGGGCGCGCACCACAAGCCGCCAGATCGCTCAGGTTGACGGCCAGCGCCTTGTGCCCAAGGGTGCGCGGGTCCACATCGGCAAAAAAATGACGCCCCTGCACCAGCATGTCGCAAGAAATGGCCAGCTGGGTGCCTGGGGCGGGCTGCAACAGCGCGCAATCGTCCCCCACGCCCAACACAGCCTGGCGCGCGGGGCGCTTGAAATACCGCGCAATCAGGTCGAATTCACCCATGCGGCTTCTCGGACGTGGGCTCTGGCGTTGGCGCAGCCTCGGACAGGGCGCTCTTCACCGGCCAGAAAAAGCTGCGCAGGTTGGTTCGGGCGCGGGCGCGAATGGCACGGCCAATGCGCGACCGGTCCACGCCACTGACGTTGTGGGCGCGCAAGGCCAGCCGAAAGGCCATGTAAAAACTCACCCCCACATTCAGAAGCGCGGTAAACACCAAGCCCGCCACACACAACCAGAACACCGGCAACAGGAACACCTGAAGCCCCAGCGTGGCCCCAGCCGCTGCCAATTGACCGGTCGACAGGGTCACGTGGCGCACATCCAGCCCCAGGCCAAAGAAGGTGGCAAACGCCGGCGTGAGGCCCAGCATCATCCCCAGCGAAATATTGGCAGCCAGGCCCGAGATGTTGTCGCGCATGAAGCGTGACCAGCGCGCCGCCCGCGCCACGCCCAGCGCCCCGGTAATGCGGGGGTTGTAGCGCATGGCAGAGTCCAGGCGGTGCAGCACAAACCAGTTTTCGGTCCAGCCCGCAATAATGCTTGACGCAAACAGCAAGACGCCGGTGAGCGCGGCAAACAGGGCTGTCGGCCCCAGCAGATTGAGGCTGTGCAGGACATGGTGGGCCTTCTCCGCATCAATCATCGGGGAGCCAGAGACCATCCAGATCACGGCGTTGAGCAGTAACACACAGGGTGCTACCAGCGCCAGGTTGCCGGCGATGGCCGCCACCTGGCTGCGCACGAGATGGGTGACTTCGGTCACAAAAGTATCCACGGCGCCCGGTGCGGTAAGGTCCTTGAGCTTGGCGGCCATGGCCGGGGCGGTCATGGCGGGCTGCTTGGTGGCGACAGTAAAGTGCAGCAGCTGGATCAGCACAAAGCTCAGCGCGTAGTTCATGCCGGCAAAAAATCCGCCCCAAAACGCAGAAAGGCCCAAGCCCACCACGGTGAACTTCATCAAGGTAGTGATCGACATCACCGCCCCGCCACCGGCTGCCTGCCCCAACATGGTGATGTACTCGGCTTTGGTGCGGGTAATGTAATGTTCGCCAGTCTCGGAGCTGCGTTCGGCCACCTTGGAGGCCAGCATGGAGGAGTTGGCGGTGATGAGTGCCCGCACGCTGCGCCGGTCCTGGCCCACCAGCACCAAAATCGCCATCAGGCGCTGGGTGCTTTGGGCTGGGCTGTTGGAGATCAAGCAGTCCAGAAGGGTGCGGATGCGCAGCACCCGCTCGCGCAGTTGACGCAACTGGAACACCAGATTGACCGAGATGCCATGCGCATCCAGGTGGGTGTAGACCGAGGCCGCCGCGCTGCGACAGGCCTCCAGCCGCTCGCGCAGCGCTTGTTGTGCCGCCTGGCGCTCGTTGCTGTCGCACTGGGGCGATCGCAAAAAGGCCTGGCGCATGGCCTCCACGTCGTGCACCAGGGTGTGAAACGGGCCCGCGTCCCGGGCGGATTCACTCATGCGCAGGCGCAATTCAGGCGAAAACCCGGTGGCGCTCACCTGGCTGGCACAAAAGGTGATGGCCTCCAGCACCGTGGCCTGCCAGGGCGTGATCACCAGCGCCGCATGGGGGGCGTCCGGTGGAGATTGGGGCTGCAGCAAGTCTGCAATGCGCGCCAGCGTGGGCTCGTCCAGCGCGGCCAGCCACTCGGCATCAAAAGGGTCGGAAAACACCAGCGAAAACAAGGCCGAGGCATCCACGGTTTCCGGCGTGCCAGGCAAAATTTTGAGGCGAACCCGCTCGGCAAATTCGCTGATGAAGGCACTTCTGGATGAAAAACCGTAGTCGGCCAGCAAGGTGGTGCCGTTCACCGTCTCCAGCAGGCCCTGCCACCAGTCCTGCAGTCGCGACCTCAACTCCGGGCGGGCCTGCATGGCGTCAAGCAACAAGGCCAGACGAGACAGAGCTGCGGGCACGCTTCGGCGATTGCCCCGCAGCCATTCAAAGAGCGAAATCAGCCAAAGATGGCGCTGCACCATCTCGGCGCCCGGGTTCAGGTCGTCCAGTAGGTCAGGCAGGTCGTGCTGTCGGGGCATGCGTTGCCCTCTCAATGCAGGGTCCGCGTGCCGCCACTGGCGCTCAGGGCATCCAGCACAAACATGGGTACATCGGTGTCAAACTTTTCACCGTCTTCGGCCACACAAAAGAAGCTGCCGTGCATGGTGCCCGTGGGCGTGCGCAGGCGCGTGCCACTGGTGTACTCAAACTTCTGGCCCGGCTTGAGCAGCGGCTGCTGCCCCACCAGCCCCAGACCCTTGACGCGCTCGGTGTGCCCATTGGCGTCATTGACGTTCCAGGTGCGCGAAATCACCTGCGCCGGCACCTCGCCCACATTGGTGATGGTGACGGTGTACGAAAAAACATACAAGCCCTGCTGCGGGGCAGATTGCTCAGCCAGATACTGGGGAGCAACTTCAACTCTGAATTGGTATTTGGACATCCCGTGATGCTATCCTGAATCGAAATTGCGGGGCCAAATGGGTAAACTGACGGCATGACCTACCGTATTGCCCCCTCCCTCCTCTCCGCCGACTTCGCCCGCCTGGGCGAAGAACTCAAAAACGTGATCGCCGCTGGCAGCGACTGGATTCACTTTGATGTCATGGACAACCATTACGTGCCCAACCTCACCTTTGGCCCCATGATTTGCAGCGCGCTCAAACCGCATGCCAAGACGGCCTCTGGCGTCGCGGTACCCATCGACGTGCACCTCATGGTGCAGCCCGTGGACGCCCTGGCCAGCGCGTTTGCCGACGCAGGCGCCGACTACATCAGCTTTCACCCCGATGCATCCAACCACGTACACCGCAGCATCCAGGCCATCAAGTCCAAGGGCTGCAAGGCCGGGCTGGCGTTTAATCCTGCGCAACCGCTGGATGTGCTGGACTGGGTGATTGAAGACATTGACCTGATTTTGATCATGAGCGTGAACCCCGGCTTTGGTGGCCAAAGCTTCATTGACTCGGCCCTGCGCAAGATTGAAGACGCACGCCGACGCATCACGGCCAGCGGCAAAGACATTCGTCTGGAAGTCGATGGCGGCATCAAGATTGACAACATCCGCCGCGTGGCCGATGCCGGGGCAGACACTTTTGTGGCCGGTAGCGCCATTTTTGGCAAACCAGACTACAAGGCGGTGATCGACGCCATGAGGTTGGCGTTGGATTAGTCTCACCAGGGGGTCAAACGCATCCGTACCCACTTCAGTGAGTTGCGACACCGGTGCAGCTTTGGGCATGCGACCCATGCTGGTG
>JBIIVW010000328.1:0-3699 GCA_044339205.1 Rhodoferax sp. | reverse complement strand
CACCAGCATGGGTCGCATGCCCAAAGCTGCACCGGTGTCGCAACTCACTGAAGTGGGTACGGATGCGTTTGACCCCCTGGTGAGACTAATCCAACGCCAACCTCATGGCGTCGATCACCGCCTTGTAATCGGGTTTGCCAAAAATGGCGCTACCGGCCACAAAAGTGTCTGCCCCGGCATCGGCCACGCGGCGGATGTTGTCGATCTTGATGCCGCCATCGACCTCCAGGCGAATGTCCTTGCCGCTTGCCGTGATGCGCCGGCGTGCGTCTTCGATCTTGCGCAAGGCCGAGTCGATGAAGCTCTGGCCGCCAAAGCCGGGGTTGACGCTCATGATCAAAATCAGGTCGATGTCTTCAATCACCCAGTCCAGCACATCCAGCGGTTGCGCAGGATTGAACGCCAGCCCGGCCTTGCAGCCCTTGGACTTGATGGCCTGGATGCTGCGGTGCACATGGTTGGTGGCATCGGGGTGAAAGCTGATGTAGTCGGCGCCCGCGTCGGCAAACGCGCTGGCCAGGGCGTCCACGGGCTGCACCATGAGGTGCACGTCGATGGGCACAGCCACGCCAGCGGCCGTTTTGGCATGCGGTTTGAGGGCGCTGCAAATCATGGGGCCAAACGTGAGGTTGGGCACGTAATGGTTGTCCATGACATCAAAGTGGATCCAGTCGCTGCCAGCGGCGATCACGTTTTTGAGTTCATCGCCCAGGCGGGCGAAGTCGGCGGAGAGGAGGGAGGGGGCAATACGGTAGGTCATGCCGTCAGTTTACCCATTTGGCGCTGCAATTTCGATTCAGGATAGCATCACGGGATGTCCAAATACCAATTCAGAGTTGAAGTTGCTCCCCAGTATCTGGCCGAGCAATCTGCCCCGCAGCAGGGCTTGTATGTCTTTTCATACACCGTCACCATCACCAATGTAGGCCAGGTGCCGGCGCAGGTGATTTCTCGCACCTGGAACGTCAATGACGCCAATGGGCACACCGAGCGCGTCAAGGGTCTGGGGCTGGTGGGGCAGCAGCCGCTGCTCAAGCCGGGCCAGAAGTTTGAGTACACCAGTGGCACGCGCCTGCGCACGCCCACGGGCACCATGCACGGCAGCTTCTTTTGTGTGGCCGAAGATGGCGAAAAGTTTGACACCGATGTGCCCATGTTTGTGCTGGATGCCCTGAGCGCCAGTGGTGGTACGCGGACCCTGCATTGAGAGGGCAACGCATGCCCCGACAGCACGACCTGCCTGACCTGCTGGACGCCCTGAACCCGGGCGCCGAGATGGTGCAGCGCCATCTTTGGCTGATTTCGCTCTTTGAATGGCTGCGGGGCAATCGCCGCAGTGTGCCCGCAGCCCTGTCTCGTCTGGCCTTGTTGCTGGACGCCATGCAGGCCCGCCCGGAGTTGAGATCGCGACTGCAGGACTGGTGGCAGGGCCTGCTGGAGACGGTGGACGGCACCACCTTGCTGGCCGATTATGGTTTTTCGTCCAGAAGCGCCTTTATCAGCGAATTTGCCGAGCGGGTTCGCCTCAAAATTTTGCCCGGTACCCCGGAGACCGTGGATGCCTCGGCCTTGTTTTCGCTGGTGTTTTCCGACCCTTTTGATGCCGAATGGCTGGCCGCGCTGGACGAGCCGACGCTGGCGCGCATTGCAGACTTGCTGGAGCCCCAATCATCACCGGACGCCCCCCACGCGGCGCTGGTGATCACGCCCTGGCAGGCCACGGTGCTGGAAGCCATCACCTTTTGTGCCAGCCAAGTGAGTGCCACCGGGTTTTCGCCCGAACTGCGCCTGCGCATGAGTGAATCCGCCCGGGACGCAGGCCCGTTTCATACCCTGGTGCACGACGTGGAGGCCATGCGCCAGGCTTTTTTGCGATCGCCCCAGAGCGACAGCGACGAGCGCCAGGCGGCACAACAGGCGCTGCGCGAGCGGCTGGAGGCCTGCCGCAGCGCTGCGGCCTCGGTCTACACCCACCTGGATGCGCATGGCATCTCGGTCAATCTGGTGTTCCAGTTGCGTCAACTGCGCGAGCGGGTGCTGCGCATCCGCACCCTGCTGGACTGCTTGATCTCCAGCAGCCCGGCCCAAAGCACCCAGCGCCTGATGGCGATTTTGGTGCTGGTGGGCCAGGACCGGCGCAGCGTGCGGGCACTCATCACCGCCAACTCCTCCATGCTGGCCTCCAAAGTAGCCGAGCGCAGCTCCGAGACCGGCGAACACTACATTACCCGCACCAAAGCCGAGTACATCACCATGCTGGGGCAGGCAGCCGGTGGCGGGGCGGTGATGTCGATCACCACCTTGATGAAGTTCACCGTGGCGGGCTTGGGCCTTTCTGCGTTTTGGGGCGGGTTTTTTGCGGGCATGAACTACGCGCTGAGCTTTGTGCTGATCCAGCTCCTGCACTTCACCGTGGCCACCAAACAACCCGCCATGACCGCCCCGGCCATGGCCGCCAAGCTCAAGGACCTCACCGCACCGGGCGCCGTGGATACCTTTGTGACCGAAGTGACCCATCTCGTGCGCAGCCAGGTGGCGGCCATCGCCGGCAACCTGGCGCTGGTAGCACCCTGTGTGTTGCTGCTCAACGCCGTGATCTGGGTGGTCTCTGGCTCCCCGATGATTGATGCGGACAAGGCCCACCATGTCCTGCACAGCCTCAATCTGCTGGGACCAACCGCCCTGTTTGCCGCGCTCACCGGCGTCTTGTTGTTTGCGTCAAGCATCATTGCAGGCTGGACCGAGAACTGGTTTGTGCTGCACCGCCTGGACTCGGCCATGCGCTACAACCCCCGCATTACCGGGGCGCTGGGCGCGGCGCGGGCGGCTCGCTGGTCACGCTTCATGCGCGACAACATCTCGGGCCTGGCTGCCAATATTTCGCTGGGGATGATGCTGGGCCTCACGCCGGCGTTTGCCACCTTCTTTGGCCTGGGGCTGGATGTGCGCCATGTGACCCTGTCGACCGGCCAACTGGCGGCGGCGGCGGCCACGCTGGGGCTTCATGTGTTCCTGTTGCCGGTGTTCTGGCTCTGCGTGGCGGGCTTGGTGGTGACCGGGCTTTTGAATGTGGGGGTGAGTTTTTACATGGCCTTTCGGCTGGCCTTGCGGGCGCACAACGTCAGCGGTGTGGACCGCTCGCGCATTGGCCGTGCCATTCGCGCCCGGGCCCGAACCAACCTGCGCAGCTTTTTCTGGCCGGTGAAGAGCGCCCTGGCCGAGGCTGCGCCAACGCCAGAGCCCACGTCCGGGAAGCCGCATGGGTGAATTCGACCTGATTGCGCGGTATTTCAAACGCCCCGCGCGCCAGGCCGTGCTGGGCGTGGGGGACGACTGCGCGCTGTTGCAGCCCGCCCCGGGCACCCAGTTGGCGATTTCTTGCGACATGCTGGTGCAGGGGCGCCATTTTTTCGCCGATGTGGACCCGCGCACCCTTGGGCACAAAGCGCTGGCCGTCAACCTGAGTGACCTGGCCGCCTGTGGTGCGCGCCCGTTGGCCTTCACTCTGGCGCTGGCCTTGCCAAGCGCGGACGAAGCCTGGCTGGCCCCGTTTTCTGAAGGCCTGCTGGCACTGGCCGATGCCCACGGCTGCGAGCTGGTGGGGGGCGACACCACGCAAGGCCCGCTGAACATCTGCATCACCGTGTTTGGCGAGGTGCCAGTGGTGGCGGGCCGGTCTCAGGCGCTGTTGCGCTCGGG
>JBIIVW010000326.1:0-3707 GCA_044339205.1 Rhodoferax sp. | reverse complement strand
TTGCACTCCTCCATCACGTCCAGAAACTGCTGCACCTTGGCCACTTGGTTATCAAACAGCATGGGAGGCCAAGCCCATTGGCCGTCATCCTTGATCTTGAGGTAGTTCAGACTGCCCGCATTGCAGGCGGCAATTTCAGGCTTGACGCGTCGAATACACGCCACGGGACCCGTGATGTCCTTGCCCACGACGCCTGTCGTCAGGTTGATGATCACGCCAGGACAGGCCTCACGAATCGCGCCCACCACGGATTCAGCCACATCGGGATCCCAGGACGGCATGTGCCCCATGCCCTCGTCCTGCATGCGCAGGTGCACATGCATGATGGAGGCCCCGGCATTGAAAGCATCTCGTGCCTCGGCGGCCATTTGAGATGGAGTGACTGGAACCGGGTGCTGCTTGGGGTTGGTCAGCACACCGGTCAGGGCGCAGGTCAGAATTGCTTTTTCCATCATGTTTCCTTTATTTCGTCCAGTTCAATTTCAATCAACAAATCGCCGGATTCGACTTGCTCGCCCACTTTCACATGCAAGGCCACCACGGTGCCCGCAGCTTGCGCGGTGAGCCACATCTCCATCTTCATGGCCTCAACGCACACCATGGCCTGCCCCGGTTGCACGCCCTCGCCTACCGCGAATTGAATTTGCGTAACCTTGCCAGCCACTGGGGCACGGGCCCGCGCCGCGTCCATCGCCATATCTTTCTCCGGAAAGGGAGACACTTCCTGGAAGACGAATGAACAACCGCCGAGAGCAATATGCAGCGCGTTCTGATGGATCAAGGCAATCGCCTGTCGATGGATGCCATTCATCTCAAAGCGCAAATCACCGTCCTGGAAGCTCACGATTCGCACATCCTGCTTCTGACCTCGCAAGCTGACACCCGTGTTGCCAAACCTGTCAGGGTGTACGCGCAGCGTTTGCGTGGTCTCATCGCATCTCAACGGGATGTCAAAAGCCGCGACACTGTCAGCCCGCCAGTTGGCACCGCTTTGCATAGCCAAGGTAGCCGCCGCCACGCACCAGACCTCGTCGGTAGCCAACGGGCGCTGCAACAGCAGGTCACCAGCCTCCTGCCATTGATCAATCAGGGTGGTGGTCATGGCCGCACCCCGAAATGCGGGATGATTCACCAAGTCCGCCAGAAACCGACCGTTGTTGCGAAGGCCCAGCAAGGGAGTATTCTCAAGCGCAGCGCGTAAGCGTCGAATCGCGTCCTCCCGATCTCGCCCGTGCGCAATGATCTTGGCCACCATCGCATCGTAATGGGGTGAGATCTCACTACCCTCTTCAATACCATCGTCGATTCGCACCCCACCCAGCAAGGCATGCTGCGGACGCCACCACCGCACGGTTCCAGTTTGTGGCGCAAATCCAGCGTAAGGGTCTTCAGCATACAAGCGCGCCTCAATTGCATGGCCCATGAGTTTGATGTCGGCCTGTGCTGCAGGCAAGCGCTGCCCAGACGCCACCAGCAACTGCCATTCCACAAGATCAAACCCGGTCACCATCTCTGTCACCGGATGCTCAACTTGCAAGCGCGTGTTCATTTCCAGGAAATAGTGTTTGAGGTCAGCATCCACAATGAATTCAACTGTGCCGGCTCCTCGGTATCCGACCGCCAGTGCGGCGGCGACGGCATCCTTGCCCATGGCCTCGCGCATCGCAGGGCTAACAGCGGGTGAAGGCGCCTCTTCAATGACCTTCTGCCGGCGGCGCTGGGCGGTGCAATCGCGCTCGCCCAAGTAAACGGCGTTGCCATGCGCATCGGCAAACACCTGAATTTCGATATGCCTGCCGTTGTCGATGAGTCGCTCCAGCATCAGGGTGCCATCACCAAAAGCGCTCTGCGCCTCCCGCCTAGCGCCCACAATCGCCTGTGCCATGTCATCAACGCTGCGCACCAGGCGCATGCCACGCCCCCCGCCACCGGCGACGGCCTTGACCAAAAGCGGGAAACCCAGCTTCAAGGCTTCTTCAGTGAGTCGCGCATCATCCTGCTCGCCCCCCAGATAGCCCGGCGCGCAGGGCACGCCCGCCTCCAGCATGCGGCGTTTGGCCCGCGCTTTGTCGCCCATGGCCTGGATCGCACTGGGTGGTGGTCCAATGAAAACCAGCCCGGCGTCCAGGCAGGCTTGGGCGAAACCCGCGTTTTCGCTCAGGAATCCGTAGCCCGGATGAATGGCATCAGCACCGGTTTTGCGAGCCGCAGCCAGCAAGGCATCCACCCGCAAATAGGAATCGGCGGGCGCCGGGCCACCAAGATGCACCGCCTCATCTGCCTGGCGCACATGGGGCGCCAACTTGTCGGCATCGCTATAGACCGCCACAGTTCGATAGCCGAGCTTGCGGGCGGTGCGGATCACGCGGCAGGCAATCTCGCCACGGTTGGCAATCAGAATTTTAGAGAAGGTCATTGCAGGGCCCAGGTTGGTTTGCGCTTTTGGAGAAAGGCCATCGTTCCCTCCTGGCCCTCGGAGCCATGAACTGCATTTGAAAAAATGATCGCAGCGTCCCGCAACAGATGCGAGGGCTCGGTCACGCGGGCACGCGCCATCAGGGCTTTGGTGGCAGCAATCGCACCGGGGGCACCCGCCAGGATGTCGGGCAGCAAGGCAGTAAGTGCCGCATCCATCTGGTCCGGCGCATGCACAGCATGCACGAGACCCATAGTCAGAGCTTCCACAGCACCGAGCCGCCCACCCGTCACGGCCAGTCGCTTGGCTTGGGAATAGCCTAAACGCTCGACCAAAAACGGGGCAATCTGGGCTGGCACCACACCAAGGCCTGTCTCGGGCAAACGAAATACGGCCGTCTCGCTGGCTAGCGCAACATCCGCCACACAGGCCAGACCCAGCCCGCCCCCCAGCACGCTGCCCTCTAGAACGGCAACCAGGGCCAACGGCGTTTTAGCGTAAGCAACACACAACTCGCCAAATTGAATATTGGCCTGTGCCACCGCGTCCAACGTCGCATCGGCATCTTTCGGCGGGGTAGCCGCATGCATGGCCTGCATGCGCGCGTTGGCCATGTCCTTGAGATCTGCACCGGCACAAAAGTGCCCACCAGCCCCACGCAGCACCACCACCCGGGACTGACCACCAGCTTCGGCATCAGCGAGCACCTGGCGCAATTCGGCCACCATGTGCAGTGACATGGCGTTACGTAGCGCGGGTCGGTTAAGGGTGACATGAAGGACAGGCCCTCCCCTCTTCACCATCAGGGTTTCGAATCCGACTTGCCCCACCTCCAGCGTTGAACCCAACTGCTCCATGGGGCTCACGCCTTACCCGGCAAGGTGCCTTCAAGCTTGCAAATGATGCCCAGCATGATCTCGTCGGCACCGCCACCAATGGAGATCAGGCGGCTGTCCCGGTAGGCCTGAGAGATCGGGTTGTCCGCCGTAAAGCCCATGCCACCCCAGAACTGCAGGCAACTGTCAGCGACCTCACGGCTGAGGCGCCCGGCCTTGAGCTTGGCCATGGAAGCCAGCTTGGTCACGTCCTTGCCCGACACATACGACTCGACCGCCCGATAGGTCAAGGAACGCAGCGCTTCGACCTCGGTGCGCAACTCGGCCAATCTGAAGTGAACCACCTGGTTGTGCAAAACGGATTTGCCAAAAGTCTGGCGCTGGCGCGTGTAGTCAATGGTCTGGTCAATCAGGCGGTCCAGCGAACGCAGGCAACCAGCGGCGCCATACAGACG
>JBIIVW010000325.1:0-3746 GCA_044339205.1 Rhodoferax sp. | reverse complement strand
GCTCTGCCGAGACCGGTGCGCTGTAAGCATGGCTCAGGTTCATGCAGCCCAGGCCAATGGCGGAGACCTGAAAAGGGCCAAGTTGTCGTTGTTGCATGGGTTTCTTTCTCAAAAAACCTTGATTTTGGCCTACAGGCAAGCGCTCAACGGCTCACCCACGCCGGCAAAGGCGGTGAACGGTGCAACACGTTTTCACTCAACCACAGCGTGTTGCGACGGGCGCGCTCAGCCACCACGTGCAGGGGCAACTGCTGGTAGTCGTCATTGAAGACCTCGTAGCTGTAGTCGCCCCGGTAACCCAGGCGGTCCAGGCGCAACACCAGATCGGCTAATTCCGCGCTGTGCACACCCTCCCCCGGAAACACCCTGAAGGCGCGGGCAGTGGCCATGCGTTCTTCAAAGCTGGGGGTGTCTTGCCACATGAAGTCGGACAACTGCACCAGAAAAATACGCTCGGGGTCCAGTTCTTCAATGCTGTCCAGCGGCGTTTTGGCGGCAAAGATGTGAAACGAATCCAGCCCAACGCCCAGGTTAGGGCAGTCGGCGCGGCACACCACGTCCCAGGAGGTCGTGAATTCGTTGACGGTGCGGCCCCAGGACAAGCCCTAGTACGCCACTTTGATTCCAAGCGGGATGGCCAGCATGGCGAGTTTGCGCAAATCCTTGGCGATCAAATCCAGGTCGTCGGTGGCATGGCGCGAGGTTGAGGAGCAGGCCAGCAGCACCTTGGAGTCAAGCGCGGCACACATCTCCAGCATCGACTTGGCGATGTCCACCTTGTAGCCATGCAGATGGCCCGACAAACCCTCAAAGTCGCGCAGCACCTGAAAGCCGGTGGGGCGCAAGCCGCTGTTGCGCACCGCGGCCACGGCGGCATTGAGCCCCCCGGGGTGGCCCACGATGTCGCGCGCGCTCAGCATCACTTGGGTAAAGCCGGCCTGAGCCATGGCGTCCAGCTTGGCCTCCAGTGGACCGGCCAGCGTGATGGTGTCCATCCCGAATCCGTTGAGCATGTTCATGGGATGCCTCCCATGCGGTTTGGTGAACCAGCTCGAAGGACACGGTCCCCAGCACAGTGCGGGTCAGCGCGCCCCGGTCTTCCGGGTGCAGTTGGGTCGACTCCACAAACTCGACGCCGCGCGCTTTCAGGAGGCCGACCGCCGCATTCACGTCAGGCACACCCAAACCCAAACGCTGGAGTTGCTCAGGCGACTCCACTTCGTCCATCATCGGATCGGGCTCAATCAACTGCCACAAGAAGCCGCCGCAGGGGCTGCGCATCAGGGTCCCCTTTGGCAAAATGCCATAGCGCTGCTCCTGGGGAATCAGGCTGAAGTCAAACATGTGTTCGTAGTAAGCCACCCATTCGGCGCTGCGGGATCCGCCAATGTATTGAACCAGCCCAAAGTAACTCATGCCCGCCAGCGCCGGAGGCGCCGGGTCAACCGTGGGAATCGGGCAAAAGTCGATGTCGTAGATGGAGAACTCTTGCCAGCGGTCTACAAAATAAAAGCGGCTGCCGCCCGGCCCCCTAATGCCAGGTATGTGCAGTTCCATGGCCTTGACGTGACTGGGCACGTCCCACGCGCCGAGGTCCATGCACCGCGTGTGCGCCTTGAGGGCGTCTTGCACCCGAAAAGCCACCGCCGAGATCACCAGCTGCCCATCGACCGTGGCGCTCACACGCGCGTCGTCGGGGTGGGCGTTGACTACCAGGTTCATGCTGCCCTGGCGGTACAGCACGATCTCGCGCGAGCGGTGCCGAGCCACAGGCCTGAAGCCCATGGCTTCAAGAACCTGGCCCAGCGCCTGCGGGCGGCTGGTGGCGTATTCAATGTACTCAATGCCCTGGATGCCAAGGCGGTTGGGCATGTCGGGCACGGCTTCACGGTGGGTGGAATTCTGGGTCATGACAAACCTTTGGTTCAATAACTCATTTGGGCCACGGACCGCAAAACGTCGGGCGTGGTGCTGGGAAATCCAAAAAATTCAAGGTAGGCAGGTATTTGCTCAAACAACATGTCCGAGCCCACCTGCACCGGGCAGCCGCGCACCTGGGCTGCAGCCAAAAATGCAGTCATCTCTGACTTCATGACCACCTCGCCCACAAAGGTGCGGGGGTCAATGCGTGACACGTCCATCGGCATGGCATCGCCCGCATTCATGCCCATGGGTGTCGCGTTCACCACGAGGTCAAAGCCGTCAGGGTCTTTGAGGCCGGTGCGCACCGTCATCTGCGGGTAATGCTGCATCAGACGGTCCGCCAGGCCCCGGGCGGAGGCCTCGTTCACGTCAAACAGATCAATCTCCAGCACGCCCGCCGCCGCGAGTGACGCGGCAATGGCGCAACCCACGCCACCGCTGCCGACCACCAGCGCGCGTGCGCCCTTCAAGACCAAGCCTTTGCGCAGCAACCCACGCACAAAACCTTCGCCATCAAACATGTCGCCCTGCAAACGGCCGTCGGGCAGCCGCTTGACGGCGTTGCAGGCGCCCGCAATGGCGGCCGTTGCAGACAGGTCGTCTACCAATCCCACCGTAGTGACCTTGTGCAGCATGGTGATGAGGGCACCCCGGATGTTGGAGAGCTTGAACACCGAGCGCAAAAATTCGGGATAGTCCGCCGCCTGGCAGCCCATGGGCACCACGATGGCGTTGACCCCGGCTTTCTCAAACCAGGGGTTGTAAATCATGGGCGCCTTGAAGGCGTGGGTTGGAAAGCCCAGGTGGGCAATAATTTCTGTGTTGCCGTTGATCATGCTCAAACTGCCTTTGGAGCCTGAACCGCCGACACGCCAGCGCGCAGGGCCAGCAGATAGCTGTCCACGCCAAAACCACAGATTTGGCCACGGGCGATTTCAGCAAACACCGACACATGGCGAAACGGCTCACGCGCGTGGATGTTGGACATATGCAATTCAATAATTGGGCAGGTCAATATGGCCAGCGCGTCGCGAATGCCATACGAATAGTGCGTCCACGCACCGGCGTTGATCAACACGGCGTCCACAACGTCGGTGTTGCCTTGGTGAATGCACTCACACATCTCACCTTCATGGTTGGTCTGAAACGCCTCCACGTCAGCGCCATCCGGTCGGCCCCGCCCGGAACTCAAGCGCCGCTGAGTTGCTGCTCCAGGTCGTGCAGCACCTGGTAGCACGGCAACACACTCGCCACACTGCTGTTGGGTTCACGGCCTTCACGGATGGCTGCAAAAAACTCGCGGTCCTGCAACTCAATGCCATTCATGGAGACATCGACCTGACTGACATCGATTTTTTCCTCCTTGCCGGTGAACAGGTCGTCATAGCGCGCTAGGTAGGTGGCGCTGTCACCGATGTAGCGGAAGTAGGTACCCAGCGGGCCGTCGTTGTTGAAGGACAGGCTCAAGGTGCAGATGGCGCCATTCGCAGCCTTGAGCTGGATGCTCATGTCCATCGCGATCCCCAGCGCAGGGTGAATCGGACCTTGCACGGCATTGGCTTTGACGATCGGGCTGCCGCACTGGTAGGCGAACAGGTCCACCGTGTGCGCGGCATGGTGCCACAGCAGGTGGTCTGTCCAGCTGCGCGCCTGGCCCAGCGCGTTCATGTTGGTACGGCGAAAAAAGTAGGTTTGCACATCCATCTGCTGGATGTTGAAACGCCCTTCCACAATCTCCTTGTGCACGTACTGGTGGCTGGGATTGAACCGACGGGTGTGACCACACATGGCTACCAGACCGGTTTGCTGTTGCGTGGCGACAA
>JBIIVW010000093.1:0-12940 GCA_044339205.1 Rhodoferax sp. | reverse complement strand
CACCATGTATTGGATCGGGGCAGCAGGCCCGGTCATGGACGAGGCAGAAGGTACGGATTTTCATGCCACGGCCGCCGGGCATGTCTCAATCACCCCGCTCAAGGTTGACTTGACGGACCATGATCGCCTCAGCTACTGGGCCCAGACCGCCGCCCTGCTTTCAGAACCTCTACCAGATAGCAGTGTGCGGTCCAAGTGAAAGAGCGCCCATCCTTTCCCGCCCGAATGAATTTTTCCAGTAAGCCGCCTCAGAATGGCCGGCCTCCGCAGCTTGCAGCCCGCAATGGCTTGGGTCAGGTGGCGAAGCCCCTGATTCAGGTGGCTCGCCCAGGTGCTGTGATGGATTCAAGCGCCCTCCGGCGGAACATGGCGCAAAAGCTCGCAGCGCAAGGGGTCAGTGACCGCCTCGTTTTGTCCGCTATGGGAACGATTGAGCGGCACCGCTTTGTCGACAGCGCGCTGATCAATCAAGCTTATGAAGACACGAGCCTGCCCATCGGTTTGAACCAGACGATCTCCAAGCCTGGCGTCGTGGCCCGAATGGCAGAACTTTTGCGCAATGGCGCTCCCGAACGGTTGGGGCGCGTGTTGGAGATCGGGACCGGCTGTGGCTATCAGGCTGCCGTACTGAGCCTGCTGGCGAACGAGGTCTACAGCATAGAGCGCTTGCGTGGTTTGCACGACAGGGCGCGGGACAACCTGAGACACCTGGCTTTAGGCAATTTGCATCTCTTGTTTGGTGATGGCATGCTGGGGTTCGAGAGGGGCGCGCCTTACGCGGGGATCATTGCAGCCGCAGGAGGGGAGGCTGTGCCGCAGGCCTGGGTTGACCAACTTGCGGTTGGAGGTCGGTTGGTTGCTCCGGTGTCAGGTGGCACTGGGGCCGGTGGGAAACAAGCCTTGGTGGTCATTGATAAAACACCGCAGGGTCTGAAGCAGACCGTACTGGAAACCGTTCATTTTGTCCCTCTAAAATCAGGCATTGCATGAAGGGATGTCTTATGTTTTTTTCTGGTTTTCGTTCAGGTGTTTCGGTGGCACTCCTGACTGCAGTGGTCTTGATGGGTGGATGTGGGTCCAAGGTTCAAAACCGGGCGCCCGTAGAGGACCGTGGCAGCTTGGCTGGCCGTCCCGCACCGTTGGCCAGTGATCCCGCAGCGTCAGTTGTCAAGCAGCTGCCCGGGTATGAGAATGCCGGCAAACCAGGCTATTACACCGTCAAGCCGGGTGACATGTTGATCCGGATTGCCGTGGACCACGGGCAAAGTCCCAAGGACATTGCGCGCTGGAGCAATGTTGATAACCCCAACCGGATTGAAATTGGACAGGTCTTGCGCGTTGCACCCCCCGTGCCCGCCAGTTCCAGCAGTGGTGTTGTCACTCGCCCCGTTACAGCGATTACAGTGACTCCTGTGACCGCAACACCCCTTCCCGCAGGTGGCACGGACAAGCCAGCTGCCTCAGTTGGTGCCGCTGCCAGCGCGCCTTTGGCGGCAGCTTCCTCGGCAGCAACAGATGATGAAATCAAATGGATTTGGCCGACCCAAGGTGTGGTGCTGGCCGGTTTTGATGAGGTCAAAAACAAGGGTCTCGACATTGGAGGTTCAGCGGGTGACCCCGTGCTGGCGGCCGCTGACGGCCGCGTGGTCTATGTCGGTGCGGGTTTGCGGGGCTATGGCAATTTGATTATCTTGAAGCACAACAACATGTATCTGACAGCCTACGCTCACAACCAGACGCTGCTCATCAAGGAAGACCAGTCCGTTCGCCAGGGGCAAAAAATTGCTGAAATGGGCAGCAGTGATGCAGACCGCGTGAAGCTGCATTTTGAGGTGCGCCGCCAAGGCAAGCCTGTCGATCCGGCCAAATACTTGCCTGTGCGCTGATGTCTTGAGCGCCTGAGAGGCAATCGCAGTTGCGGGCCTGAGACAATAGCCCCATGACTGACGAAATCAATAAAACTGACATGTATCCACCCGACTGGCTTCTGGTGGAGTCGCTGGATCTGGAGGCCCAAGGCGTTGCCCACCGGGCTGACGGCAAGGTGGTGTTCATCAAAGGCGCGCTTCCGTTCGAAGTGGTCAGCGCCAATATCCACCGCAAGAAAAACAACTGGGAGCAGGGCATGGTGACCGCGATTCATCGCGAGTCTTCCCAGCGCGTACAACCGGGATGCCCCCACTTCGGCTTGCATGAAGGCGCCTGTGGCGGGTGCAAGATGCAGCATCTGCACGTGGGGGCCCAGGTGGCGGTCAAGCAACGGGTGCTGGAGGACAACCTGTGGCACTTGGGCAAGGTGAAGCCTGACAATATTTTGCGTCCTATTGAGGGGCCCTCTTGGGGCTACCGCTACCGCGCCCGGATTTCAGTGCGCCATGTGCGCAAAAAAGGCACCGTCCTGGTTGGCTTTCACGAGCGAAAGAGCGGTTATGTGGCTGATATGAAAGAGTGCCATGTTCTGCCGCCCCATGTCAGTGACTTGTTGTTGCCGTTGCGCGCACTCATCACATCCATGGACGCCATGGAAACATGCCCGCAGATCGAGCTCGCTTGCGGCGACACCTTGACAGCGCTGGTTCTGCGTCACATGGAGCCCTTGAGTGATGGTGATCTGGCCCTTTTGCGTGCCTTTGCCGCTCGCCACGTCGGTGTGCAGTGGTGGTTGCAACCCAAGGGCCTGGACTCGGTTCATCTTCTCGATGACGGTGGCGAAGAGCTGAGTTACGACTTGCCCGAGTTTGGCATCCACATGCCGTTCAAACCAACTGATTTCACGCAGGTCAACCCCCACATCAACCGGGTATTGGTCTCGCGATCGTTGCGTTTACTGGATGCCCGGAAGAATGAGCGCGTGATTGACTGGTTTTGTGGCTTGGGCAATTTCACACTCCCTATCGCCACCCAGGCGCGGGAGGTGCTGGGCGTGGAGGGCAGTGAGGCGCTGGTGGCTCGTTCCCGCGAGAATTACAAGCTAAATAGTGCTCTAGCCGGCGTCAATCAATGGTTTGCTGCTACTAAATTCGTATCTAGAAACTTGTTCGAGATGACGCCAGACGTGTTGATCGCTGATGGTGCCGCTGACAAATGGCTCATTGATCCGCCGCGTGAGGGTGCATTTGCCCTGGTGCAGGCTCTGGCGCAATTGCACCAGCAAAAGCTGGACCCCGTGGCGAATCCAACCACGGCGGGTTCGGAAAATTGGACGCCACCCGCGCGCATTGTCTACGTCAGCTGCAATCCGGCCACTTTGGCTCGGGATGCGGATGTGCTGGTGCATCAGGCGGGCTACCGTTGTTCTTCGGCGGGTATGGTCAACATGTTCCCCCACACAGCCCACGTAGAGAGCATGGCGGTTTTTGACCTGCTTACTTAGTTCGTTTGCTGTCCGTCTTGGCCTTGGGCGGCGGTTCAATGATTTCTTCTGCGGGCGGGGCCGATTTGACTGCGGTAGCAGCCACACCTTCAATCTTGTTCTCCCGCATGTATTCGTCCATCGCGCGCCAGCCCGTGAAGATGTCCGCCTTGGACGCGGACTCATTGAGGATGTAGCAGTCTTCAATGCTGCGCAAACCATGCCGGCAGCCGCCGCCAATGGCTTTGGCGTTGGCTTCACGTTGCAGGACCTTGGGATCAGGGCCCATGCCCGGAATTTCACAGCCTGCAAGGAGCAGGGCAACGGTGGTCACAAGTAGGCGTAAGTTCATGGGGCGCGGTAGGTTACGAATGCTGTTTCGAAATTGTGCGCTTCATTCAGCAGGTTTAAGAGACGATAAACGCAAAAAAGACCCCTCAGGGCCTTTTTTATGTCATCCCGACGTGGCCTGAATTAGTCGCGTTCACCACCGGCAATACCCAGCAGAGCCAGCAGGGCCTGGAACACGTTCATCGCGTCCAGGTACAACGCCAATGTAGCGCTGATGTAGTTGGTTTCGCCGCCGTCCACAATGCGCTTCAAGTCGTACAGCATGTAGGCGCTAAAGATGCCGATGACTGCAACCGAAATCGCCATCATGGCCGCAGTGGAACCCACAAATACATTGATGATGCCGCCAATCATGACCGCCATGGCGCCTACGAACAACCATTTGCCCATGCCGGACAAATCGCGCTTGATCACGCTGGACAGGCTAGCCATGACGAAGAACACACCCGCAGTGCCGCCAAACGCGGTCATGATCAACTCGGGGCCGTTCTTGAAACCCAGCACCATGGCAATCATGCGCGACAGCATCAGGCCCATGAAGAAAGTGAAAGCCAGCAACACGGGGACACCGGCTGCCGAATTCTTTGTTTTCTCGATGGCATAGATGAAACCGAATGCGCCACCGAGAAATACAACCAAGCCCACGCCACCGCTCAAGGACTGTGTGATCCCTGTGGCCACGCCCAGCCAGGCGCCCAGCACAGTGGGCAACATGCTCAAAGCCAGCAGAAAATAAGTATTGCGCAATACCTTGTTGCGCTGTTCAGCCATGGCACCTGCGCCATAGTCAAATGATTGAACGTTTTCAGTCATGGTCAAACTCCTTCGTGTTTTACAACTGCAAGAAATAACATTTTAGGGTCAGTCAGGAGTTTGGTCACTCCACGGGCAAGCCAGGTGCCTACTATTTGTAAGGATACTTTTTGTCTCCGATATGCCACCTATGGGGCCGTCAGCCGTTATCCTTCTTGCTTTACAAATTTCAAGATCAAACCCATGAAAAACAAGTTCTCACTCGAAATGACCGACATCAAGGCCATTGCCGCGGCCGCTGAAGCCGAGGCCTTGACTAACCATTGGGCGGTCACAATCGCCATCGTCGATGATGGCGGTCATTTGCTGTGGCTCCAGCGTCTGGATGATGCGCCCGCCATCTCGGCTCATATTGCCCCCGCCAAAGCCAATACGGCAGCGTTGGGTCGCCGCGAGAGCAAGGTCTACGAAGATGTGGTCAATGGTGGCCGCGTTTCTTTCTTGAGCGCTCCGGACATCAAGGGTTTGCTCGAAGGCGGCGTACCGATCATGAAAGATGGCCAATGCCTGGGCGCTGTGGGCGTGAGCGGTGTCAAGTCCAGCGAGGATGCACAGATTGCCAAAGCGGGCATTGCCGCGATCGGGCTGTAACAGTCGCCAGAGTTCTTTGGCCTTCCGGTCGACAGAATATAAAAAAAGGGGCTACAGAGCCCCTTTTTTTTCATGCATCCCGGGTCTTTCCCAGTGATTGCGGATGACCGGATCAGGCCGCCACAGCTTCGGGTACGGGTGTGCGGATCAGGTGGTCGAACGCGCTGAGTGCCGCCTTGGCGCCGTCGCCGGCCGCAATCACGATTTGCTTGAAAGGCACCGTGGTTGCGTCCCCTGCGGCAAACACACCGGGCAGGTTGGTGTGTCCCTTGGCGTCCACCACAATTTCGCCGTGCTTGCTCAATTCCAGTGTGCCCTTGAGCCACTCGGTATTGGGCACCAAGCCGATTTGCACAAACACACCTTCCAGCTCGACGTGATGCACCAATTCAGTGGCGCGGTCTTTGTAGCTTAGGCCGTTCACCCGTTGGCCGTCGCCCGTGATCTCAGTCGTTTGGGCGTTGGTGTGGATCGTCACGTTGGGCAGACTTTTCAGCTTGTTGACCAGGACGGCGTCGGCCTTGAGCTGGTCTGCAAATTCGACCAAGGTCACGTGTTTGACGATGCCCGCCAAGTCAATAGCGGCTTCTACGCCCGAGTTACCACCGCCGATAACAGACACCTTTTTACCTTTGAACAGCGGTCCGTCGCAATGCGGGCAATAGGCAACGCCTTTGTTGCGGTACTGGTCTTCACCAGGTACGTTGACGTTGCGCCAGCGCGCGCCGGTGGAGAGAATCACGGTTCGGGCTTTCAGAGAGCCGCCGTTGGCCAGCTGAATTTCTATCAAACCGCCCGGCTCCGAGGCTGGGATTAATTTGTCAGCCCGCTGCAGGTTCATGATGTCTACGCCGTAGTGCCTGACCTGTGCTTCCATGCCAGCCGCCATTTTGGGGCCATCTGTTTCCAGTACGGAGATGTAATTCTCAATGGCCAGTGTGTCGTTCACCTGTCCACCGAATCGCTCGGCGGCCACGCCGGTGCGGATGCCCTTGCGCGCGGCGTACACCGCAGCGGCTGCGCCAGCGGGTCCACCCCCGACGATCAGCACTTCATACGGGTCCTTGGCGGTCATTTTGACGGCGTCTCGTTGAGCAGCGCCAGTATCGAGCTTGGCAATGATTTCTTCGACCAGCATGCGCCCGTTGCCAAACAATTGGCCATTCAGGTAGATGCTCGGCACCGCCATGATTTCGCGGGCCTTAACCTCGTCCTGAAATGCACCGCCTTCAACGACGGTGGTTTTGATCTTGGGGTTGAAGATCGCCATCAGGCTCAGGGCCTGGACCACGTCCGGGCAGTTGTGGCAGCTCAGGGACATATAGACCTCAAAGTTGAAGTCGCCGTCCAGGCCGCGAATGGCCTCAATCACTTCAGGCTCCACTTTGGGGGGGTGACCGCCAGTCCACAACAAGGCCAGTACCAGCGAGGTGAATTCGTGCCCCAGTGGCAAGCCGGCAAAGCGCAGGCTGTTGGCGGTATTGGCGCGCTGCAGGGTGAACGAGGGCTTGCGGGCATCCGTGCCATCGGTGCGCAGGGTGATCTTGTCGCTGCGCAGGCGCTGGATGGTTTCCAGCAGGTCGCGCATCTCGATGGCGGTGCTGCTGTCGTTCAAAGAAGCCACCAGTTCGATCGGCAGCGTTACACGTTCCAGGTAGGCTGCCAGCTGGGATTTGAGTGTTTCGTCGAGCATGATAGGTTCCTTTGAACTGAATTTGATAGCTGCCAAGGCATTAAATACGCCGGCTGGAGCTTGATTTTGTGAATAAAAAAGCCGGACGGCAAGGTGGCGTGCACCCTGACCCGGTCCGGCTGGCGAGCGCGTGAGGCGCCCGGCCGTCTTTGCACAGAGGGCTTAGATCTTGCCGACCAGGTCGAGAGACGGTGTGATGGTCTTGGCGCCTTCGTTCCACTTGGCAGGACACACCTGGCCTGGGTGGGCGGCGGTGTACTGGGCCGCTTTCAGCTTGCGCAGGGTTTCCTGAACATCACGGGCGATTTCGTTGGAGTGGACTTCCATGGTCTTGATCACACCATCGGGGTTGATCACGAAGGTGCCGCGCAGTGCCAGGCCCTCTTCGTCGATATGCACGTCAAAGGCGCGAGTCAGTTTGTGCGTCGGGTCGCCGATCAGGGGAAACTTGGCTTTGCCAACTGCGGGCGATGTCTCATGCCACACCTTGTGAGCAAAGTGGGTGTCAGTAGTGACGATGTAGACCTCTGCACCCGCTTTTTGGAACTCGGCATAGTTGTCAGCTGCGTCTTCCACTTCGGTGGGGCAGTTGAAGGTGAAGGCTGCGGGCATGAAAATGAACACATTCCACTTGCCGCGCAGGGTTTCGTTGTTCACGGTGATGAACTTGCCGTTGTGGAAGGCTTCGTTCTTGAACGGTTGGACTTGGGTATTAATGAGGGACATTTGAATCTCCGGTAGGTTATGGACGTGTCACGCAGGGCTTTCGCCTGCGATATATAAATTATAGGGAAGAGCTATTGGATTTGTGTTTCGTTATTTCTAAGCTATCAATTGAGAAAAGCTATGGCGACTGCGTTGGAGACCGATCAGTCAGTCCGCCCTCCTGGGAGATCTCTGTGGGCAGTTCACTGCAATTTAGCTATTCATTAAATAGCAATATATGCAATTAAATCGCCGGCTAGAGGTCTATTTGGTCAAAATAAGCTTGCCGAGTTTGGTAGTTTGCAGCCGGTAACTGGCGCCATTGTGTTCAATCACGACCGATTTTTGGCCTTTGAACAGGTCTGTGCTCTGTACGGGCGGCGATGCGCTGAAGTGACTGGCCGCTGTCTCGGCCAGGTGGGCCCGCGTGCAGGGCTCGCTCGGGAGTGCTACAGGTTGCATGGAGGTTCGCACTCAGCTTTTGGGCTCAGTAACAAAGCCGATTTTTTTGACCCCTGCCTGCTGGGCTGCCGCCATGGCTTGGGCCACACGCTCGTAGCGCACGGCTTTGTCGCCCCGGATGTGCAATTGCGGTTGAGGGTCTTTGGCGGCCTCAGCTTTGAGCAGGTCAGGTAGCAATTCGTCGGCCACTTTCCCCTCGTTCCAGTAGTAGCTGCCTTGCGCATCGACGCTCAAGAGCACCGCCTGCTGCTTGATCTCTTGCGCCGGGTTGGTGGCGCGCGGCAAGTCGATGTGGATGGCGTGTTTCATCACCGGCACGGTGATGATGAACACGATGAGCAGCACCAACATCACGTCCACCAGGGGCGTCATGTTGATTTCGCTCATTACGTCATCGGATTCGTCGAGGGTTCCAAAAGACATCACTTTCTCCTAATTAGTTGAGGACAGAGCTGGCCCACCGCGTGTGGCTGCGGTCTGTCCCGCAAAGTTTCATGTTCTTTTAATGGTCAGCACCTTGGCGCTGCCATTCGTGACACGGGCGCCGGTAACAAAGTAGGCGTGCAGGTCGTGCGCAAAGCGGTTGAGCTTGGTGAGGATGGATTTGTTGCCGCGCACCAGGGCGTTGTAGCCCAGCACCGCCGGAATTGCCACCGCCAGACCCAGCGCCGTCATGATCAGCGCTTCGCCAATAGGGCCGGCGACCTTGTCGATGGTGGCTTGCCCCGAGGCTCCAATGCCCAACAGCGCGTGGTAAATGCCCCAAACCGTGCCCAGCAAGCCGACAAACGGCGCGGTGGATCCGACTGACGCGAGGATCGCCAGGCCGGCCTGCAAACGGGCTGTGCTGTCGTCGATCGAGTTACGTAGGCTACGGGTAATCCAGTCACTGGCATCCAGCGTGTCGTGTAACTGCACCTGGGTGTTGCGGTGGTGGGCGGTGGCTTCGCGCCCGGTCAGGGCCGCTTGGAGAAACGGGTTGCTGTCGTCGCTGCCAAGACGGGCCAACCCGGTGGCCAGGTCCTCGCTGTGCCAGAAGTCCTCGCTTCGTTGGGCGAGTTTTTTGTATTTCCAGATATCCAGCGCTTTGATGAGGATGACGATCCACGAGGCCAGCGACATCGCCAGCAAGAGCAGGGCGACGGTTTTGGTGACCCAGTCACCCTGAGTCCAGACATGAATTAGTCCGAGTTGCGAATCCATAAAAACTCCAAAAGTTTAAAAATTATTCAAGAACAAAATTGATGGGCACGTTGAACCACATGCTCTCGGCCACGCCCGCGCGTTTGCCGGGTGCGTAGCGCCAGCGCAGCACCGTACTGAGTGCGGCCTGGTCCAGGCGCTCGAAACCGCTGGACTGTTTGATTTCCGCTTTTTGCGCTTTGCCATCGACTTCAATGAACACCCGTACCACTACCTTGCCTTGTTCGCCCAGGCGTTTGCTCAAAGCCGGGTAGGCCGGTCTCGGGTTTTGCAGGTAGTCCGCGTCGCTCGAAGGCAACTCCATCCTGGCCGGAGCCGGGGGCGCTGCCTCTGCCGGCGCTGCCGCCTGCGGCGCGACCACCGTGGCAGGGGCCACAGCGCCCACGGGGGCATTGGGGGAGGGCGTAGGGTCCGCAACCGCCAAAGGCAGGGGTTCCACAGACTTGATCTGGGTGGGCGCTGCCTTGGTCACAGCCTGTTTGGCTACAACAGGCTTGGGGGGCGTGGGGCGGGGCGGCGTCACCTTGGGTGTAGCGGGTTCGATGAATTCGACCAGAATTTCAGCCGGCACAATCACTTCAATGGCCCGGCGCATCAAGCCACTTTGCACCGCCCACAGCCCGGCCACGTGAAAGAAAACGACGCTCCCGACGATAAGGGCGTTGCGGTTCATCCTGGAAAAAAAAGTAAAGGGCGCTGATAAAACCATGGTTAGAAAGAGTTGGCTGGGGTGGGAAATGTCATTGCGGCTGGCGCAGAACCCAACAGACCCCGCCAATGACCAGTGCGAGGCTGATAACAAGTGGGGTGATGAATTCCATGGCGATGGGTTGCGTGAGGTGGCTGCTCAGGTGTCGGCCCACATGCGCAACAGGTTGTGGTAGCAGCCCGTAAGGCCCGTGGTCTCATCGGTTTCGCCATGCTGTTCTCGCAAGCGCAGCAGGTTCATGTCGAGCTCAAACAGCAAGCAGCGCTGCTCATCACTGCGCACCATGCTCTCGATCCAGAAAAAGCAGGCCAGACGGTAGCCGCGGGTGACTGGTTTGACCTGATGCAGGCTGGTGCCGGGGTACAACACCATATGGCCAGCGGGCAACTTGACCGCCTGCTCGCCATAGGTATCTGCCACGCACAGTTCCCCGCCGTCGTAGTCCTCGGGGTCTGATAGAAACACAGTGCAGGACACATCCGTGCGCAGACGCTGACCGCTGCCTGGGAGGTAGCGCACCGAGCCGTCGATGTGGTTGCCGTAGTAATTGCTGTTTCCGCCGTAACGGTTCAGGCGAGGTGGAAACACCCGTTTGGGCAAGGCCGCCGAAAAAAACAATGGGTTGGCGTCCAGACCGCGCAAAACCGTGGCCCGGATTTCACGAGCTGCGTCACAGTCATGGGGCAGCTGCTCGTTGTTTTTGACCTGGGCTGCTTGCACCCCCGCACCCGGGCGCCCATCGCCCCAAGGGGCTGTGGCCAGCAAGGCCTGAGCGTGGCGAACCTCATCGGCGTTCAGAATATCGGGAATGTGAAGCAGCATGGCTTGGGCCTTGGCAGGTTAGAACTTGGCGTTAAGGGTCACTTGCACCGTGCGGCCGGCGCCGGGTATGTAGTGGCCGCTGTAGAGCGCATCGGCATACAGCTTGTTTGTGAGGTTGCTCACGTTGCCTTTGATGGTGTAGCGGTCATTCATCTTGTACTCGGCCATCAGGTCGGTCGTGACATAGCCGTCCACGACCCAGCCGGGGTTGCGAATGGGGGTTTGCTCACCGCGAAAGTTCACGCCCAGGCCCACACGCCATTGCGAGGTGAGCTGGTAGGTGTTCCACACCGTGCCACTGTGTTCGGGAGTAAGTGACGGGCGGGTGCCCTGACCTTCAGAGCCCACCACGCCGATGTCAATGTTAGCCACAGGCATCCACATATAAGAGCCGTAGATTTCCCATTGCGGGGCGAGCTTGCCTGACACGTCCGCCTCAAAGCCGGCCACATGGCGCTTGCCTGACAGCGTGACTAAATTCACCAGCGGATCGGTATTGCGTTCGTGCAACTTGGTGGACCGAAACACGGCCAGTCGTGTGGTGAAGCGCTTGTCTGCCGAGTCAAACTTGGCGCCCAGCTCCAGGTTAATGCTTTGTTCAGGCGGGATGTCTGCATTGTTCGCACTCAGCGAATAGGCGTCGCCCGAAGTGTTGAACGAGGTGGCCGCCGAGAAGTGATAAGAATGCAGCGCGTTGGGCTGGTAGAGCACGCCGACGCGTTTGCTGACTTCCGAGACCTTCATCTGGTAACTGGCGGTAGTGACCGGGCCCGCAGCAGCGGCTGGCAGGGCAAAGGTGCTGTAGTCGCCGCTCAGGTTGTCATAGCGCAACCCAGCCAGCAGCTTCCAGTGAGGTGCCACTTGCACCAGATCTTGCAGGTACAGGCCGTAACCGGTGGAGTCAAACTGGTTGGTCTGATACAGCACGCGGGACGATTCATCGACTGACGCGCCATCAAAGGGTGTGCCCGCTGTCGTTGTGGGCTTGGTCAGCGTCACACCGCCTTGGGCCGCATTGCGGGCACCAAACACCTGGCGTTTTTCACGGGCGTAGTCGGCGCCGGCAAGCAATTCGTGCTGGAGCCCCAGGGCTTTGAACTTGGCGCTGTAGTCACTTTGCAGGTAGGTGGCGTCCAGGTCCTGGATTTTGAGTTGGGTGCCACGGTTTAGCACGGTGGCGTTGGAGAAGTTGGCCAGGCTGGTGCCTGTTGCGTTGCGCACCGTTCCGGCACGCTGGTCACGCTCGTAGTGACCGCTGCGAATTGAAGTTTTCAACTCACTGTCATACTGAAAGCGGTGCGTGTGGCTGGCGCTCAGGTGCTGGGCGCTGCCGGCATTGATATCGCTGGCCATGCCAAAGTAGGCGCTGGGATCCAGCCGGTTGTTGACCGTGGTGTCGCTCACGGGGGAGGTGGCGGTGGGGCGAATCCAGGGCATGCCGTAGTTCATGCCGTTGTTGTTCTCCAGGCTGTACAAGCCCACAGAGAATTCATCGGCCGTACCGATCCCGAGACGATAGGTGGCGGCAATGCCTTTTTTGTCCAGACTGCTGCCAGCGCCGTTGTTGTCAGCTTTGGTGGCCATGGCATTGATGCGCAAGGCGGCGTTTTCGCCGGTTTGGATATTGAAATCGCCGACGGCGCGCACATAGCTGTCGTTGCCTACCGTCAGGGAGACCTCGTTTTCATCGATGGTGCGGGGTTGTTTGCTCACCTGGTTGACCGCGCCGCCGGTGGAACCGCGCCCAAACAGCATGGAGGCCGAGCCGCGCAGGACTTCCAGGCGGTCCAGGTTGAAGGTGTCACGCTCGTAGAACGCCGGGTCGCGCATGCCATCGATAAAGATGTCGCCGGTGGCTTGCAGCGACAAGCCGCGCAGACGAATGTCTTCTTCGCCGCCTTCAGCCGCCAAAAAGGAAATGCCGCTGGTGTTTTTGAGTGCTTCCTTCACGGTGTCGAGGTTGCGATCATCCATGAGCTTTTCAGTCACTACGGTCACGGATTGCGGGATGTCACGCAGTAGTTGGCGGCCCTTGCCGATGGTTGTTTCGGTGGCCCGCAGGGCATCTTTACCCTCAGGTGCCTCGGCTTTTTCCTTGACAACCACCGCTTTGAGCGTTCGGTCGGCATCGGCCGTTTGGGCCATGGCACTAAGTGAGCCTGCCAACAACAGTGCACCGAGCGGCAGCAGTGCATGCTTTGACGCTATTTTATTTGATTGTAAATAAGCAATAGAAGCA
>JBIIVW010000324.1:0-3770 GCA_044339205.1 Rhodoferax sp. | reverse complement strand
CGACGCACTTCGTCTTGCGGAAAAATGGCCTTGATGAGCGACGCCTCAATGAAGGCATTGCTGTAGCTCTCAAACTCCGACGTCAGGCTGCGGCGCTTGAGTTCCAGCGTGGCGCCCTGGGCCGACGTTTCCTGCTGGTGCTCGGCCACGGTGTGGTCCTTGCCGCAGCTGCATTTGAGCATCAGGGGGCGGTCAGCGTTGTAGGGGTCAAAGTAGTCGGTCATGGCTTTACCTCGAAGAGTTGAAGCCAACCACTATGCAAAGCCCGGGCCAACCTGCGCCACGCAGGCGGCTAGCACCGCATTTCATGCCGCTCCGGAGGACACCGTGTAGGGCTGGCCCTACAAATCAGGCCCCAGGCTGCCACCAAGCCGCTGTTTCAGGCGTTGCGGCCTTGTCGCTCGGCGTAGAGCGCCAGCTCCACGTCATTCTTGGTGCCGGTTTTTTCCAGGATCCGTGCGCGGTAAGTGCTCACCGTGTTGGAGGCCAGCTTGAGCTGTGCACCAATTTCGCTCACGCTGTGCCCGGCGCTGAGTAGGCGGTAGACCTGGTGCTCGCGGTGCGACAAGGCGTCAACCCCCGCCTTTTCATTTGGCGCCCCCACACGGGCCGCTGCCCCGCCGACGGCGGCGGCAAGTGCCTCGGCGGTGGCAGGCGTGACATACATGCCCCCACCCGACACCTTGCGGATGGCCGCCACCATGTCGTCCGGGTCAGCGCTCTTGTTCAGGTAACCCCCTGCACCCAGGCGAATGCAGCGCACGGCATATTGTTTTTCCGGGTAGGTGCTGAGCATCAACACCGGCAGGCCGGGGTGCTCGCGGCGCAAGATTTGCAGCACCTCCAGCCCGTCCTGCCCCGGCATGGCGATGTCCAGCAGCACCAGGTCCAGCCCCGCAGCCCCGCCCAGGGCCTGCACCTGCGCCAGCACCTCAAGCCCGGTTTGGGCTTCGACCAGCACGCACACGTCTGGTGCATCGGCCAGCATTTGCTTGAGCCCCTCGCGCACGATGCGGTGGTCATCCCCAATCAAAATCCTGATCATGCTATTGATTAAGTAGTGGCATACGCAAGTAAAACGCCGACCCCAGCCCGATTTGGCTTGAAATCTCGATTTCCCCGCCAAAATGCCGTGCCCGCTCGCGCATGCCCATCACGCCATAGGCGGTAGCCGCCTCAAACGACTGGCTGGCCGCGCCGCAGCCGTTGTCCTGCACCGACAGGGTCAGCACCTCATCGGCCACACCAATGCGCAGCACCAGCGCAGTGGCCTGCGCATGCCGGCCCACGTTGCTGAGCATTTCCTGCACGATGCGAAACACGGCCATGGCCTGCGGCTCGGGCAACACCACATCCTGCGTGCCTTGCATCTGCCAGTCCAGGCTCAGCTCAGCCGAATGGGCGAACTCATGCACCTGCCATTCCAGTGCGGCCCACAGTCCCTGGTGATCCAGAATACTGGGGCGCAGGTCGGTGATGATGCGGCCCACGTTGTCTACCGCCGTCTCAATCAGGTGGCTCATGTTCTGGCATTTGGCACGCAAACGCGCCTGCATTTCCTCGGCTTGCAGCCCGGCCCGGCCCGGCTGCTCGCCCAGGCGCTTGTCCATCCAGTTCACATCCATCTTCAGGCCCACCAGCAGGCTGCCCAGCTCATCATGAATCTCCCGCGCAATGCGGGTGCGCTCATCCTCACGCACCTTTTCTGAATACGCAGCCAGCTGGCGCAGTTGTCCCAGGGCCACCGACAGCTCCTGCGTGCGCTCCAGCACCCGCTGCTCCAGCTCGCTTTTGGCATGCTGCAGCGCATCCGCCACCCGCTTGCGCTCGGTGATGTCCACAAAAGTCACTACCGCGCCGCGCACCAACGCACCGTCCATCAAGGGATAGCTGGAATATTCCACGGCAATGGCGTGGTGGTCCCGATGCCAGAAGACTTCGGTGTCAATGCGGCAGGGCAGCGCCTGGCGGAATGCATTAAAGATGGGGCAATCGTGCGCGGGATACGGCTGTCCGTTTTCATGGGAGTGGTGCGTCAAGGCATGCATGTTGCAGCCCAGCACCGCTTCAGGCTCATAGCCCAGCATGCGAGCGCCTGCCTGGTTGATGAACGTGCAGCACCCCGCCATGTCAATCACAAAAATACCCTCGCCCGTAGAAGCCAGCATCAGATCGAGCTGCTTGTGCCAAGCCGGGTCGGTCGGCGCGAGGTCCGTTGGCGTATGGGGAGTCATTTTTGCAGGTTCAAGGGCTAATTGTTGATTAAAACAGGCTCTAGCCTGCGTATCTATTGCACTAGCAGCTATGAATTTTGCAAAAGCTCAGCAATCGCACGAGGATAAATCTGGTGCTCCTGCGCCAACACCCTGGCGGCCAGCGCGTCAGCCGTGTCACCCGGCAGCACTGGCACGGCCGCTTGCGCCAGGATGGGCCCGTGGTCCAGCTCGGCAGTGACCTGGTGCACGGTGACCCCTGCCACCCGGCAACCGGCATCCAGCGCGCGCTGGTGCGTGTGCAGTCCCGGGAACGCTGGCAGCAAAGAGGGGTGGATGTTGAGCAAGCGTCCTGCATATCGGGTTACAAAACCGGGCGTCAGGATGCGCATGAACCCGGCCAGTACCACCAGCACCGGCTCGCCCGGGGTATCAAACCGGTCAATTTCAATTGCCAGCGCCTCGTCAAAGGCCTCGCGCGATGCAAAGGTCTTGTGGTCCAGCACGGCTGTGGCCAACCCCTGCTGCTTGGCAAAAACCAGTCCTTGCGCACTGGCCTTGTTGCTGATGACGGCCGCCACGCGGGCGCCCAAGCGGTCTGCCCAAGCCTCGCGCTGTGCGGTTTTTACGATGGCGGCCATGTTGGAGCCGCCGCCTGAGATCAAAATAACGATGTTTTTCATACCGGCCCGAATTATGACCCTGACATCCTCCGAACTTATCCCCCCAGCCACCCCGACCAGCCCCATCCTCAGCCCCATCGAGGCCCGCGTAATCGGCACCCTGATGGAAAAAGCACGCACCGTGCCGGACAGCTACCCACTCACTTTGAACTCCCTGCTGCTGGGCTGCAACCAAAAGAGCAGCCGCGAGCCCGCCATGGACATGAACGAAGCCCAAGTGGCCGTGGCCCTGGACAACCTGAAGTCCCTGAACCTGGTGCGCGAGAACAGCGGCGGCCGAACCACCCGCTACGAGCACAACTTTCAGCGCGGCATGGGGGTGTATGAGCAATCGGCGGTGCTGCTGGGCCTCTTGATGCTGCGCGGGCCGCAGACGGCGGGGGAGTTGCGGCTCAACACCGACCGCTGGTACAAATTTGCCGACATCTCCTCGGTGGAGGGATTTCTGGACGAACTGCAGGAGCGCTCGCCTGAAAAAGGCGGGCCGCTGGTGATCAAGTTAGCGCGCGCGCCTGGGGCCCGGGAACAGCGCTGGGCGCATTTACTGTGTGGCCCGGTGGACGCCAGCCAGACCGGCGCCCCGCGCAGCGCTGATACAGGAGGCCAATCAGAGCGCATCGAACGCCTGGAGCTTGAGGTGGCCCAACTGCGCGAAACGGTCCTCAAACTCTGTTCGGAATTGGGGGTGTCACCGTCTGGACAGACTTAAACGCACGACCGTGCTAAAAATGAACAAATGACTTAACTGGAGACCTTTTTATGGATTTGGCCTTTACCCCTGAAGAGCAGAAGTTTCGCGAAGACATTCGCGCCTGGGTCAGCGAGAACCTCCCCGCTGATATTTCCCACAAGGTGCACAACGCCTTGCGCCTGA
>JBIIVW010000323.1:0-3775 GCA_044339205.1 Rhodoferax sp. | reverse complement strand
CGGCGGGGGTAAGTTCCTTGAGCTTGTTGGCCAGCGCAAATGAGAGCGGATGACCGAACTGGAAAGCAGGGGAGTAGTCCATCGTGGCGAGCTGCTTGGTGGCCGCGGCGGTGACTTCGGGGCGGCCGTGGCCCAGACCCGAGCACCACAGGCCCGAGAGACCGTCAAAGATCTGCTTGCCGTTGATGTCGGTGTAGTAGCAGCCCTTGGCGCTGACCATCATGCGGGGGTTGGCCTTGAAGTCGCGGTTGCCGGTGTAGGGCATCCAGTGCGCCTCCAGCCAGGCAGCGTCCGTACGGGGCGCGCTGAGGTGTTGGGCATCGGTGAGATTCATGGCGAACTCCTGCAATTTGATAAAACTGCATTTTCCGGCTCTCTGTTACTCTTATAAATAGTTATATATCACTATTTGGTTGTCAATCCATGCAAGTAAAGAGTCGGGCCGCCTTGGGCCAGTTGAGCGACATGGACATCCGGTTGTTGCGGGTGTTCAAAAGCGTGGTCGAGTGCGGTGGCATGGCCGCTGCCGAGCTGGAGCTCAATATTGGTGTGTCCACGGTGAGCCGCCATATCAAGGACCTGGAAACCCGCCTGGGTCTGAGTTTGTGCCGCAGGGGGCGCGCGGGCTTTGCCTTGACTGCTGAGGGCCAGCAAATTTATGACGAGACCTTGCGCCTGCTGGCCGGCGTGGATGCCTTCCGCAGCCGGGTGGACGAGATCCATCAGCGCATGGGAGGCGAGCTCCACATAGCCGTGTTTGACAAGACTGCCAGCAACCCGCAGGCGCATATTGGGGCGGCGATTGCCTTGTTTGCGACACAGGCGCCGGATGTAAGCCTGCATTTGCATGTGGCGCCGCTCAACGCCATTGAGCGCGGCGTGCTGGACGGGCAGTTTCAGGTCGGCATCATTCCCGGTCACCGCAGTTCGGACACGCTGGCTTATGACGCGTTGTTTGATGAGGGCATGTTTTTGTACTGTGGCGCCCGGCATGCCCTGTTTTCCGCTTCGCCCGCCCACGAGCCCACCGACTGGGACAGCCTGCGCCAGCAGGCTTTTGCGGGCCTGGGTTATCACTCGCCCAACATGGAGCTGACCCAGCAAGTGCGCCTGCAGCGCCAGGCCACGGGCTACGACCAGGAGTCGATTGCCACGCTGATTCTCTCGGGCCAGTTTTTGGGTTTCTTGCCGGATCACTACGCACAGGCCTTCGTCCACAAAGCCCAGATGCGTGCGGTCAACCCGGCGGTGTTCCATTACCAATGCCGGTTTTTCAGTATCGTGCGGGCTTCGCCTCAGCCAGCCCGGGTGACACGCGCGTTCCAGGACTGCTTGCGCCAGGCGCACGTTGCCAACCTGCCAGCGGTCTAGCTGACGAACGGCATCCGACTCAAACCAGGCGCTTTTATCCGCACAATCACTCTATGGAATCTCACGGCGCCTTTCCCTTTTTGAAAGAAATCATCCTGTTCCTGGCCTTGTCAGGCGTGCTGATTCCTCTGCTGGCGCGCCTGCGCATCAACCCGGTTCTGGGTTTTCTGGCGGTGGGTACCTTGCTGGGGCCCTACGGCCTGGCCAGCCTGAGCGCCCAGTGGCCCTGGCTGAGCTTTGTGACCTTTGCCCGCCATGAAGATGTGGAAGTACTTGCCGAGCTGGGTGTGATTTTTCTGATGTTCATGATTGGCCTGGAGATGTCCATCAACCGCCTGTGGTCCATGCGCCGCCTGGTGTTTGGTATGGGGAGCTTGCAGGTGGGGCTCACGGCGCTTTTGATCGGAGTGATTGCCTGGTCTTTTGGCAACCGGCTGGAGGCCTCGGTCATCTTGGGGCTGCTGTTGGCGTTCTCGTCCACAGCCATCGTCATGCAATTGCTCAACCAGCGCCGCGAACTGGGCTCGCCGCTGGGCCAGTCCTCGTTTGCAATATTGTTGTTTCAGGACCTGGCGGTGATTCCGCTGTTGGTACTCATCAGCATTTTGGGTGCGGGCGCCGGGGGTGAGAGTTTTGGCGCCATGCTGGGCAGTGCTGCCCTCAAGGGCGTGCTCACGGTAGGGGTGATTTACCTGTTGGGGCGGCGTTTGGTGCGACCACTGTTTCACCAGATTGCGGCCAATCGCCAGCCCGACACGTTCATGGCGCTCACGCTCCTGGCGACGATGGGTGTGGCGGCTTTGACCTGGGCTGCGGGGCTGTCGATGGCGTTGGGTGCGCTGCTGGCGGGGTTGATCATTGCCGAGACCGAGTTTCGTCACCAGGTGGAGGTGACGATGGAGCCGTTTCGGGGCTTGCTGATGGGCTTGTTTTTTTTGTCAGTGGGCATGGGTATTGATACACGTGAACTATTGGCAGCACCGCTGTGGTTGCCGCTGTCTGTCATTGGCTTGTTTGCGCTCAAGGGTGCTGTGCTGTTTGTCTTGTTGCGTGTGTTTGGCTTGTCATGGGGGCGCGCGCTTGAAGGCGGCCTGTTGCTCAGCCAAGGGGGTGAGTTCGCCTTCATCGTCATTGGTCTGGCGCTGTCCTTCAACTTGCTGCCGCGCGATGTGGGTCAGTTCATGTTGCTCGTGGTGGGCTTGTCGATGTTGGCCGCGCCGCTGGTGGCGCACCTGGGCCAGCGCCTGGGAGATTGGCTGGAGCGCCGCACGGTTGTGCAACAGCCCTTGGTTGAATCCGAGTTTGGCGACTTGCGAGGCCACGTCATCATGGCGGGCTATGGGCGAGTGGGGCAGATGGTGGGGCAATTGCTGCACAGCCAGGGCGTGCCTTTTGTGGCTGTTGAGAACAACGCCAGTCTGCTGGCGCAACACCGTAGCCAAGGTGTGCCTGTGGTTTTTGGCGACGCCAGCAGGCCCGAGCTGCTGGGCAAGTTGCACCTGGAGAGTGCGCGCGCCGTGGTGCTTACCATGGACGACACTGCCGCCGCGTTGCATGCCGTGCACGGAGTGCGCCGCATGATGCCAACGGTGCCCATCATTGCCCGGGCGCGCGATGAGCAGCACGCGCTCACTTTGCTGGAGGCTGGCGCCACGCTAGTGGTGCCTGAAACGCTGGAGTCCAGCCTCAAGCTGGCGGGCTTGGTGCTGCATGCGCTGGATGTTCCCACTGATGTCAGCGACCGCATATTGGCCAAGGAGCGTGAGCGCTGCATGACCGCCCTGCGTGAAGGCTGATCTGATGCGTGACTTGATGGTGTTTGAGCACCGGGTCATGGACTGGCATTGTTGTGATTTTTGCCATGGTCTATGTGGGCATGTTTCTCGGCGTCCTGCCCCGGCTTAAGCGTGGATCACGCTGGCGTAGCGCTGCTGGGCGCCATTGGACGGTGCTGACGCTGGGTGTCGTGTGGGGTTGGCTGGTCATTTAGCCGCACATCAAGGCAAACCGCCCCTGCAGCAATCAAGCGGCAGGGGCGGCCAGTCGGGGCAGCGAACGCTCAGGTCAGCCTAGGTGCCGCCGTACATCTGCTGTGGCAGCCACAGAATGATCTGCGGGAACACCAGACACAAAATCACCATCAGCAATTGGAGGAGCACGAAGGGGATCACGCCCACATAGATGTCCTGAATGGTGACGCCTTTGGGCACCACCCCTTTCAGATAGAACAGCGAGAAGCCCACCGGGGGTGTGAGGAACGAGGTCTGCAGCATCACCGCAATCAGGATCAGGAACCAGGTCATGTCGATGCCGGCCAGCTTGACCACTGGGGCCAGCAGCGGCACGATGATCAGCACAATCTCGAACCAGTCGAGGAAGAAGCCAGCCACAAACACCACGCCCA
>JBIIVW010000322.1:0-3781 GCA_044339205.1 Rhodoferax sp. | reverse complement strand
TTGGAGCTAGAGCGCCCTGCGCATCGGCAAGACCTGCACTTGTTTCAGGTGGGCAAAAATGCTTCGTTGTTCAGTAACGCGCCAGGCTACTCGGCAGCCGACCGACCTGCGCTGAGCGGCGTCGTGACGAGCGTGCGGCGCAACAAGCTGCTGCTGGCCACCACCAAAGAAGCGCTGCCCGACTGGGCACTGGACGGCAGTACATTGGGCATTGACCTCACCTTTGACGAGGTGAGCTACCGCGAGATGAACCAGGCCCTGAGCGCGGTCATGCTTGCACATGGCAACCGCTTGGCCGAACTGCGCGACGTGCTGCTGGGTGCCCGGCAGGCCAGCTTTCGCGAGCACAAAGCCGATGACCTGTTTTATCCTAGTGCGCTCAACGACTCGCAGCTGGCAGCCGTGCGCCATGTGATCTCGGCCCAAGACGTGGCCATCATCCACGGCCCGCCCGGTACCGGCAAAACCACCACGCTGGTGCAGGCCATCCTGGAGACCATCCGGCGTGAGCGGCGCGTGTTGGTGTGCGCACCCTCCAACACGGCTGTGGACCTGCTGACTGAAAAGCTGGCCGAGCGCGGTGTCAACGTGATCCGCTTGGGCAATCCCAGCCGCGTCTCAAGCCTGCTGCTCCAGCACACCCTCGATGCCGGTGTGATGGCCCACGCAAGCTACAGCAAGATGCATGCGATGCGCCAAACCGCTGAGCAGCATCGAGACACCGCCAACGAACATGTCCGCCATTTTGGTTTTGAGGAGCGACAGCACCGCCAATGGCTGAGGGAAGAAGCGCGCACGCTGTGCCAAGCCGCCGACGATTTGGAGCGCTTTATTACCGAGGACGTGCTCGAATCGGTGCAGGTCATCACCTGCACGCTGGTGGGTGCCAGCAACCGCAACATCCGTCACCTGACCTTTGAGACCGTCTTCATCGACGAAGCCGCCCAGGCCCTGGAGCCAGGCTGCTGGATTCCGATTGCCAAGGGCGAGCGCGTGATCCTGGCTGGCGACCACCATCAGCTACCGCCCACCGTCAAAAGCGAAAGAGCCGCCCGCGAAGGTTTGCGCGAGACCCTGTTCGAGAAGTGCATCAAGCGCCAGCCGACCACGGCCCGCATGCTCACCATGCAGTACCGCATGCACGAGAAAATCATGGGATTTAGCTCAGAGCAGTTCTACGACGGCCAGTTGGAGGCGCACCCGAGCGTGCGCCACGCTGGCCTGAGTGCCTACGACCAGAGCTTCGCGCCCGACCTGCCTGTGGAATTCCTCGACACGGCCGGCTTTGGCTTCTTGGAGATCACCATCCCTGAAAGCCGCTCCACCGCCAACCCCGAGGAAGCTGATTTTCTGCTCAAGCGCCTCGCCCAACTCCTAGAGGCCTACGAGCAGGCCGAGCACCAGCAGAACCTGCTCACCATCGGCGTGATTGCCCCCTACCGTGCCCAGATCAACTGTTTGTTGGACGCCATTGAGGAAAACGACGTGCTCAGCGGCTTCTTGCAGCACCGCATGCTCAGCGTGGGCACGGTAGACTCATTTCAGGGCCAGGAACGCGACATCATTGCCATTTCACTGACACGCAGCAACAACCGTGGCGAAATCGGCTTTCTCTCCGACATTCGCCGCATGAACGTGGGCATGACCCGTGCCCGCCGTAAGCTGCTGCTTGTCGGCGACTCGTCTACGCTCAGCGCCCATCCGTTTTTCAAGGAACTGTTGGCCTACGTGAAGCGCATCGGGGGCTATCGCACGGCTTGGGAGATTACTGATGACTCAGCGCTGATTTCAGACTGACCGGAGTTCTCCCAGTGGATGCCTTGACTGATTCATGGAACAAGGCTTATGAGAGTCATCGACCCCAGTTGGACCCGACAAGCCGTGCTCTACGAAGAGCAACTGCAGTACGAGGTACCGCCTAATTCAAAGTACTCATCCCGCTTCTTGGTGTAATACAGCGCGGCAAGCTCTGGTGACTGTTCGCTGTAGGGGTCAGCCAGCAAGTCGTGCAGTTGCCGCACCAGTGTGAAGTCTCCAGCGTCTGTGGCGCTGCGGTAGGCCCGCACCAGCATCCACTCTCTTGGGATGTACTTGGGGTTGACCAGCTTCATAGCCATCGACACCTCCAAGGGGTCACGACCGTCTTGCACCAAGGCTGCGTGCCAATTTTGCATCCACACGCCCCAGCGGGCCTCCATCATCGTTGGGTCTTGACCATAAGCGCCACGGCGTGCATAGAAGCTGGGACGCAAGTCCGCCACCTGCCGGGGTAGGCTGGAAAGCTCGCGCCAGAAGATCGTGTAGTCCACCGGAGTCTGTGCCATGAGGGTGTGCAACTCGGCAAATAGTTCTGCCCGAAATTCGATCAAGCCCATTTTCTGTGCCCACATGGCATGCAGCGTGCCTGCCATGATGTCCGGCAGCGCCTGGACCGCCGCGTCCATGTCCGCAATGGCGCGGGTGTCCTGTCCCAGCAAGGGGACCATGGCGGCGCAGAACATCTTGAAATTGGCCACTGCGGCCATGGGCTGGTTCATAAAGGCGAAGTGTTCCCCGCCACCAATCCACATTTGAAACGCGGGGTCATAGGCTTCTATATAACCAAAGGGGCCGTAGTCCAGCGTGCGCCCCCCCAGTGCACAGTTGTCGCTGTTGAAGTTGCCTTGGCAATACCCTACCCGAATCCAATCGGCCACCAAATGCGACAAACGCACACCAAACTCACGTGCCATGGCGACGACCTTGTCCGCTAGCGTCACCTCAGGGCCGCTCAAAATAGTGGCCAAGTCCGGGTATTCGCGGTCAAGTGCATGCAGAAAAATCGCCTCCAGCTCGGCCAGCGCACGCGGATGCGAATTTTGTCTGGCCCTCCGACCGAATAATTCAAATTGACCGACCCGTAAAAAAGAAGGGGCCACACGGGTAGTGATGGCGGCCGGTTCGTCCACCATGCGATCAGGCTCTTCGGTTCTGGCACCGGGTGAATACCACGGACGTGTGACCGTTTCAC
Organism: Rhodoferax sp.; assembly: GCA_044339205.1. Taxonomy (GTDB): domain Bacteria; phylum Pseudomonadota; class Gammaproteobacteria; order Burkholderiales; family Burkholderiaceae_C; genus Rhodoferax. Next base: position 771 of record JBIIVW010000322.1, on the reverse strand, counting down.
TCTCCGAGACAAAGAGGCACAGGGCCCGCGTGCTTGGTACTCGCAGAGCCGCCATGGCTTCCGAGGCCAAAAATTCACGAATGCTGGAGCGCAGCACTGCACGACCATCGCCGCCGCGGCAATAGGGGGTGGTGCCGCCGCCTTTGAGTTGGAACTCCCAATGTTCCCCATCGGCGAGCAGCACCTCCAGCACCGAAATGGCGCGTCCATCCCCGTAGCCATTGCCGGTTCTGAAAGGGCAGTTGTTCACCATTTCCTGCCCGTAAATACTGAGCGCGTAACCTGTCGCCCAGCCGCTGGCACGCACGGTGGGGGACATACCGGCGGCGTTGGCTGCCTCCACACCTGAGTCCAGATCACCCGTGAAGAACTGCATAAAAACCGATTCACTGGCGACCTCGTCTGACAACCCCAATGTTTGGAAGAAGGCTCGGCTGTGAATGACGTAGCGGGGCTCTGGCAGCGATGTCGGACACACCTCAACGTAATGACCAGACTTCACCTGGCGTGCGGTCTTATTGGGCGCATGGCGGGCCTGCTCCGGGTCCGGTGCGAGATTTGTCAGTAAAGCCGGGTGCGCCTGTTCCATAAGGGCGGTGAAGGAGAGCGGGGGGGTGCTATTCATACAACGGATTGCGGATTTTGAGAAAGCTGAATTGTCTGCCAAGCCTGTTGTCGCCACCGGCAACTTGATCAGGCGCGTTAAGAGCGGGGCGTCGGTGATCAGAATTGGTTCGATGAAAGATACAAAACTGTACTTTAAACAGTATT
>JBIIVW010000320.1:0-3785 GCA_044339205.1 Rhodoferax sp. | reverse complement strand
ATGTTTACTGAAGGCGTGGCGCACTTCGGCCACGGTTCGCACCTTGTTGTCGGTCATGGTATCCAGAATGATGGCCGCGCCGCCAATGCCATAGCCTTCGTAGCGGATTTCCTCGTAGTGCACACCTTCCTGGTTGCCGGTGGCCTTGTCGATGTTGTACTTGACACGGTCTGCCGGCATATTGGCGGCCTTGGCACGCTCTACGGCCAAGCGCAAACGCGGGTTGACTGCCAGGTCACCGCCACCCGCGCGGGCAGCCACCGTGATTTCGCGGATGATGCGCGTCCATACCTTGCCGCGTTTTTCATCCTGCCGACCTTTTCGGTGCTGAATATTGGCCCATTTACTGTGTCCTGCCACAAGATATCCTTCAAAAATTCGTTACGCTATTGGTTCAATTGTACTTTTTGGGATTCCCATGTCTGAACCGTTCCTGATTGCCCAGCACGGCGATATCCAATGCTTCCTGCGGCCCGACAAAGCCAACCGGCACGGACTCATCACCGGTGCCACCGGCACGGGCAAGACCATCACCCTGCAAACCATGGCCGAGGGATTTTCCAGGATCGGGGTTCCGGTCTTTATGTCCGACGTCAAAGGTGACCTCACCGGCATCTCGCAGGCGGGCAGCCTGGGCAGCAAGCTAGGCAAAATCCTGGCCGAGCGGAAGCTACCCAAGCCCGAGTTTGCGGCCTCCCCCACCACGCTATGGGACGTGTTTGGCGAGCAAGGCCACCCGGTGCGCGCCACGGTCAGTGACCTGGGGCCGCTGCTCTTGGCCCGCATGCTCAACCTGAACGAGACCCAGGCGGGGGTCTTGCAGCTGGTTTTCAAAATTGCCGATGACGACGGCCTGCTGCTGCTGGACATGAAAGACCTGCGCGCCATGTGCCAGCTGATTGGCGACAACGCTTCAGACTTCACCACCGAATACGGCAACATCAGCGCCGCCAGCATTGGCGCCATCCAGCGCGGGCTGATGCAGATTGAGTCGCAAGGCGGTGATCAGTTCTTTGGCGAGCCCATGCTCAACATCGAGGACTTCATGCAAACCGACGCCAATGGGCGCGGCGTCATCAACGTCCTGGCAGCCGACAAGCTGATGAGTGCACCCCGGCTGTACGCGACCTTTTTGCTGTGGCTGCTGAGCGAGCTGTTTGAGACCCTGCCCGAGGTAGGCGACCTGGACAAACCCAAGATCGTTTTCTTCTTTGACGAGGCTCACCTGCTGTTTGCCGACGCACCCAAGGTGCTGCTGGAGCGCATTGAACTGGTGGTTCGCCTGGTGCGATCCAAGGGCGTGGGCGTGTTCTTTGTCACCCAAAACCCGCTGGATATTCCAGACTCCGTACTGGCCCAGTTGGGTAACCGGGTGCAACACGCCTTGCGGGCCTTCACACCGCGCGACCAGAAGGCGGTCAAATCAGCCGCGCAAACCATGCGTCAGAACCCGGCTTTCAGCATCGAGACCGCCATCACCGAGTTGGGCGTGGGCGAAGCGCTGGTGAGCTTTCTGGACGAAAAAGGCCGCCCCGACATCACCGAGCGGGTGTATGTGCTGCCGCCGGGCAGTCAGATCGGACCGATCACACCGGCGCAGCGCCAGGTTTTGCGGGATGAATCGATCGTCGCGGGCGTCTATGAGAAAACCCTGGATAGAGAATCGGCCTACGAGAAAATCAAGCTGAATGCCCAAACCCGTATGGAGGCCCAACCCGCGCCCACAGCCGGCACAATGCGATCTGGCGGCTCCGCCACGGCGGCCAGCGGCGCCCCCGCGCCAGCGCCTGAAGGTGGCGGCCTGCTCGACTCGCTGGGTGACCTCTTTGGCGGTGGCCAACGCCGAACGCGCGCCTCTGCGGGCGAGCAGCTCATCAAAAGCGCCGCCAGTTCCGTTGGCCGTGAAGTGGGTCGACAGATCATTCGCGGCGTGCTGGGCAGCATCTTTGGCGGCAGCAGACGCTGAGCCCGAGCGCCACATGCGCTTTTTTTTCTGAATTTTGACAAGGTAACCCATGAACACCCCCAACATCACGCCCCCCCAAACCCATTTGATCACCCACCCGCTGGTGCAGCACAAACTGACGCTGATGCGCAAAAAAGAGGCCAGCACCAACAGCTTTCGCACTCTGCTCAATGAGATCAGCATGCTGATGGCCTATGAAGTAACGCGCGACACAGCCATGCAGGACGTTGAAATCCAGACCCCGCTGGAAACCATGACGGCCAAGGTCATTGATGGCAAAAAACTGGTGTTGGTGTCCATCCTGCGGGCCGGCACGGGTATTCTGGACGGCATGCTGTCAGTGGTGCCGGGCGCCCGGGTGGGTCACATTGGCTTGTACCGTGACCCGGAGACGCTGCAGCCGGTAGAGTACTATTTCAAGATGCCCAAAGACATGCAGGAGCGCGACGTGGTGGTGGTCGACCCGATGCTCGCCACCGGCAATTCGGCCGTGGCGGCGGTGAGCCGGCTCAAGCAATTGAACCCGAAGTCCATCAAGTTTGTGTGCCTGCTCACTTGCCCCGAAGGCATCAGCACCTTTCACAAGGCGCACCCGGATGTGGCGATCTACACCGCCGCCATTGACCGCCAACTCAATGAGCACGGCTATATCCTGCCGGGCCTGGGTGATGCCGGCGACCGCATTTTCGGCACCCAGTGAGATTTTTATGAAAAATAGGCCGCTAGCCGGCGTGTTTAAATACTTCTATATATAAATATAATAGCAAAGTATCATCTTCACGCGAGGCGGGATTCGGTGATGTAGTGCAACATCAACTTGTCTTGGTGCGTCAGGCCGGTGAAAGCCATGCCCACAAAATAAACGTCTCTTTCAATGGAGGCATGGCTGTGGCACACGGCTCCCGACAAACTCAAGTGAACGGGTGCGCCCTCAAACTCCACCGAAAACGCCAAGTTGACGCTTGAACCCACGGCCAGCAAAGGGGTGGCGGCGCGCACCATCGCGCCAGCGGGGCTGATGTCAATGAGCGTGACCTCATGCGCTGGCATAACGCTTTGGCCCAGCACATTCAACTCGGCTGGGATCGAGGTCACGATGCGCATCGACTGCCTCACCTGGCGCGCATCAACCAGTTTGGGGTACAAGAGCAGCGCATAGGCAAACGGCTTCTCGAAGGTCTGTAACACCTTGCTCAAGAAAGAGAACTCGTACTGTCCGGTGAAGCCGCGCACGATGCAGACCTCCCCCACCTCCAGCCCGGTGCTGACACCGTCCGGCCCTACTGGGCCCACCATGACCCCCTTACCTTCAATGGCCGCCAGAAACTGCGCGTCTTTCTTGGTGGAGCCCTCCACCAGACGCTTGGTTTGCAGGGCCATACCGGGGCGCAAGCGCATGGACCGCAGGGGCAAGGTGGACACAGCAGCAACGCGGGTTTCATCGTTCATGAACTTCTTTCAATACAGGGGAATTTGCCAACCCACGGCCTCACCGGCGTCGGGTGGAACGTACCCCGCGCAACTCACCCACCACACCCAGCACCCGGGACAGTCGCCCGGCATCCGCCAACTCAACCGTAAATACCATGGAGGCCAAGCCCCTGAGCGATTGGGTGTGCACGCCGATCACATTGATTTTTTCCTTGGCAAACACCTCGGAGATGTCGCGCAGCAAGCCTTGGCGATCGGTGGCCTCCACTGCCACATCCACCGGGTATACGGCAGACCCTGTGACCTGTGGCCGGCCCCACTCCACCTCAATCACCCGCTCGCCGTTTTGGGCCATCATTTCCCGCAAATTCGGGCAATCGGTGCGGTG
>JBIIVW010000319.1:0-3803 GCA_044339205.1 Rhodoferax sp. | reverse complement strand
AGCGGCTCGGTGCAACCCTCCCGCGCCGATGAGGCACTGACTCAAACCCTTAAAACCACACTGGCGCTGATTGATGTGCGGGTGCTGGACCACGTCATCGTGGCGCCAGGCGAAGCGCTGTCCATGGCAGAAAAGGGGTTGATGTGAAAATCAAGGGCATCACCCTCAGCACGTTGGCCGACCTCAAGGTGATCCAGCGCAAGCTGGCCGAGCAGGCTCAAGCCCAGGCCCAGCAGGCGGCAGAGCTGGCGCTGGTGCAAGCCCAGGTCTTGCGCGAGAAGAATTTGTTTGTGCTGGCCGCCGGCAAGGTGCAGCCCTTGCCGGACAAACGCCGGGTGCTTTTCAAGAAGGAATCTCCCGTCCCCCGGACCATGCAATACCAGAAGGATGAGAAGGCTGTGCTGCTGGAGGCCATCAGCGATGAATTTGACGTCAGCACCCTGCTGGAAACCGATGAGCACCTGAGCTTCAGGCGCCCCGGCATTGGCACCGACATCACCCACAAACTGCGCCGCGGCGACTGGACCATCCAGCGCCAGCTGGACCTGCATGGCCTGCGCCGTGACGCGGCCCGGGAGGCGCTGGGCGGCTTCATCCGCGAGGCGCACAAACACGGCATTCGGTGTGTGCGTGTGGTGCATGGCAAGGGGCTGGGGTCGCCGGGCAAGGCGCCGGTGCTCAAAAACCGGGTGCACAGCTGGCTGGTGCAAAAAAACGAGGTGATGGCCTTTGTGCAAGCCAAGCCCGCCGATGGCGGCGCAGGCGCCCTGGTGGTGCTGCTGATGGGCGCGCGTCAGCACCGCAAAGCAGGCAGTTGGGATGCGCAGCCGGCGGTGGACGTGGACGAGAGCGATTGAGGGGCTGGCGAGATGCCAATGACCCCAAACGCTCCAGCGAGTGCTCGGGAAGCCTAATTTAGGAAAAATCAGCTTCCAGCCGGCGTTTCTATTGGTTTTTTATCTAAAAATATAGCGGGTATAAAGCTTTCCGCGCCTTTGAATTGACGGATGATCCAAGGCAGCGTTATGACCTTGCGGGCTGATCAATTTCTGCCAGTGGTACCGCCACCGCAAAGAGACTGTGCAGCAGGTCAAGCTTTTCACTCACCTCGGCAGCAATCGTTTTAGGGTCTACCACCGCCACCAACCGGTGCAACTCGCCCTTGGTCAACAGCATGCTGCCCCCCATGCGCACCGCCAGTCGCCTGAAAAATTCCTCCGCCAATGTACTGAGCTTGAGCCGTTGGGTGGTGGCCTCCCACACCAGCCGCGCCGCGGCACGCGGTGCTTGCTTCCACGCCTGGAAATCCGCCTCGACCGATTCAAAAACCCGCTCCAGCACCAGTGCATCAAGCACCTCGTCAACCGACGCATCAAACAATCCAGGCACTACTTTCTCTCCAAGCGCAAAGCGCCTGAGCACATCCGGGGTCACAAAATAGTTTTCAGCCTCATAGCGGCGCCAATAGGTCAGGGTCAACCTGCCCTCCACACTGTTTTTCCGGCTCTGCCCATCGTTGTCCAAAATGGCCAGTCCCTTGAGTTCAGGCAACAGATTGTTCAGCCCACTGAAATGCACGCGCGGCGTCACACCAAAGCCACCTTCCACCCGCTCCAGCTCACTCGCCAGCGAGACATCGGGGTAGTTGTTTTGTACATAAAAGGTGTTGACGCGCTCATCCCACACGGCAGCAATCGGGTGCTGCAGCCGCTCGGCCAGTGCGCGCAGCATATCCACATCGGTGCTTCCTTCCACGTACAACACATAACCGCGCTCACGGGCCTTAACGTAATGGTCCGCGCCAAAGTGCTTCAGGCTGTTGCGAATTTCGGGCTTGCGCGCCAAGTCGTCTGCCTTGCCCTCCATGAGAAGCGTCAGGTTCTTGTCCAGCGCCTCATCCAGAATCACCTCGGAGTGGGTGACCATCACCACCTGGGACTGGTTTTCAGAAGCAATATCGCGCAGCAGCACATAGACCTGCTTTTGACGCAAAATTTCCAGATGCGCATCGGGCTCGTCCACCAGCAGCACACTGCGTTTGTGGGAGTACAGATAGGCAAAAATCAGCAGCATCTGCTGAAAACCCCGCCCACTGGAGGACACATCCAGCGCCTCGCGTACACCGGGCTGCTTGTATCGCATCTCGATGGCGCCACGGGTCGTCTCCTGCGGCGTGTCCAGCACCACATTGAACAAACGTTTCATCAGGTTCACGATGCGTTTCCAGTCATCGGGCGTGTCTTTGGCCACCATCAGACACAGGTTGCGCAGCACCTGCGCGGTTTGCCCCTGCCCCAGCAAAACATCAATGCGACCGGGCTGCAAAATCGGCTCCTCGGTCTCCAGGCCCGACATGGGATAGAGCAACTCCACATTGATCAACGCGGCATGCATCAAGAATTCCAGATTCGCCACCACCGACTCATCCGGCGTGCAGTAGACCAGCTCATCACCCTGATTTCGAAAACGCATTGGCAAGGCAATCACCTCCCCCTTGAACTCAATGCCCACCGTGATGGTGAGAGGAATGTCCTTGGTGCCTGCGCGCACATGGGTGTTGTGCCAGAAAAACCGGGTGCGTTGTACCGGCACCGCCACAATGTTCAGCCGGTTCAATGCCGTGGCGGTGCGCTCTTTGGCGCTGGAATCCTTGCGCACGTCGTACCAGGTTTTTACCGCCTGAGACCACAGCGCCAGCGCCTGAATGGCGCTGGTCTTGCCGCAGTTGTTGGGGCCAATCAGCACAGCCGGGTGATCCAACTCAATGCGCTGCTTGTCGCCGAAGCGCTTGAAATTTTCTATTTCGAGGTAATGAAGTAAGCGCATATTCAGGGTTCCAGACGGGTTGGTGTGTGCGTTTCCATCGTGGACGCATTGCGTTCTAGCTTAGCGTGCAAACAAAGCGACTCATGGTGCCAACGCCCGTGTGCCCCGGCATTTGGTTTTTGCGTAACTGCTGCAACCCCAAAACTGTCTGGACGGTGTAGCGCCCTGACGAGTTTGGCGCAGCACCATAGGCGCATCGCACAGCGGGCAACCCTCCATGATCGGCGCGACCGTCTCGGGAGCCAATGTAGTGGGTCCAACGACCCCAAACCGATGCCCGACCGCGCCGGGCGCCAGCGGCGGACTCATTTGCGCCGCTTGCGTGCGAATGCCCCGTTGCAAGGAAAGACCGTCAATCAATTTGATCTCGCGGCCCGCCGCAAACCGATCAGCTTCTTCGGTGAAGCCACCCGAAGTGACAACGAACCCGCCCGCCACCCGTTGCGCAGCCATCACCCCGTACAACTCCCTCACCGGCTGCACACCCACGCGCAAGGCCCGCCAGTGTTTGCACTGCACAAGGTAGCGGTCTGAGCCCTTTTTCAGTAGCACATCAACACCGCCGTCCGGTCCCGCACCGCCTTGGGCCACCACCGAATAGCCTTGTCTGCGAAAAAACTCACCCACCAGCGCCTCAAACTCCAGCCATGTCATTTGGGCCACCGCATCTGACCGGTTGGATGCGTCCGCGTGAAGTTGCGCAGATTGGCGGCGCTTGTAGGCTGACATGCCTGCGCTCAACAAAAAGCACATCGGGAAAAGATACTGGCCAATCATGGCCAGCGTTTGCCAAAGAGCCGATGCGGCAAAAAAACCCAGCTGCCCGGGCTGCAGCGGGGTCACCGCCACAGGCTTGGCTACAGCGTGCAGAACAAGGTAGCTGGCGACAGCCAGCAAAACCCCGGCCCACCAGGGCAGCCGCGCTGTTGCGCCCGCAATGGCTTCCAGCAAGCCTTCTTTTTTTCTTCGTGCCATTT
>JBIIVW010000318.1:0-3843 GCA_044339205.1 Rhodoferax sp. | reverse complement strand
CGGCAATGACGCCCGCGTCCACATAGTCTTGCAGGGCAAAGGTCACGGCACCAGCCCCCAGCAACACATAAATCAGCGGATTGTGAAACTGCAGTGCAAAGCGCAACCAGGGCCCGCGCCGCCGGGAGAACGGCAGGCTGTTGGGGCCGTACTGGGCTAGCCGCCGGGCAATTTCATCGGGGCGCAGGCCCTCCCGGAGATGGGTGCCCAAGGCACTGAGCGAGTCGGCATCAGTCAGGGTGTGCCACAGCGGAGCAGCCTTGAGTTCTTGAATGGGCGGTCGCATAAACAAGACTCCGGTATTCAAAAGCCCATGTTAGCAACAGTGGCATTTTGGGTTGACCTTCTTCGTTGACTTTTCGCACCCTGTCGTAAGGTTTTTCCCGCTCGCCATGTGCTGGTCTGGAAGCGCAGCCCAACAGATCAAATTTACGAAAAATCATCCTCTAGCCTTCGTGTTTATTGCCTGTACAGCTATCAATAAAAAAGCCCGCAAGTCCGATCATTTGACCGGACTTGCGGGCTAACGGCCGCGCGGGTATGAGGGGCTGAAGGCTTAGTCGGCCTTGATCGCCTCTACCGCCAGGGTGATGGTGACCTCGTCGCCCACGTTGGGGGCGAACTTGCCGGCGTTGAATTCAGAGCGCTTGATCACGGTGCTGGCATTGGCGCCGATGGCGGGCTTTTTCAGCATGGGGTGAGCCATGCTGACAAACTGATTGACTTTCAGCGTCACTGGCTTGGTCACGCCCTTGATGGTCAGGTTGCCTTCAATGGCGGAAGGCTTGTCGCCTTCAAATACCACTTTGGTGGATTTGAACGTTGCGGTGGGGAAATTAGTGGTATCCAGGAAGTCTGCGCCCTGGATGTGGCCGTTGAAAGCGGTGGAGCCGGTCTCCACCGATTTCATGTCGATGACCACATCCACCGAACCGGTCTTGGCCGCGGCATTGAGCACCAGGGTGCCGGTGGTTTTGTTGAATTTGCTCAACTGGGTGGACAAACCAAAGTGGTTGTAGGAGAAGCTGGGGAACGTGTGGCTGCTGTCCACGTTGTAGGTCTCGGGGGCTGCCATGGCGGAGGTAGCGGCACCGGCAATGAGAGCGATGGCAGCGGAGAGTTTGAGGAGTTTGTTCATGGTGATTTATCTGAAGGAGAAATTAAAAAAAGCTTGCTGACGGAGAAAAAAATGGAGAAGAGAGGGATGGCAATAAAGGGATGGGAAGAGGCGCGCTGGCTCAGAGCTTGCCCACGCCGTTGAGCGCGAGCTTGAATTTGACTTGCACGTCGTCGGCCACCATGCTGGTGTCGGCCCAATCGCCGTCACCAATCTTGAAGGCCAAACGTTTGATGGGCAACACGCCACTTGCGGTGGTCATAGCGCCAGCCTGGGTCATGGTGACGGGCACCACCACATCTTGTGAAACTCCCTTGATGCTGATCTTGCCAGCCACCTCGTACTTGCCACCTCCCAGCGACTTGAAGGCGCTGGAGGCAAACGTGGCTTGCGGAAACTTGGCGGTGTTGAACCAGGGCGCCTTGGGCAACTCGGCATCAATCTCAGGCAAACCCAGCGTGGCGCTGGCAATGTCTACGGTAAACGCGACCTTGCTCGTGGCCAGTTTGGCAGCGTCAAAGCTCACCTGGGCTGTGAATTTGCTGAACTTGCCATCGACCGACACGCCCATTTGCTTGAAGGTAAAACCCAGCGAGCTTTGCGCAGGAAGAAGTGTTTGCTGGGCGGCTGCGGGCAAGGCTGCAAACAGGGCCAGGGGCAAGAGGAGACAAGAGAGTTTCATGGAGTGGTCCGGTGCGAAATCAAAAAAAGGGGGAGCGGTGAAAATCGATTCAACCGCGTCCGGGCAGCATGCGTTGCAGCAGGCCGTCACGGTCAATCAGCTGGTGTTTGAGCGCAGCAGCAATGTGCAGGCCGGCAAGGCCTACCAGCGCAAAGGCCGAGAGCTCATGCAGGGGCTTGATCAGCGCCGCAAACTCCTTGTTCACCGGCAGCAGGTCGGGCAAGGCAATCTGGCCAAACCACACAATGGGAAAGCCCGCTGCCGTGCTGTAGGCCCAACCGATCAGTGGCACGATAAAAAACAGCGCATACATGACGTGGTGCGTAGCGTGGTAGGCACGGGTTTGCCAGGCGGGCATGCCCAGGGCTACCACCTGGGGCAGCGCCGGCGGGCGGTGCGTCAGGCGCCACAGCAAGCGCAACATCGACAGCGCCAGAATCGTGACGCCAGCCCACTTGTGCCAGTTGTAGAGCTTGAGGCGCCAGGGCGAAAACGGCAGATCGGTCATGTACACCCCGACACCGAACATCCCCAGGATCGACAGCCCCAGCACCCAGTGCAAAACGATGGCCACCGGGGTGTAGCGCACGACCGGGAGGCTTTTCAAGGAAGATGAGGTTGCAGTCACAAAAAGGCTTTCTAAAACAGGGCCGCACGGCTGGAGCCCAGCTGTGCGGAGAAGTTTAGGAGCCGGTCAATGCAAATAGGTTCAATGAGATTGAATTTTAAATTCGCATTTTTTGAATGGCAAAAGGCGTGATTGACACTCTCCCGTCATTTGGCGCGCGTCAAAAATGCTGACTATTTCACTCAAGACAACTGGACTGAACCGGGCTGTGTTGCTTCTTGCTTGGGCAGGTGGACGGTCAGCACCCCATTCTTGAAACTGGCACGGGCCTGATCAATGGCGACATTGCGCGGCAGGGGAATGGTGCGCTCAAAGGCGCCATAGGCGCGCTCCATCACGTGGTAGGTGCTGTTGTGGGTTTCGCGCACGGCACGCTTTTCGCCGCTCAGGCGCAGCAGGTTCCCCTCGATGGTGATGCTGCAGTCTGCCTTGTCCATGCCCGGCAACTCCACCCGCACCACGATCTCTTTGGCGGTTTCTTCCACCTCGCCGGCCAGCAGGCTCCAACGCGGAAAGCCCGCCAACTCGCTGCCCGTGTTGGCTGGGCTGCCGGCGCTGGCGGCATCGTCTTTGCCGTGCACCTTGATCTCGTCCTTGTGCTGGCCAAAGTGAGTCAGCGCGTTGCTGCTGCGGCTGAGCAACTCACGCCAGCCTTCCGAGAGGTTCTCCCAGGCACGGCTGATGTGGTGGCCAATGTTTTTGCCGGTGGTTTTGAGGGTGTCAAGCATGATTGGGCCATCCATAGAAGTAGGTTGTTCACGTCCGCAGGGGACACCAATCCACTTTAGGGCCTCGTTATTTTGGGGGCTTGATATTTCACAAGCACGGCACGCCTGCCTGGCTTGTTGCCTGCAACCTAGCCCGGCGGGTCAGCCTGACCCTGCGCGGTGAGGCCGGGCTTGATGGTGTCGTCCATCCACCGCCGCAGGTCCAGCCACATGCGTTTGATTTCGGCATCCGGTGGCGTCTTGAGGGCATTGGGCAACTCAATGGTGACCACAGGCATGCGCTTGTGCACCCCGCCATAGTTGCCCAGCGACCCCGGAAACACGCCCACCTGATCCAGGTACAGGCGCCCGAGGCGGGTGGGAGGCATCACCGGGCCATCAAAGTCCAGCACACCGTAGGGTGCATGAATACTCACAATCAGGTGCGGCTTGAAACGGTCCATGGCGTCCACCAAGTATTTCGACTCCGGCTCGCTCAGGGCCGTCTTGCCGGGCCAACGGCGCGGGTCTTTTTGGGTGCGCTGCTGCCAGTACACCACGGACTCTTTTTCCCAGCCGGGCGTCGGAAAGTTGCGGTTCAAGTCCACGCCGTTGGCGTTCACTCGGCGCGAGGGCCGGCTGAACAACCCGTCGGGGTTGAGCGCGGGAATAAAGCGCCAGTGCGTCTGGGAGGGTGCGCCCCGCGCCA
>JBIIVW010000396.1:0-3849 GCA_044339205.1 Rhodoferax sp. | reverse complement strand
TTTGATTTTAATCGCAGCGCCGGTGCGAGGATTGCGACCCAAGCGGGGAGCACGTTTGCCCACAGCAAATGTACCGAAACCAACTAACGAAACCGACCCACCTGCATTCAGTGTGGTCTTTACAGCACCGATAGTCGCCTCCAATGCACGCGCTGCGGCCGCCTTGGAAATGTCAGCATGCGTAGCGATGTGTTCAATCAACTCGGTTTTATTCACAGAGAGCCCCTAGTATGAAATAAATTCATTTCTGTTATCAATTCAAAATCTGCACAGCCCTTGGGGCTTTTTCCGACAAAACCGAGTGACCACTGTCAAACAACAGACGTCAAGCTCTCATGCCAAAGATCATAATTCTAGTCGGTTTTGAAGCCTATCCAGTCCTGTCAACACACCAATTCCACCAGATACTTTGGGAATTTGACGGGTATGGGCTAGCAATGACATGATGTTATCCGGATGCACCAACGTTGGCGTGACCGATGTTGCCTTGAATCGCACTATGTCGCGCAGGTACGGCCTGCATAGCTTGCCGTTATGGTCGGCCCAAAAAGTACTACGGCTTGACTTGCCACCTACAAAAGATTACGGCGAGCTAGGTGCTGTGACTGTTGCCTGCTTCACGACAAGCGCGACACCCACTGCGGTGATTAGCGTGCCAGCTAGCGTGGTCAATGTAATTGGCTCCTCGAACAACATCCACGCCATGAACGCAGTCACGGGGGGCACCAGGTACATCAAACTCGTTACCGATGCTGCCGCGCCTCGTTGAATGAGCATGTACAGCAAGGAACTCCCGCCCAAGGTCAGGACAAGTACAGACCAGAGCATGGCACCCGCCAGATCCGTATTCCACTGCATCGACTCGATCTCCATCAGCGCCAGAGGCAATGTGACCAAAAATGCAGCGCCCAGCTGAACCGTGCTAGCCGTTCGCACATCACAAGGTGAGACAAAGCGTTTTTGATAAAGCGTCCCCAGCGTGATGCTGAGCAGAGCCCCCACCGCCAGTGCGAGGTTGATGCCATCGGCTTCGCTACCCTGCCCAAACTTGCGAGACACCACCATGACAAGGCCGGCGAACCCCAGCATTAGCCCAGCCCATTGCCTTGGGGTAATTTTGCCTCCTGCAGACGCCAACCACAGAGCGGTCAGCACGGGCTGCAGTCCAACAATCAAAGCGGCAAGCCCGGAACCCAGCCCCGCCTTGACAGCAGCCCACACACCGCCCAAATATCCCGCATGCATAAAGACGCCCGTGATGGCCAAGTGCAACCACTGCGACCGGTTGGCTGGCCACCTCACACGGGCAACAAATATCCAGGGTAAAAAACAGGCAATCGACAGAAGATAGCGAACCAGAAGAAATTTCATCGGTGGCGCATAGGGCATGCCGTACTTGGCCACGATGAAGCCAGTGCTCCAAATGAGTACAAAGACTACAGGCATCGCCCGAATCAAGGAGCGACTTTCCCCTGCGGTCACTTGACGCGCGCCCGGATTTCCGGCAGCGCCTTTTGCAGGTAGTACACCATAGACCACACCGTCATCACGGCGGCGATCCAGATCAACCAAACGCCCCACAAGTGGGTATCGATCACGCCCAGCAGCACGCCGTCAAAGAGCAGAAAAGGGATCGCTACCATCTGCAAAACAGTTTTGAGTTTGCCAACCATGTGAACTGCGACGCTTTTGGCTGCGCCGATCTGTGCCATCCACTCGCGCAGGGCTGAGATGGCAATTTCTCTGCCAATAATGATCAGCGCGACGAACACATCGGCCCGCTGCAAATGCACCAAAATCAGGACGCAGGCGCAAACCAAAAATTTGTCTGCAACGGGATCAAGAAAAGCCCCAAAGGAGGAAACCTGGTTGAGCTTGCGGGCCAGGTAACCATCAAGCCAGTCCGTGGCGGCGAACACCACAAACATCACAGTGGCTATCAGATTCTGGACAGCCGGCTCAATGGGAAGGTAGAACACGCCTACGATCAGGGGAATCGCGGCAATGCGCGTCCAGGTCATGATCGTGGGAATGGTAAAAAACATGGCTTGATTGTGGCACGGCTCAAGTCGCTTTCGGTGACGCCCGTTCAGTGCAACATCCGGTAAATTTCTTCAGCTAACTCCCTGGAAATGCCTTCGACAGTGGCAATGTCCTCGACGCCCGCCAGCGCAACGCCCCGAACCCCACCGAAGCGCTGGAGCAGCTTGGCCCTGCGCTTCGGCCCGATGCCGGGAATCTCCTCCAACTTGCCGCCATCCATGCGAACCTTGGCCCGCTTGGCTCGCATGCCGGTTATAGCAAAGCGGTGTGCTTCATCGCGAATCTGCGCCACCAACATCAGGGCCGCTGAATCCTTGCCCAGATAGACCTTGTCGCGACCATCAGCAAAAACCAACTCCTCCAATCCGACCTTTCGACCCTCCCCCTTTTCCACACCCACAATCAGGGACAAATCCAGCCCGAGTTGCTCAAAGACTTCGCGGGCCATGGAAACTTGACCCTTGCCACCATCCACCAGAACCAAATCGGGCAGGCGGCCGGTTCCCGCCGGCATTTGCCCTGTTTTCTGGGCCTCGTGCAGAGTCTCGGCGAGCTTGCCATAACGGCGCAACAGCACTTGGCGCATGGCCGCGTAATCATCTCCAGGCGTGATGCCCTCAATGCCATACCGACGGTATTCGGCGCTTTGCATCTTGTGTTCATGGAACACCACACACGACGCCTGTGTAGCCTCGCCCGCGGTGTGTGAGATATCAAAACATTCGATTCGCAATTTGTCGAGGTCATCCAGCGTCAGGTCCAGGGCGTCGGCCAGTGCCCGGGTGCGAGCCTGCTGGGAGCCCTCTTCTGCCAGCAAACGCGCCAACTGAAGACCGGCGTTGGTCTGCGCCATTTCCAGCCACACGCGGCGCTGTTCACGTGGTTGGTGAACGGCCGTCACCTTGACGCCGGATTGAACCGACAGGGCTTTGAGCAGACTTTTATCAACTGGCTCGCTTACTACCAGCGACGGAGGTACCGGCACATTCAGGTAGTGCTGTGCCACGAACGCAGCCAACACCTGGGCCTCAATGGATGGCACAGCAGCTGCGTCAGTATCGACCTCTTCATCCACATAAAAGACCGCCGCATCTTCCACATGAACCGGAAAATAGGGGCGATCCCCCAAATGACGCCCTCCCCGCACCATGGCGAGATTCACGCAGGCACGGCCGCCCTGTACCTTCACGGCCAAAATGTCCACGTCACGATCCGACACGTTGTCCACCGACTGCTGGTGCAGCACATTGGACAAGGCCGCCACCTGATTGCGCAACTCAGCGGCTTGTTCAAACTCCAGTCTGTCGGCGTGCGCCATCATGCGGGCTTCCAGCGTGTCCATCACCTGGCGGGCATCGCCGCGCAAAAAGCGCTCGGCATTGGCCACGTCCTGAGCGTAATCCGGGGCGTTGATGTGACCCACGCAAGGCGCTGAACAGCGCTTGATTTGGTAAAGCAGACAAGGGCGGGTGCGGTTGTTGAAAACCGGGTCCTCACAGGTTCTCAAACGAAACACCTTTTGCATCAAAAGGATCGCTTCTTTGACGGCCCAGGCGCTCGGGTAAGGCCCAAAGTAGTGGTGCTTTTTCTCGACGGCGCCCCGGTAATACGAGACCCGAGGGAAGCTCGTGCCCGGGTTCGAAGTGACGGCGGCGCCTGTCATCTTCAGATAAGGGTAGCTTTTGTCATCCCGAAACAATATGTTGTACTTCGGGTTCAACGTCTTGATCAGGTTGTTCTCAAGCAGCAGAGCCTCCGCTTCGGAACGCACCACCGTGGTTTCCAGGCGCACAATTTTGCTGACCA
>JBIIVW010000317.1:0-3854 GCA_044339205.1 Rhodoferax sp. | reverse complement strand
AAACACCGAAGGCGAGTACACCTCCCTGGGCGGCATCATGTTTGAGGGGACCGACCGCGAGGTGGTCATTCAGGAGTCGGTCTTTTCCCGTAAGGGCAGCGACCGTTTGCTCAAGTTTGCCTTTGAGCTGGCCCAGAGCCGCCCGCGCAAACACGTGACCTTGGCCACCAAGTCCAACGGCATTGCCATCAGCATGCCTTGGTGGGATGGTCGCGCCGACGAGATGGCCAAAAACTACCCCGAGATCACGCTGGACAAGCAGCACATCGACATTCTCACGGCCCGGTTTGTGCTGCAGCCGGGCCGGTTTGACGTGGTGGCAGCCACCAACCTGTTTGGCGACATCCTCTCTGACTTGGGGCCAGCCACCACCGGCACTATTGGTATTGCGCCTTCGGCCAATCTGAATCCGGCGCGCACGTCCCCCTCTTTGTTCGAGCCTGTGCATGGCTCGGCGCCCGACATCTATGGCAAAAACATCGCCAACCCGATTGCGATGATCTGGTCGGGCGCGTTGATGCTGGACTTTTTGGGCTTCCCCGAGGCGCATGCCGCCATGGTTCTGGCCATTGAGCAGGTCCTGAAAGATGGCCCGCGTACCCCAGACATGGGTGGTACCGCGAATACAACCGAAGTGGGTATGGCCATTGCCGAGTTGTTGCTCTTGCCAAAAAAAACCAGTTAAAAATGCCTCTGGCCAGCTAGTTTAAATGGTTATCAGCTATATAAAACATAGCCATTAACTTGTCTCTCAAGGGATGAAAATCGGTTGTGGCCGGGGGCCACACGGGCCATCACTGGGCCTGGTGGCGCTAAATCGATAAATATGCTCAAACGCACAAAAAACAAAACTCCCACTTGTGCGCCCTTAGAATCAGGTGCACCGCGAGGGAGTTCCATGAGCCTGACCACACCGCCACACCACCAGTCCACTGACACGGACGAGCCGCGGCTGGCAATCAGTCAGGCACAACTGTTGGACATCGTGGATCTCAACGAAAGCGGTGTGATCTATACCGACGCCGATGGGGTGGTGCGCCACATCAATCGGTCATTGAAGCGGATGTTTCTGATCGACGACAGCTGGGACCGGCAACTGACGCTGACCAGCCTTGAAGTCCAGCTGTGCAGCATGCTCGACCCGCAGGAGACTGTGCGCCTGCCCGTGACGGCCATGCTCCATCAACTGGCGTTGGCTGACTTGGAATCGACTCAGCGCCTCTTGTCGGTCATTCAGTTTGTATTACCCCGGCGCACCATGATGCAAATCAGCGCAAGTGTGATGGCTTGTGGGGGGCTGGTGTTTTATTTTCGGGACATCACGGTGGAATATGAAGTGGACCGAATGAAGAGCGAATTTTTGGTCACGGCGGCGCATGAGTTGCGCACCCCGTTGGCCAGCATTTTGGGGTTTGCCGAATTGCTGATAAGCCGGGTCATGGCGCCTGAGAAACAAAAAGAGTTGTTGCAGACCATCTACCGGCAGTCCAAACTCCTGGCCAAGCTGATCAATGAATTGCTGGATTTGTCCCGAATCGAGTCACGCCAAGGCAAGGACTTCCATCGGCAGCAGTGCAGTGTGGACAACATCGTGAAGAACACGATCCGTGGCCTGGTCGTCAAGGGGGACAAGCGGCAAGTGACAACGAACCTGCCGCATGGCCAATTGGCCGTCATGGTGGACCCGGACAAGACGATCCAGGCCCTGCTGAACGTGCTGGTCAACGCCTTCAAATACTCGCCACAGGGCGGCCCGATTGTGCTGGACACTTTGGTGCGTGACGGAGATGGCGAGCAACAGGTAGGTATTTGCATCACCGACCAGGGCTTGGGCATGTCGCCAGACCAGGTGGCGCGCATGTTTGACCGATTCTTCCGGGCCGACCCATCGGGCAAGATTGCGGGGACCGGGCTGGGCATGAGCCTGGTCAAGGAAATTACGGAGTTGCAAGACGGCCAGGTGCAGGTGCAGAGCAATCTTGGGCAGGGTACCTCGGTCACCCTGTGGTTCCCCGTGGCAATTGACTTCTTGTTGTCGCGTCCCTTCATGCCCAACGCAGACTGATATAAACATGCGAAAAATAGCGACCAATGACGACCTCATGACCACACGGGAAGCGGGTGAGACCCTGGGGGTGGCGGTGCGGACCATTCAATTGTGGGTCGAAGCCGGGATTTTGCCGGCTTGGCGCACGGCGGGTGGCCACCGCCGGATAGCCAGGGGTTCCGTGGAAAAACTGATGGCCGAACGCGCCCACATGTTGTCACCCGTGCAATCCACTGCCGTGGCAGCAGACCCGGTTGACTTGCCATTCAAGCTGCTGGTGGTGGAGGATGATCCGGACTTGCTTCAGTTGTTCGCCATGGTGGTTGAGGGCTGGACATTTCCGGTGCAGCTAACGCAGGCCAGTAATGGGTTTGACGGTCTGCTAGCCATCGGGCAGACGCGGCCAGACATGGTCGTGACCGACCTCAATATGCCCGGTATGGATGGTTTTCAGATGCTGCGCTCACTCCAGCGGCCGGGCTCGGGGTTTGAGAACCTGGTCATTGTCGTGGTCTCCGCGCTGGATTCGGACGACATCAATTCGCGTGGCGGTTTGCCGCAAAGCGTGGCCTTTTGTCAAAAACCGATCGACTACACCCGCCTGGAAAACTTGGTCCATCAACAGTATTTGCAAAAAATCAAGCCGACCGAAAACCTGGCTTAACCGTCAACTGTCTGCCAGCTGCGCGGTTCCAGCGCGGCTTTGCAAGTGGTCTGGCTTGGCCAGCGGTATCCATAAACTGGCCGTGGTGCCATGGCCTAAAGTACTGACCAGCTCCACCTTACCCTCGTGCAGTTCGGCCACTTCTTTCACCATGCTCAAGCCCAAGCCGGTGCCAGGAATGTTGCCAGAGGCGTCTGCCCGATAAAAACGCTCGAAGGCCCGGGCCAGTTGATCGGGCTTCATGCCGATGCCCTGGTCCCGGATCGCAATCACTGCAAACTGCTCCGAGCCTCGCGTTTCAACTCGGGCGTTCAAGGACACCAAGCCGCCGTGTGGTGAGTACTTGAACGCATTGCTCAGCAGATTATTCATCGCCAATTGCATTTTTTCGGGGTCAATCAGCACCATCGCCTCGGGCACGTTGGCGATAACCACCTGGCGGTCGGTGTCTTTAAGCATGAGCCCCTTGACACTGTTGTTGATCAGGTCGGACAAATTGTGGGCATTGATTTTCAGATCCAGCCCCCGGCGTGATTCGATGCGAGCCAAGTCCAGCAATTCATTGATCATCTTCACCAGCAAGCCGGACTGGCGGTAAATAGTTTCGAGCATGTCAGTACGCCGTTCTTCAGAAAACTTGCGCTTGAGCAGGAGTTCGGTGAAGCCGAAGATACTGACCATCGGCGTTCTTAACTCATGCGCGGCAGCGGCCAAAAACTCACTCTTCATGCGGTCCACGGCGTCTTCATGGGTGATATCGCGAAAGTACAAAATGGTTTCGCTTCGGCCCTGGGTGTTCCGACGTGATTGCGCTTGAACCACACGGCGCTGTGGCCTGGCCAGTTGAAGCTGGGCCTTCCATTGCCAATCAACACTGTGACCCTGTAAGAAGGGAAAGGTGTGCTGTGGGTCGCAGAGGTCGATCAGTGCGCACTCAAACTCTTGAAGGCTCATGGGCTGGTCGCTCACCCACTGCAAGCCCGTCATGCGCTCAAAAGCCGGGTTGGAAAATACGATGCGGTCTTGCGCATCAAAGAGTACAAATCCGTCTGGACTCAAACTGAAAATAGCATCAATTTGAGTCATACGTTCGGCTATGGCCTCTTCTGCCTGCACGCGGTCCGTCACCTCGGAGACGATCCC
>JBIIVW010000316.1:0-3857 GCA_044339205.1 Rhodoferax sp. | reverse complement strand
AAAAAGCGGTGTTGGTGGACTGGCTGCAAGGCTGTTTTACGGCGGCCAGTTTTGAGGACGCGCTGGCAAGTCGCCATGCGCTGCAGCCCGGCGAGATGATTTTTGTGAAGTCGGGGCATTGCGTTGGCGTCCATAGCGTGACGTTTTACGCGCCCGACTCGGAGCAGGCCGGTTTGCTGGCCCGGGCCCAGGAAATCGACAACCTCGAGAAACAACTCAAGGCCCAGGCCCTGATTGCCGAGGAATCGCGCTATGCTTTGGTGCGGGCCGAGGCGGCTTATGCGGATGCCTCGCAACGCTTGGTGGCCGTGCGCCGCGAGGCTGCCGAGAGCCAGAGCCGTGCCCATGAGCTGCAGGTCGAAACCCTGCGCCTGTCGCAACTGGCCGAGCAGGCCCGGGTGCGCAGCGCCCAGATTGCCAGCGACCTGGCCGAGGTGGATGACCAGTTGGATGAACTCCAGGAGCGCCGGGTGACGCTGGAAGCGCGCTTTGAAGAGCTCGACATGCAACTCGCCGACACCCAGGAGCGCCACGCCCAGCTTGATGAGCGGGTGATGGATGCCGAACGCAAGCTCAATGAATGCCGTGAGCAGCAGCGCAGCCTGGAGCGCCAGTCCCAGGAAGCCACGTTTTCGCTGCGCAGTTTGGACGCCCGGCGCGCCGAGTTGTCGCGGGCGATTGAAACCGCAAGCCAGCAGGCTGAGTCCATTCGGGCCGAGGCTCAGCGCGCCCAAGACGAGCTGGCGCGCCTCAACGACGCGGCAGCCCAGGGCGGCCTGCAAGACGCCCTGGCCACCAAGATGGACCGCGAGAAGTCGCTGGGCGCCCGGCGCAGCGAATACGATGACCTGACCGCCAAGCTGCGCGCCAGTGACGAGCGCCGCCTGCAACTGGAGCGCGAACTTGACCCGCTGCGCCAGCGCATCACCGAATTCCAGCTCAAGGAGCAGGCCGCCCGTCTGGGCTTTGAGCAATACACCCAGCTGCTGCTGGATGCCCAGGCTGACCTGGAGGCCGTGGCGCTTTCAGTGGGCGAGGGCAATGTGCGCCTGTCGGGCCTGCAAAGTGAGATCGACCGGCTCAACCGGGAGATTGCCGCTTTGGGCGCCGTCAACCTGGCCGCGCTGGACGAATTGGCCACCGCAGGTGAGCGCAAGAGGTTTCTGGATGCCCAGTCGGCGGACCTGAACGAGGCCATGACCACGCTGGAGGACGCCATCAAAAAGATTGATGGTGAAACCCGTGAGCTGCTGTCGGGCACCTTCAATGCAGTCAATGAGCACTTTGGCAAGATGTTCCCCGAGCTGTTTGGCGGAGGCAATGCGCGCCTGGTCATTACCGGGGAGGAAATTCTGGACTCCGGCGTGCAGGTGATTGCCCAGCCGCCCGGCAAAAAGAACCAGACCATTCACCTGCTTTCGGGTGGTGAAAAAGCACTCACGGCCATTGCGCTGGTGTTTGCGATCTTTCAGCTCAACCCTGCGCCCTTTTGTCTGCTCGACGAGGTGGACGCGCCGCTGGACGATGCCAACACCGAGCGTTATGCCAAGCTGGTGTCGAGCATGAGCAAAGAGACCCAGTTTTTGTTCATCAGTCACAACAAGATTGCCATGGAAATGGCCAAACAATTGATAGGGGTCACTATGCAGGAACAAGGCGTGTCGCGTATTGTCGCTGTGGATATGGAGTCTGCTATTTCGATGGTGGAGAGCGTGTGATGCCCATGAGCAATTTGCAAATTGGCCTGATCGTTTCGGGTGCTCTGTTATTGCTGGTCATGGCCGCGCACGCGGTCTGGACAGCCCGCAAGAACAGGCCCCGCCAGGCCATTCCCGAAGAAAGCGCCAAGCCCGCCGGGAGCGAGGCAGCTTTGGGGGGCGGCATTGAGCCCGGTCTGGACATGGCGGCTTTTGATGTGGTGAACTTTCCCCTGCCAACGCCGGAAAAGCGCCCGACCATGGACGCCCTGATTGATGTGATCGCACCGATTGCGCTGGAAACTCCGGTCTCGGGAGATGCGGCGCTCGCTGCCATGCCCGCCACCCGGCGCGCCGGCAGCAAGCCCTTCGCTATTGAGGGCTTCAATGCCACCTCCAAGAGCTGGGAAGTGCCTCTGGCCGGCCAGCGTTATCTGTCTTTTCAGGCGGGGGTGCAGTTGGCCAATCGTTCGGGTGCACTCAATGAAATCGAGTACTCGGAGTTTGTGATCAAGACCCAGGCCTTTTGTGACACCATCAATGGCACACCTGAATTCCCCGAGATGCGCGAGGAAGTAGCCCGTGCCCGCGAGCTGGATCACTTTGCCGGTGACCACGATGCGCAGCTGGGCTTTGTTGTGCGCGCCCGCAACTCGGCCTGGAGCCCCGGCTATGTGCAGCAAAACGCAGCCCATCTGGGCTTTGTGTCGGGGGTGATTCCCGGGCGCATGCTTCTGCCGGCCCGCCAGGCCGGTCTGCCGCCCATGCTGGGCCTGTTGTTTGATGCTCAGGCCGCCATGGCTGAAGACATCTCGCAGTCCGCCATTCGGGAAGTCGCCATCAGCCTGGACGTGCCCCAGGTTGACCGGGGAGAGCGCCCCTTTGAGCGCATGCGCGAGGTTGCATTGGCGCTGGCTGAGCGAATGGATGGCGTGGTGACCGACGACAACGGACTGACCCTGCCGCCGGAGGCCATGGACGTGATTGGCGCCGAACTGGGCACCCTGTACGACACGCTGGACCGGCGTGATTTGTCAGCCGGCTCTGCCTTGGCAAGACGGCTTTTTTCTTGAGCGCTGAGGCTTGATCGCATCCATCATGCTCAACCAGGATTTGTTCGGCACCTTGGACACAACGGAGACCGCTCGCCTTGAGCAACTCAAGCAGCAGATTCACGACCATGATCACCTTTACTACGTGCTGGATGAGCCCAGCATCCCCGACGCTGAATACGACCGCTTATTCAAGGAACTGCAGGCCCTGGAGGCCAAGCACCCCGAGCTGATCACCCCGGACTCGCCCACGCAGCGTGTGGGCGGCGGGGTTTTGGACCAGTTCGCCAGCGTGCGCCACGCCGTGCCGATGCTCAGCATCCGCACCGAGACCGACACCGAGGCCAGCGGCGCCCACAATTTTGATGCCCGTGTCCGCCGGGAACTGGGGCTGGACGAGGCTGCCCCGCCTGTGGAGTACGTAGCCGAGCCCAAGTTTGATGGTCTGGCCATGAGCCTGCGTTACGAGCAGGGCGTGCTGGTGCAGGCCGCCACCCGTGGCGATGGCGAAATGGGGGAAGACGTCACCCAAAATATTCGAACCATCGGCCAGATCCCCTTGCGCCTGCCGCCTGAGGCGCCGCCGGTGCTGGAGGTGCGGGGCGAGGTCTACATGCGCCGCGCTGACTTTGAGGCGCTCAATGACAAACAGCGGGCCAAAGGCCTCAAGACCTTTGTCAATACCCGCAACGCTGCCGCCGGGGCCGTGCGCCAGCTTGACTCAAGCATTGCGGCCCAGCGGCCCTTGAGCTTTTTTGCCTATGGTTTGGGCGAGGTCACACAGCCCGAGGCGGGTGGCCCGTCGTTTGCCACGCACCATGAGATGCTCCAAACCCTGAAAATATGGGGTTTTCCGGTTGCAGCCGGCGTATCTATTGCCTTAGGTGCTTCTGATTTAGTAGCGTACTATCAAACTATTGGTGTGCAGCGCGATGCCTTGCCGTATGACATTGACGGTGTGGTCTACAAGGTCAACAGCCTTGCCTTGCAGCGCCGCATGGGTTTTGTGACCCGGGAGCCGCGCTGGGCGGTAGCGCACAAGTTTCCCGCGCAAGAGCAACTCACGGTCGTTCTGGGCATTGATGTGCAGGTCGGGCGCACTGGCAAA
>JBIIVW010000315.1:0-3875 GCA_044339205.1 Rhodoferax sp. | reverse complement strand
TCATTGCTGAACGAGCCGACCAAGCGCCCTCAGATACCGAATTCAAGGCCATGGCGCAGGCCATCCAGGATGCAAGGCCGGTCAAGCGGGCGTCGCGGCAGTTGCTGGTGGATGTGTCTGCCACTTGTCGCAACGACCTGAAAACGGGTATTCAGCGCGTTGTGCGGGCTTTGGTGTGGGAGCTTGTGCAGGCGCCGCCAGCAGGTTTTCGGGTGGAGCCGGTTTATTTGTCGGATGAGGGTGGGGTGTGGCATTACCGCTATGCGCGGCATTGGACATCGGGGGCACTGGGTATTGCGGGTGACTGGATGGCGGATGAGCCCGTTGATTACGCGGCGGGGGATTCGTTGTTGGTAGCCGACTTTACGTCCGGTTTTGCCGTCGAGGCCGAACGCTGCGGGTTGTTTGGCGTCTTGAAGGCGCGAGGCATCGGCATTCACTTCTTTGTCTATGACCTTTTGCCAATTCAGATGCCGGAATTTTTCCCGCCGGGGCAGTTTGGTTTTGGCGAGTGGCTGCAGGTGGTGGCGCGGGTGGCTGACAGCGCCACGTGTATCTCGAAGGCCGTTGCGGATGACCTGACGGACTGGATGGTGGCCTACGGGCCCGACCGGTCGCGCCCCTTGCACATTGACTGGTTTCATCTTGGCGCGGATATTGAAAGTTCAATTCCCACCCATGGCTTTCCTGACGATGCAGAGAAAGTGTTGTCGAAAATCTACGGGATGCCGAGTTTCTTGATGGTGGGCACGATTGAACCGCGCAAGGGCCACTTGCAGGCGTTGGAGGCATTCACCCGGCTGTGGGAAGAAGGCCAGGATGTGAATCTGGTGATTGTGGGCAAAGAGGGCTGGCAGGGGCTGCCCGATGAGATCAGGCGCACCATCCCGACTATCGTGGGTCGATTGCGAAGCCATCCTGAGCTGGGCAAGCGGCTGATCTGGCTGGAGGGTATCAGCGACGGCTATCTTGAAAAAATTTATGCTGCAAGCACTTGCTTACTGGCCGCGTCGGAGGGAGAGGGGTTTGGCTTGCCCTTGATTGAGGCAGCTCAAAAAGACATTCCGATATTCGCCCGGGATATTCCCATATTTAGGGAGGTGGCGGGCGGGCATGCTTATTATTTCAGCGGCCTTGAGCCCGATGCGATGGCGCAGGCGATCAAGGCTTGGCTGGCTCTGGCAAGCGTCAAGCAGGCGCCCCGGTCGTCGAACATGCCGTGGATGACATGGAAGCAGAGTGCCGCAAGTCTTGTTGAAAAAATGAATCTGCAAAACCTGACAGACTGAATAGCCGAGCATGAAAACATCCATTGTCACTGGCATTACCGGGCAGGACGGCAGCTACCTGGCAGCATTGCTGCTTGAAAAAGGCCACAGGGTCTATGGCATGTATCGACAGAGCAACTCGGGCAATTTTTGGCGGGCCGATGAGCTGGGCATACGCCATCACCCGCATCTGCATTGGCTCGAACATGACCTGCTGGACTTGAATGCCTGTGTGGCCTTGCTGGAAAAACTGCAGCCGGACGAAATTTACAACCTGGCGGCTGCCAGCTCGGTGGCCATGAGTTTTGAGCAACCGTACGCGACCGCACAGGTGAATGGTTTTGGGGCCTTGAACCTGCTGGAGGCGATCCGCAGGGTAAACCGAAAGATTCGCTTTTTCCAGGCGGGGTCATCCGAGATGTTTGGGCAGGCATCGTCTGTACCGCAGACGGAAGAAACGCCATTCCAACCCAGAAGCCCTTACGGGGTTGCCAAGCTGAATGCCCACTGGCTGACGGTGAGCTACCGGGAGAGCTTTGACTTGTTCGCCAGCAGCGGGATTTTGTTCAACCATGAGAGTCCCTTGCGAGGACGGGAGTTTGTGACGCGCAAGATCTCTGATCACGTCGCCCGGATCAGGCTGGGCAAACTTGATGTGCTGGAGCTTGGAAACCTGGATGCGATGCGCGACTGGGGGTTTGCCGGTGAGTATGTGGATGCCATGTGGCGAATGCTGCAGGCGCCAGGGCCGGATACTTTTGTGCTGGCGACCAATCGCACCCAATCAGTGCGTGACTTTGTGCGCATGGCGTTCAAGGGGGTGGGGGTTGTGGTCGCGTTCGAAGGCAAAGCGGAGAACGAGACTGCACGGGTGGCAGGATTTGACCCGGTCGTTACAGAAGGCGTGGAGCCGCTGACAATAGGACAGACGGTCATGCGGGTGAACCCTCGCTTTTACCGCCCGGTGGAAACCAGCCTGACTCTGGGAGACCCGGCCAAGGCGACGAGCCGGCTGGGATGGGCGCCTCACACGACGCTTGCGCAGATTTGCCAGATGATGGTGCAGGCCGACATAGCCCGTGTCCGCAAGGAGTAGCGGATGACCTTGGCTAGTAAAAAAAACGCTTTGACTGCGGCGCAGACCGTCACCATTCACTTGAACAAGATCCCACTTTTGGCGGGGGTCGATGCACAGACGCTGGCACAGGTGGCGGCCGTGATGCAGATTCGTACGGTGGAGCGCGGACACTACGTGCTGCACAAGGGAAGCGTGGGTGACTATTTGCTTTTTGTGCTGGCCGGGCGCTTGCAGGCGGTGGATCCGACCGAGGATGGGCGTGAGGTTGGGCTGAACTTTCTGGCGCCTGGGGACTACTTCGGGGAGTTGTCGATTATTGATGGTTTGCCGCGTTCGGCATCCGTGGTGGCTTCAGAAAACTCGATGATTGCCTTGCTGCCCCGAGCGCAAGCACTGAACCTGATTTACCACACACCGGTGGTGGTGGAGCGCTTGCTCAAGCGCATGGCCACAAGTCTTCGCACGGCGACCAACTACCAGGTGATTTTGGGTATTCCGAACGCGTTTCAACGCGTGTTTGCCCTGTTGAACCAGTTCGCGGAAATTGCCCCAGGCGGATTGGTCCTGATTCAAAAAATGCCCACCCAACAGGAAATTGCAAATATGACGAACACCAGCAGGGAGACTGTGTCGCGGGCAATCCATGTTCTTATTCAAAATGGCGTTGTGGAGAAGGATATGAGGCGGCTGATTGTCCGCCACCCTGAGGCTTTACGAAAGGCGATTACTGTCGATCCGGGACTGATGAATCAGCAAAAAGACTAAGATGCAAACCCTGTTGTATGACGTAGTGTCCAATTCTCGATGAAAAATTCAATCCGGCAGTTGTTCGCCATACTCCCCAGCAAGCTGCGCGAGGAAGACAAGATTCAACACATGGTCTGGAGCTTCTGGATGACTGCAGCCGCCCTCGTTGTGGTGTCAGCGCCGCTGGCATTCTTGTTGGTTTTCTTGCTCGGTCTGGCCAAGGAGCTGTGGGACTTTCGGTATGGCAGTGGATTTTGTGTGTTTGACATGACCGGCAACTTGATTGGCAGCGGGACTGCCCTGCTGTGCGGCTGGGGTATGTCTGCGGCTTTTTCCGCGTTCTAAGATTTTGCTGAGGCAGAAAATTCATCCGATATGTCTTCGTTAAAACGAATTCGTGTCCTGCATCTTTACCGCACCTACTTCCCGGAGACCCAGGGAGGGTTGCAGGAGGCTATTCGTCAGCTGTGCCTGGCGACCCAGCCGCTGGGGGTAGAGAACACGGTATTTGCCCTGGCTCGTGAGCCTAATCCGGCCTTTCTGGAACTGCCGGAGGGCAAACTGATACGGGCCAGAGCCTGGATGGAAGTGGCTTCTTGTGATTTTGGAGCCTGGTCAGCGTTCAGCCGCAGCAGGGCTGCCGCTGATGAGTGTGACATTATCCAGATTCACTATCCTTGGCCATTTGCTGACATGTTGCTGCCATTCATTCGCCGGCGCAATCAGCCGGTGGTGGTGACGTACGTGTCGGATATCGTGAGACAGAACGGATTCGGTCTCGG